>NZ_QRUF01000021.1 GCF_003458415.1 Collinsella sp. AF25-2LB
CTGTCGTTTCCGTGCCCCTGGATTGGGTCATAGTGTCTGACTTCGCCAAGACATCGGTGTTGCCCGACCAGTCGTTTTGGCACTTAGGTGGCAATTAGGGACGTTCCTTATGTGCCGGCACTTGGGGACACTCCTTGCGCTGATAGTCGTTGGGTTAGTCGTTGGGGACGTTCTTGTTTGACTAGTCATTTAAGAACGTCCCAAACGACTAACTTCCTTCCCGTAACCTTTCTGCAACAATTTGCCCTTCACGCTGCCCGACTTCGCTCGTAACGTTCCCTGCGCTACACTTAGTCGCACTGTGGCGCTGCCGCGCCGCGCCCGAACCAAGGGGGACACTCATGAAGAACACTCAGCTGCTGCTGATCAACGATATGTGCGGTTACGGCAAGGTCGCGCTTTCCGCCATGCTGCCGGTGCTGTCGCACATGGGCTATCGCATTCACAACCTGCCGACGGCCCTCGTTTCCGATACGCTCAACTACCCCAAGTTCTACATCCACGACACCACGGAGTATGTCCGCCAGAGCCTCGCTATCTGGGAGGAGCTCGGCTTTGAGTTCGACGCCATCTCGACCGGCTTTATCGTGACCGAGGAAGAGACGCGCATCATCTCGGACTTCTGCCACCGCCGTGCGCAAAAGGGCACCAAGGTGTTCGTTGACCCCATCATGGGCGACAACGGCAAGCTCTATGCGGGCGTGCCCGAGTCCACGATTGGCCTTATGCGGCGCCTGCTGGAGTGCGCAGACTACGCGGTGCCCAACTATACCGAGGCGTGCCTGCTTGCCGATAGGCCTATCGCCGAGCAAATTACGCCCGATGAGGCCCGCGCCCTTGTGGACGCTGTGCGCGAGCTGGGTGCCAAGTCGGTGGTCATTACGAGCGCCGTGGTCAATGGCACGAACGCGGTTATCGGTTACGACCATGTGGCGGGGGAGTACTTCACGATTCCCTTTGAGCTCATTCCGGTCTATTTCCCGGGCACGGGCGACACGTTCTCGGCGGTGCTCGTCGGCCGCGTTATGGCCGGTTGGAGCCTGCAGCGTGCGACGAGCGATGCCATGCGCGTGGTAGCGGAGCTTATCGAGCGCAATGCCGACCAGGAGGATAAGTCCGCCGGCCTTCCCATCGAGGCCTGCCTGGATGTGATTGACCATGAGTAATGCTGATGAGGGCGGCGTCAAGCCTGCGGGCGAGAACAAGCCGCTCGGCGCGCCGCGTGGCAAGCGTCCGCGTATCCGCGTGAGCTGCGTGGACCAGCTGGGTGCGTGCCGCTGCCACCATGGTCACAAGCCGGGCGACGTCTTTGACTTCGACCGAGACCGCGGCAAGATGTGCGCTATGGCCTGCCATGTGGGCTTTCCCTATATCGATATCCTGCGCTATGGCGGAACCGTGCCTGGCAACGAGCCCGGCACGGCAAAGTTCTGCTGCCCCGAGGTCGATACGCTGAACGTCTGGCTTGCCGAGATCGTCGACGAGTAGTCGAGCGCAATGTGACAAAGGGACAGTCCCTTTGTCACATTCGCCGGGGCTGCCCCTTCTTTTTGCTTATAATCCTAAATCTCTGCATTTCATCCGATTTTAGGTTCTAAAAATCATACATTTCATCGATAATTAAGCGCATAAAACTTTGCATTTCATTTGATGACACTGAGGGGAGAGCCTATGCTGCGCAGGAAAATAGCGGCAGAGCTGGAGCGTTGGCTGAAGTCTGCCGAGCAAAAGGCCTTATTCATCACGGGTTCTCGCCAGATCGGCAAAAGCTATTCGATTCGCGCATTTGGCAAAGCCAGCCATGCAACCTACATCGAGCTCAATCTCATGGAAAATCGCCAGGCAAAAGATGCTCTTCTCGAGGCGCGGAATGCCGATGATTTCATCAGCAGGGTGACGCTTCTTTCGGGAAAGTCGATTGCACCAGGCAAAACGCTCGTGTTTATCGATGAGGTCCAAGAGGCCCCCGACATCATGACGATGGCAAAGTTCCTTGTAGAGGACGGGAGGTGCCGCTGGGCGTTTTCGGGGTCAATGCTCGGGACCCAGTTCAAGGGCGTCAGGTCCTATCCCGTGGGGTATGTCCACGAGCTTAGGATGTTCCCGCTCGATTTTGAGGAGTTTTGCTGGGCAACCGGGGTGAGCGAGGGGGCTCGCCAAACGATACGTGACGCGTGTATCAGCGAGAGGCCCATTCCTGATTACATTCATGACGCGATGATGGCAAACTTCAGGACCTATACCGTTGTCGGCGGAATGCCGGAGGTCGTGCAGCGTTTCCTTGACACGCAGGGCGACCTTGCCTCTGTTCGTCAGCTACAGTCCGAGCTCAACGAACAGTACCGACGGGATATTTCCAAGTATGCAAGCGGGCGTGCCCTTCAGGTGCAGAGCATCTACGATCAGCTCCCCATTATGCTTGAGGGCGAACACAAGCGTTTCGTGCTCAATTCCATTGACCCCAAGGCGCATTATGAGAAGTACCAGCGAGATTTTGTCTGGCTTGTCGATGCCGGCGTTGCTCTCAAAGCCGATATCGTAACCGAGCCAAAGTCGCCCCTGCTCAAGACGGCACGGCCATCGCAGTTCAAGCTATACCAATCGGATACGGGCATGTTGATGGCGCGCTACCCCGTTGGAGTCGCCCAAGCGGCGTATCTTGATAGCAAGGAGCCCAATCTGGGCGGCTTTTACGAAAACGTGGTGGCCCAGCAGCTGGCTGCCCAAAATCGCCAGCTTTACTACTATCAGACAAAAAAGCGCGGTGAAGTGGACTTTGTGGTCGATGGGCCGGATGGGACGGCTGTTCCGATCGAGGTTAAATCGGGCTCCTATTACCACGCGCACGCTGCGCTCGGTCATGTGCTTGATACGGCTGAATATGGCGTAAGGCTCGGGATTGTTTTCTCGAGAGGCAACGTTGAGCGCAACGGAGCGGTTCTCTATTTGCCGCTATATGCGACCTGGGCCCTTTCGGATGTTTTGGGCGACTCCTGCGCCGAGGGGATAAAGCTGGAGGTCAAGCCGGTCTAGGGCCAGTCCCGGATGTGGCAAAGGGGCAGTCCCTTTGTCACATTCATGAGCGTGGATTTTCTCCCGTTTAGAGCGCACTCGAGCGCTCAAAGTGGGAGAAAACCCACGCTCGTTTCGCGCCGGAGACGTGGCTCGCGACCTCGCTTGTCTACAGTTGCTCGAGCATAGCGGTGCAACCGTCGAGCACGTCGCGGTAGGTGGCATCGAAGTTGCCGGTGTACCAGGGATCGGCCACGTCACCGGGGCGCTCGGTCCAATCGAGCAAGCGTGTAACCTTGCCGTCGGGGTCGTCGCCAAAGATGCGCCGCAGGCCGCGGGCGTTCTCGTCGTCCATATAGACAATGTGGTCCCAGTCGCCATACTCCGCGCGACGCACCTGGCGGGCACGGTGCGCAACGACGGGAATCCCGACTTCACGCAGCTTGGCGACCGTGCCATGATGCGGCGGGTTGCCGATCTCCTCAGTTGAGGTCGCAGCGGAGTCAATGACAAACTCGCCCGCGCGCCCGGCGCGCCGCACCAGCTCGGTAAACACGGACTCAGCCATCGTCGAGCGACAGATGTTCCCATGGCAGATAAACAGTACACGTTGCATATGCGGTTTCCTTTCGATCGCCATCATCGAGCTCGAGTATCGCATCTACGCCTGCGCCATCGTCCTCTTGCGTTCCCAGCGAGCCAACTTAATCGTCACCAGCGTGAGCGCCCAGGCCACAAGCGAGAACACGGCACCGACCGCGCCTACATATGCAATGCCAACGCTGCTTACCACGGCGCCGCCCACTGCGGTGCCAAACGAGATGCCGACGTTAAACGCCATGGGCTCAACCGAACTTGCGAGTACCATCGACTTGGGATGGCGGCTGCGTGCCACGTCCATAAAGTGCGTGATGCACGACACCGAGAACAGGTACATGAGCAGCGCCAGGCTAAAGACAAAGACCAGCGCGAGCGGCATGGTGCCGCCCACAGCAAACAGTCCGAGTAACGCTGCAGCCTGCAGCACAAACGTCACGAGTAGCGCCTTCATGCCAAAGCGCGCATCGATCCATCCGCCCAGGATGTTCGAGATCAGGCAGAACACGCCGTAGGCCATGAGCGTGGTACTGGCTTCGACCGTGCCCATGCCCAGCACCTGCTCAAGATAAGGCGTCACGTAGCCGTAAAAAACGTAGACCGACCCCACGCCAAACAAAAAGATGAGCATGCCGGTGATGATGCTCGGCTCGCGTAGTAGACCCGCCTGTTCGCGAAAAGTGGCGGGCTCGTCGGTTTGCCCAGCGCGCGGCATAAACGCCACGAGCGCTCCGCAGATCAGAACGGCAAAGGTCAGCGTGCCGTACATGGCCACGTGCCAGTCGAGCGTGTCGGCCACAAACTTGCCGATCGAAGTGACAAAGACCATTGCCACGGAAAACGCGCCGTACACTACCGAGATGGCGAGTGAGGTCTGCTGCGGGGACAGCAGCTCAGGGATGTACGTTACGCCCACGGCGAGCAGCGCACCCGAGACGGAGCCCAGGACAATACGCGAGATAAACAGCACTTGAAAGTTGGGCGCCAGCGCCATAACCAAATTGCCGAGCACAAAGACGATGCTGTAGCACACGAGCAGCTGGTAGCGGCGAAAACGCCCCGTGCTGAGCGCAAGCACTGGCGTCGCGATGGCGTAGACAAGCGCAAACACGCTAATAAGTTGGCCTGCGGTGGCAAGCGATACGCCGAGTTCCGTTGCCAAGTCGCTTTCGATGCCGATGACCACGAACTCGGAGCAGCCGAGCGAGAATCCCAACAGCACGAGCAGCGCCAGGCAGAGCTTGGTGCGCGCAGGGGAGAGCGCGGCGGCGGTTGACTTACTTTTAGGCGTGGTTGCGGCGGTCAAGGTTGTCACTCCAATGTCGCATGAATAAGCGAGATTCAATCCCTGCAACTCTAGCAGAATGTGACAAAGGGACAGTCTCTTTGTCACATTGCGCTGCCGGCCGGTCGCCCAAACCGTCACAACATTCGGCGAAAATCTCGAAATCGAGGAAAAACGTCGAATGTTGTGATGGTTTTCCTATCTGTGCCGGCGAGCTGCCGTGCCGTCTGGGGGTATAAGACTAGCGAGTGTTTATTTGCGAGGCCTAAGGGGCGCCCCGTATGGATATCGATAACTTTGAATGGTGGTATAGCGAGGGTGAGGCTCCGGACGAGGAGTGGGACGAGCCCATGCCGCGTGACGTGTCGAGCGACGAGGACGAGACCGGCAACGACGTCGCCGCCGATTCGGACGCCGCCCTCGACCCCGTCGAGCCCCTGACCTTCGAACAAGCTTGGGCCCAGGCCGAGGCAGACGAGGCCAAGGCCGACGCTACGGCCACGCTCGGCGAGCCAGCCGACATGTCCATCTCGCCGGCAAAGATCCCGCAGCCGCGTCACACCATCGACCCCGACAGCACGGCATCCTTCAGCATTCTCGACGTGCCCGCGCAAGGCGCCCAGGCGCCTGCGCCCACACATCGCCCCGACCTGGCTCGTGAGGAAGACGCGGGCCGCCGTTCTCCGCTCGGCCCCATCCTTATCGCCTTCATGGCCGGCGTTATCGCATGCTCGGTAATTGGAAACGTCTGGAGCCATGTTGAACAACAGCGAAAAGACGCCGCCAAGGTCGAGATGTCTATCGAGCAATCGCTCGGCCGCACGCGCTCGGTACATGTGTCGGTCGAGGTCAAGGACGGCGCGACGTGGGACACCGCGCGTGGCGACAGCCAAATGCTCATCCACATCGTGGGGCGTACGCTCAAAGGGCAGACGATTGACGAGTATCAATACGTCAATTCCGCTGGTGACGGCATCGAACTTAAGCCCGGCGACTACGAGCTCACCGTCGATGAACCGCCCGTCGCCACCGACGGCACGCGCTTCCGTGCCTCAAAGCGCATGGTCCCCGTGAGCTTTAACTCACAGGCGCCCGACACGGTCGACACCACACCGCAGGGCAGGTTCGACCTTTACGTGGATACCCAGTAGGCACTCGCCGCTCATTCCGCTATGGCTACTCAATAATCGCCTGCCGTCCCGTCCCGCCGCCAAGAGTGGGACAATAGCCCTCGACACTATTGTTTACTTTTGGAGGAAGTAGCATGTCTACTGTCACTACCATCAAGCGCGGCGGCCTCACCGCGGCCATCGATTCCATGGGTGCCCAGCTCACGAGCCTTGCCCTCAACGGCAACGAGTATCTGTGGCAGGGCGACCCCGCCTTTTGGGGCAAGCATGCGCCCATCCTGTTCCCCATTGTGGGCTCGCTGCGCAACAACACGGCGACGTCTGCGGCCGGCACCTGCGAGATGCCGCGCCACGGACTCGCGCGCATCGTCGAACACAAGCTGGTCGAGGTTTCGGAGGACGGCTCCTCGGTAACGTACGAGATCACCGACACGCCCGAGTCGCTCAAGGCGTTCCCGTTCCACTTTAAGCTCAACATGACCTATGCCCTGACTGGTGACGCCACACTTACCCAGACCTTTGCCGTCACCAATACCGGCGACGTGGACCTGCCGTTCTCGGTGGGCGGCCACCCCGCGTTTAACGTACCGGCTCCCGGTGCCGAGGACGAGGCATTCGAGGATTACGAGCTGGCGTTTACCGAGGCTTGGACTAATGAGGCTCCCATCATCACGCCCGACGGTCTTATGACGTTCGAGGGCAGTTACAAGGCTCCCGATAACTCGGACGTGCTGCCCATCACGCACCGCAGCTTCGATAACGACGCCATCATGTTCACCGATACCCCGGGCTCCACGCTCACGCTGCGCGGCCGCAAGTCGGGCCACGGCGTCAAGATCGACTTTGAGGGCTTTAAGTACATTGGCGTGTGGTCTGCCGCCAACGACGCCCCGTTTGTGGCGCTCGAGCCCTGGACCGGTCACACCACCATGGACACCGAGGACGACGTCTTTGAGCACAAGGTCAACACCATCACCTTGGCTCCCGGCGAGACGGATGTTCGCAGCTTTAGCGTTACTCTGCTTTAACAGGCTGCATACCTGGGACTAGTCGTTGGGGACGTTCTTGTTTGACTAGTCGTTTAAGAACGTCTCCAACGACTATCAATCGTTTTCAGTTCGTAAACTTGCATATATGCATTTATATATGCATTTGCTGGAGGTAGCGCTGAGCGGTATCCTGTTAAGTCGTCAGCATACGATTCAACAGGGAAGGCAGATTATGCATTCTCCCCATCAACGCGACGCGCATCCGCAGCCGATATGCAGCCGTCGCATCTTTTTGGGTAGCGCTCTCGCTGCGAGCGCTACTGTCGTCGCCGGCGCACTTGCCGGTTGCCAGCGCCCCTCCACGCTGGAAGTAGTTCAGCCCACGACGGGTGGCGGTCGCGACGACCTGTCCGATTCCGTTATCGGCAAGGATAAGATCCGCATTGGCATGGAGGCGGCCTACGCCCCGTACAACTGGCAGGTTTCCGAAGCCAGCGAGTACACCATCCCCATCGACAACGTGCAGGGCGCCTATGCCGATGGCTACGACGTGCAGATCGCCAAGATCGTCTGCAAGGCCCTCGGTGGCGAGCCCGTTGCCGTCAAGCAGAGCTTTTCGGGCCTTATCGATTCGCTCAACAACGGCCAAATCGACCTCATCATCGCCGGCATGAGCGCCACGCCCGAGCGCGAAGAGTCGGTCGGCTTCTCCGACCCGTACTTCATTGGCTACTTTGGCCTATTCGTAAAAGAGGGCTCGCCCTACCAAAACGCCACCAAGCTTAGCGACTTTAGCGGTGCCACGGTGCTCGGCCAAAAGGACACCATGCTCGACACCGTCATCGACGAGATCCCGGGCGTTGTGCACAAAAACCCGGTCGACTCCGTCCCCACGGTGTTCTCGAACCTGCTGCAGGGCACCTGCGACGCCGTGACCTACAACACCGAGAACGAGAAGGGCTATATGGCTCAAAACCCGGGCATCGTTCCCATTCATTTTGCCGAAGGCGAGGGCTTTAAGCAGGAGGTCGCGGCAAACGTCGGCTGCCGCAAGGGCTCGGACAAACTGCTTAAGCTCATCGACAAGACACTCAAGGGCATTAGCCAAGAGGAGCGCGACCAAATGTGGGACGCGTGCCTCGACCGTCAGCCGGCATAGGGAGGCAGCATGAAAACCGTCAATCGCCTGGCCTCCTTTATCAAGGCCGATCACCGTTACGTATACCTGGGCACGAGCGTCATCGCGGCGCTTGGCCTGGCGTTTAGCCAGCGCAACCCCACGCCGCTGAGCTTTTTGGCGCCCACTGGCATCTTCCAGGACTGCCTTTGGGCGATCCTGTGGGCCTGGGTCGTCGTGTCGGCGGCGGCACTCGTCACCAAGCTCATGCACTGGAACGACTATCGCGAAAAGTCGCCGTTCGCCTCCGAGCGTTTCCGCCGCGGCGCGCGCCTGGGTAGCTATGTTGTGGTCGCCATCGCAGCGATCTTTTTCGTGGACCGCTGCATCATGTCGTTTATCGACCTGGTGCAGGTGAGCATTGTCTCGGATTCCAACCCCAGCGACTTTTTGTCGAGCCTGGTCTACATGACCTACAAGAGCGGCGACTTCTTCATCCGCGGCATCGAAATCACCATCGCGCTTGCCACCTTCGGCACCGTCATCGCCTTCTTCCTGGCACTGCTCTTTGTGTTTTTGCGCATTCAGACGTTCGACCGCGTGGACAACGACTTGGTGCGTTTCTTTAAGAGTATCGGCCGCGGCTTCGCGACCGTCTACTCCACCATTGTGCGCGGCACGCCCATGATGGTCCAGGGCCTGCTTATCTATTACGCGGGCTTTACCGTTCTGCGCGGCATGGGCTTCGAGACCGCCCAGGCCAACCAGATCTGGAGCACCTTTACCGCCGGCCTCGTCACCATCTCGCTTAACTCCACCGCCTACATGATGGAGGTCCTGCGCGGCGGCATCGAGTCCATCGATCCCGGCCAAGCCGAGGCGGCGCGATCGCTGGGCCTGTCGCAGTGGCAGGCCATGCGCAAAGTCGTGTTCCCCCAGGGCATTAAAAATGCGATTCCGGCGCTCACCAACGAGCTCATCATCAACATCAAGGATTCGTCGGTGCTCTCGGTCATCGGCGTGTTCGACCTTATGTACGCTACTACCACGGTCGCCGGCGTGTACTACCGCCAGATGGAGGTCTACTGCGTGGCGCTCGTGGTCTACCTGATCCTGACGCTCGTGGCGAGCCGCCTGCTCGAAGCCTTTGGCAAAAAGCTCGGTGCCGAGGCTCCGGCCACGCTGCCCAGCTCTAACTAGGCTTAAGACGAGGAGAATCATCATGGCAGATACCGCCACTACCGGCGTTGCGGCCGCCGCACAGACCAATGAGCCGCTCATCCGCGTTGAGGGCCTGCGCAAGAGCTTCGGCTCGCTCGAGGTACTCAAGGGCATCGACCTGTCCGTTAACCCCGGCGAGGTCGTCACCATTATCGGCGCCTCGGGCTCGGGCAAGTCGACCTTCCTGCGCTGCCTCAATCTGCTCGAGACCCCGGACGCGGGCCACATCTGGTTCCACGGCCAGGACCTTACGGCCGAGCGCTGCAATATCAATAAACTCCGCGAGGACATCGGCATGGTGTTCCAGGGCTTTAACCTGTTCAACAACATGGACGTGCTCGACAACTGCACGCTTGCGCCCGTCATGCTCAAAAAGATGAGCAAGGCCGAGGCTGAAAAAATTGCGATGGAGCATCTGACGAGCGTGGGACTCGAAAAGTTCGCGCACGCCGCCGTGGGCCGCCTGTCCGGTGGTCAAAAACAGCGCGTAGCCATCGCACGCGCCCTGTGCATGAATCCGCAGATCATGCTGTTCGACGAGCCGACTTCGGCACTCGACCCCGAGATCGTGGGCGAGGTGCTCGAGGTCATGCGCAAGCTCGCGGCCGACGGCATGACCATGGTCGTCGTCACGCACGAGATGGCCTTTGCCCGAACCGTGTCCGACCGCGTGGTCTTTATGGATAAGGGCGTGGTGCTCGAGGACGCCGCGCCGGCCGAGCTCTTTGGCAACCCCAAACACCAGCGCACCCGCGAGTTCCTCTCGCGTTATCTCGAGGACAAGTAACCGACCGCAAATGTTTGCATGACAGGGCCGCTCCCGTGGGGCGGCCCTCGTCATCACAATCGAAAGGATGTCATGGCCGAGGTTTGGCGCTTCTTTGCGCATGAGGATGATTTTGCCGATTTGGACGAAGCTGGTGCGTGCGAGCGCCTGGGCCGCGTGCTGTCGTTTCCGACCATCTCGAGTATGGATGCCGAGGCGGTGAACTGGCAGCCGTTCGACGACCTGCGCGCGTATATGCAGCAGGCTTGGCCGCACGTATTTACGGCGGGTAAGGTCGAGCTTATCGACCATTCGCTATTGGTGACGCTTAGCGGTTCCGACCCTGCCCTCAAGCCCATTATGCTCATGGGCCACATGGACGTGGTTCCCGTGGTACCCGGCACCGAGGCTGACTGGACGCATGCCCCCTTTAGCGGACATGTGGACGACACCTACATTTGGGGTCGCGGCGCCATCGATATGAAAGACCAGGTCGCAGGCATTCTCGAGGCGGTTGAGTATGCGCTCGCGCACGGCTGGGAGCACAAGCGTACCCTGCTGCTCGCCTTTGGCCAGGACGAGGAAACCACGCAGTACGGCGCGGGGGCGATCGGTCGTGTGCTCGAGGAGCGTGGCGTTGAACTTGAATATCTGATCGACGAGGGTGACTACCGTATTGTTTCGGCTGCCGAGTATGGCGCGGGCGAGGGCTGGCTTATGCATGCCGACCTCGCGGAGAAGGGTTACGCCGATATCATACTCAAGACGAAGAGTGAGGGCGGGCATTCGTCCAACCCCTACGGCGGCACATCGCTCGAGGTGCTCAGCCGTGCCATCACCGCAATCTGCGATATCGAGTGGCCGACGCGCGTGACCGACTTGCTTGCCGCTCAACTCGTCGAGTTGGGGCTCTACACGGCCGATGAAATTGCCGCCAACGGGGATGCCATTGTCCGCGATTGCCTCGCCAGCAAAAAGCTCTATCCGCTGGTGACGACCACCTGCGCGCCCACGCAGATCGAGGGTGGCAGCACCGGCGCCAACGTAATGCCGCAGGATATGTGGGCCAACATTAACTTCCGCATGCTCGAGGGTACGAGCGTGGTCGACGTTGTGGCGCGCTGCCGTGAGGCGGTTGCCGGGGCGGACCTTGCCGGTTGTGTCGAAGTGGAGCTGGGCCCCGGCAGCTCCGAGCCTTCGCCGTCTCCGCGTGTCGGTGGACCGGGGCTCGAGGCCGTTCGCGCCATCGCCGCCCGCTATTTCCGTGATCCAAAGGGGACGGAGGAAAACGGACCGAGTGCGACGGGCGGGGCTCCTGTCAGCATCGTCCCCTCGACCGTGATCGGCGCGACCGACGCTGCCAACTATCAGCGCATTTGCCCTGAGTGCATTCGTTTCTCGGCCTTTGTGGTCGACGATGACGAGTGCGACCGAGGCGTCCACGGCACCAACGAGCGCATTACCCGCCGAGTCTACCTTCAGGGTGTCCGCTTTTTCATCGCTCTGCTCCACACGCTCTAGAATCCAACAAAGGGACTGTCCCTTTGTCGGATTCCGTGCGGGTTATATGCAGGTTTGCCTGCGCACGCTATCATGTATGGGTTAGACCGCAACTATGTACCCCATACGCGAAGGGATGCGCATGTATCTGAGGATCGACATGTTCTAGCCGGGCTTACCCCCGCAGCGGGGCCCCGCGCCCCATCAATTCTGCCGATTTTCACCTTCACGCATATAAAGGAGTCCGTCATGCGCGACAAGCTCGAAAAGATCATCAAGGCCTACGAGGAGCTCGAGAAGAAGCTTTCCGACCCGGCCGTCGCCTCCGATATCAAGGAGTTCACGCGTCTCAACAAGGAGTACGCGCACCAGTCCGACCTCATTGCCGCCTCGCGCGAGTACATCGGCGCGCTCGATGACATCGAGGCTGCCAAGGAAATGCTGCACGATACCACCGATGCCGATGAGAAGGAGATGCTCCAGATGGACATCTCCGAAAACGAGGCCAAGCTCCCCCAGCTCGAGGAAGACATCAAGTACATGCTCATCCCGAGCGACCCCAACGACGACAAGAACACCATCGTCGAGATCCGCTCCGCCGCCGGTGGCGACGAGGCGGCCATCTTCGCCGGCGACCTGTACAAGATGTATCAGCGCTTTTGTGAGTCGCGCGGCTGGAAGACTACCGTGCTCGATTCCAGCCCCAGCGAGGCCGGCGGCTTTAAGTCCATTGAGTTCAAGGTCGAGGGCGACCGCGTCTACTCCGTTATGAAGTACGAGTCCGGCGTGCACCGTGTCCAGCGCGTCCCCAAGACCGAGTCCCAGGGCCGCATCCAGACTTCAACGGCTACCGTCGCCGTGCTTCCCGAGGCCGAGGAAATCGACGTCCAGATCAACCAGTCTGACCTGCGCATCGACACCTACTGCGCCTCCGGCCCTGGCGGTCAGTGCGTTAACACCACCTACTCCGCCGTGCGCATCACCCACCTGCCCACCAACACCGTGGTGCAGTCGCAGGAGCAGCGTTCCCAGATCCAGAACCGCGAGGTCTGCATGCAGATGCTGCGCGCCCGTCTGTACGAGATGGAACTCGAGAAGCAGCAGGCAGAGCTCGGTGCCGAGCGCCAGAGCCAGATCGGCCACGGTAACCGTTCCGAGAAGATCCGCACCTACAACCAGCCCCAGGACCGCGTGACCGATCACCGCATCGGTTTCAACTCCACCTACAACGGCGTCCTTCTGGGCGATCAGCTCGGCACCGTGATCGAGGCACTCGCCGCCGCCGAGCGAGCCGAGAAGCTGGCGCAGGCTGTGTAGTGGGTTACGCGGTTTTGCCAAACCGCGTAACGGCTCGACGCTGCGCGCCGCCCAGAGCGACAATTTGTCATTCAAAAGGCAAGGCATGACCAGAAGGTCTATGCCTTGCCTTTTTCATGCCAACTTGTTCGCTCTGGACGTCGCTCGCTGGCATTGCCAAAACATCGGCGTTTTCTTGGTTGTCAAATGATCCGTAGGGAGTCATTGGGGACATTGCCTTGATATTATATTCAGTCGGCTGTGATGGCATTTTAGTCATTGGGGACGTTCTTAAATGACTAGGTTGGGCACATTGCTTTGAGATGTTATTTAATCGGCTTTGATGGCCATTAAGCCGGCTACCTGCTCAAAGAAATTAGCGGCATTCATCTGCTATCGAAAATAATGCTCAAAAAATCGTCCGAGAAGTCGCGGGGCGATTTTTGATGCGTCGCGCGTCAAGTGATTTGGCAAGTTCTTGGTTAGATATTGGTCAGTTTTGGGGCAACCTTGCCAAAAGCTTGACGGATGCAGATTTAGACGTCGACGAATGAACACTTCGATTGCGATTCAAGCAAAATTCTGGGCTGATTCTCGATAATCGCTTCCAATCGTCCCTTGCCGCGTGCCGCCCTCGCGTACAATCTGCTCCGACATTCGCGCGCCGTCCGGCGCTTAAGAGGGGAGGGCCCCATGGCAAACGAGATTTGGACCATCAAGCGTTGTCTCGAGTGGACCAAGGAGTACCTGGCCGAGCGCGGCGAGGAGCACCCCCGTCTTTCTGCCGAGTGGCTGCTCTGCGCTGCCACGGGTTTGGCACGCATCGACTTATATATGCGCATGGACGAGACGCTTAACGCGGCTCAGCTCGAGACCATGCACGCGGCCGTTGTTCGTCGCGCTAAAGGTGAACCGCTGCAGTACATCACCGGCAGCACGCAGTTTCGCATGATCGACGTCACGTGCGCCCCCGGCGTGCTCATTCCGCGTCCCGAGACCGAGATGCTCGTCGAGGAAGTCCTCAATTATCTGGATGCCGAGGTGCTGAGCCCCGAGGCTGCTGCCCGTCAGCGTGTTGAGCTGCCTTGGAACGATGAGGTCGAGGAGGCACGCAAGGCTGAGGCCGCGCTGGCAGACGAACGCGCGACCGCCGAGCGCCGTGCCGCCAACCTGACGGCCGCCGATGAGGCTGCGCTGGGTAGCGACGTGCTCGGCAGCCGTGCCTATGCCGAGGAGCTGGCCGACCGCGAGGCCGAGGAAGCCGCCGCGCAGGCAGCAGAAGCCGAAGTCGCGGAAGCCGCCGAGTCCGAGCTCGACGAATACGGCATCGCCATCGAGGGTGCCGACCAGGAGACGGCTTCAGCTCAGGATGCCGCTTCGCCTGCCCCAGCCGAGCCCCGCATCGCCCGCGTTCTCGAGGTCGGCTGCGGCACGGGCTGCATCTCGCTCTCCCTTGCCTGGGAGCGCCGCGGCCACGTTACCTGCACCGCCACCGATATCGAGCCGCGCGCTATCGATCTGGCCACCAAAAACCGCGACGCGCTCGGTCTCACATCCGATGAGGTCGCCTTTAGCCTCACCAACCTGGTGAGTTCCATTCCCCGCGAAGAGTGGGGCACCTTTGATGTGCTTGTCTCCAATCCGCCCTACATTCCGACCGACGTCATGCGCTCACTGCCGCACGAGGTCAAGGACTTCGAGCCCGACCTGGCGCTTGAGGGCGGCGCCGACGGCCTCGATATCTTCCGCCGCCTGCTCAATGCGGCGCCTTACATGCTGCGCGCCGGCGGCCTGTTTGCCTGCGAGCTCTACGAGGGTGCCCTCGACGCCGCCGCCGAGCTCTGCCGCCAGGCGGGTCTCTCGGACGTGCGCATCGTCCGCGACCTCACCGATCGCCCCCGCATCGTCCGAGCCATCGTCACCGAGCCCAAACAGCGCCAGTAATATTTATTAACTGGTTAGCAAAAATTATAAACTAGTTTATAATTAGGACGGCTGAAAGAGGTCGGCCCATGCAACCTCCTACCTTTCGGGAAATCATTGCCCTACTCAAGCACGATGGATTCGTGAAGGTCGCGCAAGTCGGTAGTCATGCTAAGTATGTTTCTGGCGACCGTGTTGTCACCGTGAACGGCTCTGGTGGTGATCGACCAAAGAAGGGCACGTGGGCAAGTATTCGTCGCCAAGCTGGATGGTAGTTGGAGGCAAAATGAGGCAGCGATTTACCTATGACTGCGTTCTCATAAAAGAAGACGACGGGTACTGCGCCAGCTTCCCGCAGATTCCCGGCGCTTTTGCCGATGGCGATACGCGCGAAGAAGCGATTGCCCATGCCACCGAGGCGCTGATGGCGTTTTTGGCCGACGACCTCAACAACGGTTTGACTCCGGCAGGGTACGAACGCTCGGCCGAGGTCGTGGCCCTTTCAGTCGAAATCGACCACGAGGACGCTCGGGAAGCGGCGTGCCGAACATTTAAAGACGCAGCGCTGGACCTCAAAGTCTCCGCTCCGCGGATTACCGCGCTGGTCAAAGCCGGAAAGCTCGATGTTGAACTTGTCGACGGCCGTCGGATGATAACGATAGACAGCATCGAGCGCTACGCCGCCCAAAAACGCCACGCCGGCAGGCCAAAGAAGTTCATCGCAGTCCAATGACCCCCTCACTTTCACCGACTACTAAAGCCGCTCACCAAACCAACATGCACTCTGGCCAAATAGGTTGAACGTTTCGTGCGAGAATGCCCCTCAGTAAACAAACTTTCACCAGAGCGTAAGGGGCTGGCATACACATGCAGACGGTCTATCGGGTATACGAGGGAACGCGCGAGCCGCATCGGCTCGCCGTCGAGCGCACGGCCGAGGTGCTCGGCCGCGGCGGCCTGGCCTTGATCCCGACCGAGACCGTCTACGGTGTCGCCGTGGCAGTCAACGCCTTCTCGGACGCCGTGCCCCAAGATACAAGCGAATTCCCATCGTGGCCGCGCGATCCGCAGGCTGTCGTCAATGGCGCCGCGGTCCCTGCGCTCGGTACCGGCTACCGCCGCATCTTTACCCTCAAGCAGCGCAAACTCACCCAAACGGTCGCCTGGCTGGTTGATAATGCCGAAGCACTCGACCGCTATGGCGTGGATATCCCGGAAGATGCCCGCGTACTTGCGCGACGATGCTGGCCGGGCGCCCTGACTATCGTGGTCAAGGCAGCCCCCTGCGTGCCGACCTTTATGCGCGCTGCCGATGACACCGTGGCACTTCGCGCTTCGGCCTCTCCCGTGGTCCAAGCGCTCATCCGCGCCTGCGGCAGTCCCCTTGCCTGCACGAGCGCCAACACGCACGGCGCGCCTTCGCCGGCAAGCTTTGCCGCCGTCGAGGGTCGCATCCTGGAGGGGGTCGATGTTGCCGTCGACGCCGGTGAGACCCCGTGTCGCGACGCCTCGACCATCGTGTCGTTCCAGCACGGCGGGCTCCAGATCCTACGCCAAGGCGCACTTCCCGCATCAGAGATCGAGCGGGTCCTGTCCGACCCGATGCAATAGAAAGGTGTAAGCGATGTCGTTGAATCTGGGCAGCCTGGGCATGGAAGATGCCTCGTTTAACTTTGGCGGTTCCTACATCATGGCGCTCGACTGTGGCACCACCTCGGTACTCGCGGCCATTGTCGACGAATACGGCTGCATCGTTGCCCAGGCGCGACGTAGCGTCAAAACCAGCTTCCCGCGCCCCGGCTGGGTGGAGCAGGATCCCACGGAGGTGCTTGCCAGCCAGATCGGCGTGATGATGGAGGTTCAGTTTAAGAGCGGCATCCATTCTGACCGCATCGCCGCCATCGGCATCTCCAACCAGCGCGAGACCACGGTGGTCTGGGACCGCGTGAGCGGCCAGCCCATCTATAACGCCATCGTATGGCAGTGCCGCCGTACCGCGTCTCAGATCGATAATTTGGTTGAGCGGGGCGCAGAAGAGCTAGTGCGCTCCCGCACGGGGCTTACGCTCGACCCGTATTTCTCGGCCTCCAAGGTACAGTGGATTCTCGATAACGTCGACGGCGCGCGCGAGAGCGCGGCGGCGGGCGACCTTATGTTTGGCACCATCGACACGTGGCTCATCTACAATCTCACCGGTGGCCAGGTCTTTGCCACCGACTATACCAATGCCAGCCGTACCGCACTCTTCAACATCCATACGCTCGAATGGGACGACGACCTGCTGGCGCTCTTCGACATCCCGCGCTCTATGATGCCCGAGGTTCGCTGGAGCTCGGGTGACTACGGCCGCGTCGCGAGCGATATTATGACCAACATGCCGCCCATCATGGGCGTGGCGGGCGACCAGCAGGCTTCGCTGTTCGGCCACTGCTGTTTCCATCCCGGTCAGACCAAGAACACCTACGGTACGGGCTGCTTTATGCTCATGAATACCGGTGACGAGATCGTCGAATCCAAGAACGGTCTGGTCTCCACGATCGGTATCGCCGCGGACGGCAAGATCAGCTATGCGCTCGAGGGCTCCATTTTTGCCGCCGGCTCCACCATGAACTGGCTGCGCGACAACATGGGCATCATCTCCAACGTAACCGAGTCGGCGCAGCTTGCCGCCTCGATTAGCGACAACGAGGGCTGCTACTTCGTCCCTGCCTTCGCAGGTCTGGGGGCTCCCTGGTGGGACCCGCATGCTCGCGGTATCGTGTGCGGTCTGACCGGTGCCTCGAGTCGCGCGACCATTGTGCGTGCGGCCTGCGAGTCCATGGCCTACCAGAGTTATGACGTGCTGCGCGCCATGGAGCAGGACGTGGGACTTTCGATTGAGCGCCTGTCCGTCGATGGCGGTGCCTCGCGCAACGAGTTCATCATGCAATTCCAGGCCGATCTGCTGGATATCCCCGTGCTGCAGTGCGAGACGGTGGAGACCACGGCGATCGGCGCCGCGTACTTGGCGGGCCTTGCCGTCGGCTACTGGGAGGATTTGGAGGAGCTGGAGCAAAACGCCCAGATCGTCAAAATCTTCCATCCTCATATGTCCGCCGAGCGCCGTGAGAGCAACCTTGCTGGTTGGCGTGATGCCGTCAAGCGTTCGCTCGGCACCGCTCAGTAGGGCTGCGACGGAGCACTCGATACAACAAACCGCTAAACTTATGCACGGCGCGTGGCAACAGCGCCGCGGCGCGCCATGTCAGTAAGGCCATCTTGCGGCCGCAATGAAAGGGGCAAGACCCATGACCGTTACCTACGATACGTCCCGTGTGACGCTTGTCGATCATCCACTCGTCCAGCACAAGCTGTCGATCCTGCGCGATAAGTCGACCGGCACCAACCAGTTCCGCCAGCTTGTGCGCGAGCTTGCGCTCTTTGACGGTTACGAGGCCATGCGCGACCTGCCCATGGAAGACGTTGAAGTCGAGACTCCCATCACCACTGCCACGTTTAAGCAGCTTGCCGGCAAAAAGCTCGCTATCGTACCTATCCTGCGCGCCGGTCTTGGCATGGTCGACGGTATTCTCGACCTGGTGCCCTCCGCTCGCGTGGGTCATATCGGCATGGAGCGCGACGAGGTCACCCACGAGCCGCATGAGTATTACTGCAAGATGCCCAAGGATATCGACCAGCGCATCTGCCTGGTTGTCGACCCCATGCTCGCCACGGGTGGCTCGGCCGAGATGGCTATTAGCTACCTGCGCGAGCGCGGCGTTAAGGACATCCGCATGCTGTGCATCGTCGCCGCGCCCGAGGGCCTCAAGTCGCTGACCGAGAAGGACCCCGACGTACGTATTTATACGTGCGCCATCGATGACCATCTCAACGAGGCCGCCTACATCGTTCCCGGCCTGGGTGACGCTGGTGACCGTATTTACGGAACGCTCTAACCACTGAGCGATATCGGCTACAGCCGCAAATACGAAGAAATGGTGCGCGCGGGCGAGCAAAAGACGTCCACGCGCACTCCTGTTAACGGACGTTTTGCCCTGCAGGGTTCTAGAAAAACGTATTACCGTACCTGCGGCATAAAGAAGGTCTTAAGAAAACGAACAGGTGCGTATTAACCGATGCTTTTTCGGTTGTACTTTAGCGATTGGCTCGTACAATAGTCACCAATGTTTGGCGGGAACTGTTCTGTGGAGCGTTAAAAAGGAAAGTGAGGACGCCAGTGTTTCAGATAGCCGATCTGCTCGCTATCGTTGCAGGCGCCATCGCGGGCGCGGTCGCCTTTCTTCCCTTTGTTTTTACGCTCAAGCCGGTTCTTGACGATAAACAGAATGCGGACATGCTCAAGGGGATGGTGAGTCTCGCGGTCTCGGCGATTGCGTTGCTCGTCTTTACTCTGGTCGTGTTCGCGTTGTTCGGAGAGGCGTTTCGCATGTTCCTCTTGGGCGAGGCGATCGGCTTCGTGGCCTTTATGGCCGCCTGCACGGTCCGTGTCGCCAAGGCACTGCGGGATCCTCATGAGGTCGAAAGGTAAGTCGTGGAAATTTTTGAAAAGCTGCCCGATGAGATTAATCATCTGGTTAGCGAGTTCAGCTCCACCCCCGTCGTGGGCGATCTGAGCTGCGGTATCACGCAGTACTCGTTTTGGCTGATCGTCTCCACGATCGTGCTCCTGATCGTCCTGGCCGTGTTCAAGAAGAAGCAGGCCCTGGTTCCCAAGGGCTTCTTCGTCAACGGTTTCGAGTACATCATCGAGTACGTCGAGAACGATATCGGCAAGGGTGTCGTGGGTGAGAACTGGAAGAAGCACTTCCCGTTCCTGTGCTCGCTTTTCCTGTTCATCCTGATCAATAACATGATCGGCCTGATCCCGGGAATGAAGCCCGGCACCGGCGCAATCGGCTCCACCGCCGCGCTCGCCATCTTCGCCTTCGTGTACTTCATCTACTACGGATGCAAGGCCCACGGCGTGATCGGCTACATCAAGAGCCTCGCCCCGCAGGGCGTGAGCTTCCCGATGAACGTGCTTGTGTGGGTCGTCGAGCTCTTTTCGACCTTCCTGCGCCTCATCACGCTCGCCGTCCGTCTGTTCTGCAACATGTTCGCAGGACACGTGGTCATGGGTTCGTTCGCCATCATGGCGAGCATGTTCATGCAGCCGCTGCTTCAGCAGGCTTCCGCGGCTCACGCCGTCGGCGCCCTGCCTTCGCTTGCCTGGCTTGCCATTCTCATCCTGATCTACGCGATCGAGCTTGTGGTCGGCGCCATCCAGGCTTACGTCTTCACGGTCCTTACCGCCGTGTATGTCTCTGAGGCAGAGGAGGTCGCGGAGGAGGAGTAGTCTTCCGTTCGCGCCTCAAAGGTAAGGCAATTCGTTCAACCGCCGGCGCCCGTACCCATGGAGCCCGGCAGTTATAAAAAGGTTATCCTGCGTGAAATAAGACACGCACGACAAAGGAGGAATCGTGGGAGTTATCGGTTACGGTCTCGGTGTTATCGGCGCTGGTCTTGCTATCGGCCTGTCTGCTCTGGGTGCTACGGGTGCTATGGCCCGTCAGCCTGAGGTCCAGGGCCGCGTGTTCACCGTCTTCATCATGGGCTCCGCCTTCGGCGAGGCTCTGGCTCTGATCGGCTTCGTTGTCGCGCTGATCGTTAAATAGCACGGAGCGTCAAGTATGAATCTTTCATCCCAGAAGAGCGCGATCGCACTCTCCGCGTCCGCGGCCGCGCTGCTCATGCCGGTTTCCGCGTTCGCCGAGGACGGCGCCGCCGGTGCGGACATCCTCATCCCTAAGATGGCGGAGTTCATCCCGGCGCTCATCGCCTTCCTGATCATCTGGATCGTGCTGGCCAAGGTCGCCCTGCCGGGCATCATGAAGACCATGGAGGAGCGCGGCAAGAAGATCGAGGAGAGCCTCGACGAGGCCGAGAAGACCAAGCAGGAGGCTATCGCCAAGCGCGCCGAGTCTGACTCGATCGTCACCGACGCCCGTCGTCAGGCTGCCGATATTGTTCTCGAGGCCCGTAAGGACGCCGAGTCCGAGCGTGCTCGCATTATCGAGGCTGCGCACAAGGAGGCCGAGGAGATCATCGCCAAGGCCCACACGACCGTCGAGGACGAGCGCAAGTCCATTTACGCCGGTGCTGCGAGCTCCATCGCCGACCTGTCCGTCGCCGTCGCCACCAAGATCGTGGGCGAGGCACTCGAGGACGAGACCGAGCAGAAGAAGCTCATCGAGCGCTACATCCAGGAAGCAGGTAGCCTGAATGCCGACTAGCCGCTATCAGGACAAGGTGCTCGAGACCTACGCGCGCTCCCTCATGGAAGCCGCCAAGGCCGAGAACCATGTGTTCGAGGACCTCGAGATGATCGAGCGCCTGGCTTCCGCCAGCCCCGAGATCATCGCCGTGCTCGACACCATGTCCAAGCGCGACCAGCTCGACCTTCTTCCCAAGGTGGCAGCTGCCTTTAAGTATGTTGCCGAGGAAGACGAGGATGTAGTGGGCGTGACCGTCACCACGGCGATCCCGCTCGACGACGAGCTGCGTCAAACCATCACTAAGAAATGCGAGCAGGACTTCGGCCGCAAGGTATTCCTTATCGAGCAGGTCGACCCGTCTATCGTGGGTGGCCTGGTGCTCGAGGCCCGCGGCGAGCGTCGTGACATTTCCGTCAAGACGCAGCTGCGCATCGCGCAGGAGACCCTCGCAAACTCTGCTAATTCGTACGGAGGTGAAGCCTAATGTCCGAAACCCTCAATGCCCAGGATATCGCCAAGAAACTGCAGGAGCAGCTCACGAGCCTCTCCGCGACGGTCGATACGCATGAGGTTTCAACGGTCGACGAGGTAGGCGACGGCATCGCGCGCGTCTCCGGCCTCAAGAGCGCCATGGCAGGCGAGCTTCTGGAGTTCAAGAGCTCCGATACCGGTGAGACCGTCTTCGGCCTTGCCCAGAACCTTGACCGTGACGAGGTCGGCGCCGTTCTGTTCGGTGCCGTCGACTCCATCAAGGAAGGCGACGAGTGCCGCACCACTGGCCGCATTATGGATATCCCCGTGAGCCGTGCCATGCTCGGCCGCGTCGTCAATCCGCTCGGCCAGCCCATCGACGGCCTGGGCGACATCGTCGCCACGCACCGTCGCCCCATCGAGTTCAAGGCTCCCGGCGTCATCGATCGTACCCCGGTGTGCGAGCCGGTTCAGACCGGTCTGCTCGCTATCGACTCCATGGTGCCTATTGGCCGCGGCCAGCGCGAGCTTATCATCGGCGACCGTAAGACCGGTAAGACCGCCATCGCCATCGACGCTATCCTCAACCAGCGCGGCAAGGGCATGGTCTGCATCTATGTCGCCATCGGCCAGAAGGCCTCCACGGTTGCCAACATCCGCGAGACCCTCGCTCAGCACGGTGCGCTCGACTACACCATCATCGTTTCGGCTACCGCTGCCGATTCTGCCCCTATGCAGTACATCGCGCCTATGGCCGGTGCCGCTATCGGCGAGTTCTTCATGTACAACGGCGAGGACGGCAAGCCCGCCAGCGAGACCAACCCCGGCGGCCACGTGCTCGTCATCTACGACGACCTGTCCAAGCAGGCTGTGGCCTACCGTCAGATGTCGCTGACGCTGCATCGTCCGCCCGGACGCGAGGCCTATCCTGGCGACATCTTCTACCTGCACTCTCGTCTGCTCGAGCGTGCCGTCAAGATGTCCAAGAAGAACGGTTACGGCTCCATGACGGCACTGCCGATTATCGAGACCCAGGACGGCGACGTCTCGGCCTACATTCCGACCAACGTCATTTCCATTACCGATGGTCAGATCTACCTGCAGTCCGAGCTCTTCTTCCAGGGTCAGCGCCCGGCAGTCGACGTGGGCATCTCCGTGTCCCGCGTCGGTGGCGATGCGCAGACCAAGGCCATGAAGCAGGTCGCCGGCAACCTCCGTCTGGACCTCGCTTCGTACCAGGAGCTCGCTGGCTTTACGCAGTTCGGCTCCGACCTCGACGAGGCTACTCAGAAGCAGCTGACCCATGGTGCTCGCATGACCGAGCTCCTGAAGCAGCCGCGTTACAAGCCGTTTGAGGTTGGCGAGCAGATCGTTACGCTGTTCGCTGGCAACGAGGGCTTCCTGGATGACTTGGAGATCGCCGACGTGCTGCCCTTCCGTGCCGAGCTCATCGAGTACATGGACAATGGCTTTGGTTCGCTGCTCGACAAGGTTCGCGCCAAGAAGATCGATGATGACACCAAGGCTGAGCTCTTGCGCGTCATCGGCGACTTCAAGCAGCAGTTCATGGCCAAGCACCATTCGGATGTTTCTGGATCAGAGGAGAACTAAGCCCCATGGCCAACCTTCGCGACATTAAGAAGCGAATCTCCTCGGTTACCACGACCAAGCAGATCACGCGCACGATGGAGATGGTCTCTACGGCCAAGATCCGTCGTGCCCTCGATCGCTCCAAGCAGGCCGAGCCCTATAAGGAGGCGCTGACCGACGTCATGTTGACGGTCGCCGGCGACGCCTCCTGTTCGGGCACCGATCCCATGCTGCAGAAGCATGAGAGCGTCAAGCATGGCCTGATTGTCGTTATTGCCTCGGACCGCGGCCTTGCCGGCGGTTTCAATACGACGGTGGAGCGCACGGCCGAAAAGCTCGCCGCTTCTTGGGCGAACGACGGCATCGAGTGCGAGATCATCGCGTGCGGGCGTAAGCCGGCCACGTATTTCCGTGACCGCGCAAACGTTGTCATGCACTTTGAGGGCAACTCCTCTGAGCCCGATTTCAATCAGGCCCGCATGATCTCCTCTCATATCTGCGATGCGTATCGTGCCGGTGAGCTTGACCGTGTCGAGCTTGTCTACCACCACGCCAAGAACCGCGTGGATCAAGAGCTTCGCGTCGAGCATCTGTTGCCGCTCGACCCCGAGATGATCGCTATGGCCCACGGTCCGCGTAAGAACGAGACCGACGCCCCTAAGCGCATCTCGTCCACGTTCGAGTTCGTGCCCTCTCCCGAGCATGTTCTCGGCAAGCTTGTGCCGTCTTATATCCTGACGGTCATCTACCAGGCCCTGATCGATTCGGCGGCTGCCGAGCAGGGTGCACGCCGCAAGGCCATGCACTCCGCGACGGAAAACGCCACCGCGATCATCTCGACCCTTACCCGCACGTATAGTCGCGTGCGCCAGGCTTCGATCACGACCGAGATTAACGAGATCGTCGGCGGAGCCTCAGCATTGGAGGAACAGTAATGGCTAATAACACCGTAAAGCTTGCGGTCGAGGAAGCCACCAAGAAGACGACTGCCGGTGATGGTCGCATCGTGCGAATCATCGGCCCTGTCGTCGACGTCAAGTTTGACGGCGCGGTGCCCCCGATCTACAACGCGCTCACGGTCGAGGCCGAGACCCCGATCGGTCATCTGAGCACGATCCTCGAGGTCGAGAACCAGCTTCCGGGCGGCGTTGTCCGCACGGTCGCCATGTCCTCGACCGACGGCCTGCAGCGCGGCCTCATCGCCACCGATACCGGTGAGCCCATGAAGATGCCCGTTGGCCCCAAGACGCTCGGCCGAATTTGGAACGTTATGGGCAAGCCCGTCGACGGCAAGCCCATGCCCGAGGTGGAGGAGTTCTACCCCATCCACCATGCAGCGCCCCGTTTCGACGAGCTCACCACCAAGACCGAGATCTTCGAGACCGGCATCAAGGCCGTCGACCTGCTCGAGCCCTACATCCGTGGCGGAAAGACGGGCCTGTTCGGCGGCGCCGGCGTCGGCAAGACCGTTCTGATTCAGGAGCTCATCAACAACCTCGCCCAGGAGCACGGCGGCACCTCGGTGTTCACCGGCGTCGGCGAGCGTACCCGCGAGGGCACCGACCTGTTTCTCGAGATGAGCGAGTCTGGCGTTATCGACAAGACCTGCTTGGTCTATGGTCAGATGAACGAGCCGCCCGGAGCGCGTCTGCGCATCGGTCTGGCCGGCCTTACCACCGCTGAGTACTTCCGCGATCGCGGCCAGGACGTTCTGCTGTTCATCGACAACATCTTCCGCTTCTCCCAGGCAGGTTCGGAGGTTTCCGCACTGCTGGGCCGTATGCCGTCCGCCGTTGGTTACCAGCCCACGCTGGCAACCGAGATGGGCGACCTCCAGGAGCGCATTACCTCGACCAAGACGGGCTCCATTACCTCCGTCCAGGCTGTCTACGTCCCCGCAGACGACCTGACCGACCCGGCGCCTGCCACGACGTTTACTCACCTCGATGCCACCACGGTTCTTTCGCGTAGCATTTCGTCGCTCGGCCTGTTCCCGGCTATCGACCCGCTTGCGTCTTCCTCCGACGCCCTCGATCCCTCGATCGTTGGCGAGGAGCACTACCGTGTTGCCGTTAAGGTCCAGGAGCTCCTGCAGGAGTACTCCGACCTTCAGGACATCATCGCCATTCTGGGTATGGACGAGCTGTCCGAGGAGCAGCGCCTTACGGTCAACCGTGCTCGTAAGATTCAGCAGTTCCTCTCGCAGTCCTTCCACGTCGCCGAGAAGTTCACCGGTAACCCCGGTGTCTACGTCCGCGTCGAGGATACCGTCCGCTCTTTCGCCGAGATTGTCGACGGCAAGGCCGATGACCTGCCCGAGCAGGCTTTCCGCTATGCTTCCACGATTGAGGACGTGCGCGAGCGCGCCCGCAAGATGGGGGAGAAGTAGGTTATGCGTATCCGCATCGTGTGCCCCGTGAGCTGCGCCTATGAGGGCGACGCTGCGTTTGTGTCGATTCCGTCCACGGATGGCGAGTTTGGTGTTCTGCCTGCTCACTCCAGCGAGATCTGCACGATCGACCGCGGTTACGTTCGCGTTTCCGATAAGGCCATGGGCACTGTCGACCACACGTTTGCCGTGGCCGGCGGCTATGCCCAGGTTGCGGACGATGTCGTGACCGTTCTCGCCGAGCGCGCTTGCGATTTGGCGACCGTCGATGCCGACAAGCTTAAAGCTGATATTCAAGGTTTTGAAGAGAAGCTGGGTAATTTGTCGGAGGATGATGCACGCCGCGCCTACCTCTATAATGAAATCGCATGGTGTAAGCTCAAGCTTGCCCAATAGTCAAACGATTTAGCGTTCGACCATTTGCGAACACATCATGCCCGGGATGGCCCAGCCACCCCGGGCATGCTTTTTGAAAGGGTAGACCTTGGATATTATCCGCGTTGAGGGTGGCCACGCCATCGGAGGCTCCGTGCCCGTCTCGGGTGCCAAGAACTCCGCGCTCAAACTCATGGCGGCAACGCTTCTGGCGCCGGGCAAGACGACGCTGCAGAACGTGCCCGATATTTCCGATGTTCACGTGATGGGCAAGGTGCTCAAGGGCATGGGCGCTACGATCGATGTTCTCGACGAGCACACGCTCGAGATTGATACCTCTCAGGTCGATTCATGGGAGGCCCCCTACGAGCTCGTTGCCAAGATGCGTGCTTCCACCGCCGTCATGGGACCCCTGCTGGGCCGCTTCCATCGCGCCAAGATTGCCATGCCGGGCGGCTGCAACCTGGGTGCTCGCAAGATCGATATGCACATTCTGGGTCTCGAGGCCCTGGGCGTTGAGTTCGATACCGCCCACGGTTACATCAACGCTAATGCGCCCCAAGGTCTGCGCGGTACCACCGTCACGCTCGAGTTCGCCAGCGTCGGTGCGACCGAGAACCTCATCATGGCCTCTGTGCGCGCACAGGGCACCACGGTTATCGACAATGCCGCCCGCGAGCCCGAGATTGTCGATCTCGCCAACATGCTCAACGAGATGGGCGCCAAGATTGTAGGCGCCGGTACGCCCGTCGTGACTATCGAAGGCGTGGAAGAGCTCCATCCCGTTACCCATTGCGTGGTGGGCGACCGTATCGAGGCCGGCACCTTTATCGTCGCCGGCGCCCTGATGGCCGATGAACGTGGCGTCGATGTTACGGGCTTCTGCCCCATCCATCTGGGCATGGTGCTCAAAAAGATGGAACTTATGGGCATCGAGTGCGAGCGTATCGAGAACGGTGTCCACGTCAATCGAGTCGAGCGCATCAAGCCGGTCGATATCCAGACGCTTCCGTTCCCGGGTTTCCCGACCGACATGCAGGCACAGATCATGGTGCTTTCGGCCCTTGCCGACGGAAGCTCCGTAATTACCGAGAACATCTTCGAGAACCGCTTCATGTTTGCCTCCGAACTCGTGCGTATGGGTGCCGATATTCGTATCGAGAGCCATCACGCCATGATTCACGGCGTCAAGGGCTTCTCGGGCGCACAGGTCACCTCACCCGACCTGCGTGGCGGCGCGGCGCTTGTGGTTGCCGGTCTTATCGCCGACGGTATTACCGAGGTCTCGGCCATCCATCACATCAAACGTGGCTACGAGCAGTTTGTCGAAAAGCTGCAGGCGCTTGGCGCGCATGTCGAGCATGCCACCGTTTCCGATCCCGCCATCTACTAATGCAGGTTGCCTATGTTTAACAAAAAGCCCCTTGCGGATAACACCCGAAGACCTTCGACTGGCGCGCAGGCTAAGATCTACAGCCGCGACAACGTTGCTCGCTATTCCGAGCGCGCCCGCCAGCGCCGTCGCGGACGTACGGTTCGTCGCGTAGCGCTTATCGCCGTGCTCGGCGTGCTGCTGAGCGCCACGACCGCTGCGGGCCTGTGGTTTGCCACCATCATGGGCAAACTCGGCGACTCCAATGTCATTACCGACAATCTGCGCCGGGTTCTGGTCGATACCGACGAGGCAAAAGATCCGTTCTACGTGCTGCTTCTTGGCACCGACGGTCGTCCGGGCGAGGACACGTATCGCGCCGACTCAATTATCTTGGCCCGCATCGATCCTACGCAAAAACAGGCAACGCTTATCTCCATTCCGCGCGATACCAAGGTTGTCTATAACGGCTCGACCATGAAGATTAACGCCTGCCATACGTATGGCGGTGCCGAAGCCATGGTCCAGGCGGTCAACGAGCTGTGCGGCGTTCAGATTTCTCACTATGCCGAGGTCAGCTTTGACGGCATGCAGGCGCTGATTGATTCGGTTGGCGGTATCGACATTAACGCAACCGATGATGTTGACGACCCCGAGCACCTGGATATTAAGATTACCGCTGGCCAGCAGCATATGGACGGTGCCACCGCCCTTACCTATGCCCGCTGCCGCTACACCTATGCCGACGGCGATTACACGCGCATGCGCCACCAGCGTCAGGTGCTTGGCGCCCTTGCCAACCAGATTCTCAATAACTTCGATGCCACGAAGATCTTTGGCCTGGTTAATTCGCTGTCCGATATGCTCGTGACCGATATGAGCGTTCAGGATATCGTCTCTACGGTCAACGCCATGCGCGGTATGGATGTCGACGGTATCTACTCGGCCAACCTGCCTTCGTACGCCGACGACAGCACCATGATTGACGGTGTGAGCTACGTCTTTGTCTACGAGGACGAGCTCAAGGAAATGATGGAGCGCGTCGATGCCGGCAAGGATCCCAAGGGTCCCAACACCATGGGTCTTTCCGACGGCTCCAGCTCTACGATCGGCGACCTCAGCAACAACACGTCTGACGACTACGCAAACGGCACCGCAACCTCATCGGTCAGCTCTGACGATTCCGATGGCTCAAGCGATTCGAGCGATTCGGACTACTACGAACAGCCCACCGGCGACGGCAACGGTTACGAGGCCAACTACTAAGTTACGGCGTTTTACCAAACGCCGTAACGACTCGACGCTGCGCGCCGCCCAAGGCGACAATTTGTCATTCAAAAGGCAGGGCATGACCAGAAGGTCAATGCCCTGCCTTTTTCATGCCAACTTGTTCGCCTTGGACGTCGCTCGCTGACGTTGGCTCAACCTGCGATGTTGACTACTCCCCTTGTATCAAAAACCGCCCCGTTCTCTGTAGAGGACGGGGCGATTCGTCTTTTGGGCTTATGCAGCCAGGCTTATGCGAAACGGGCTACGAGCTCCTGCAGGACGTCGGTCATCTTGACGAGCGAACTGGCCGGGACGAACTCGTTGACGCCGTGGTAGCAATAGCCGCCGGTGGAAAGGTTGGGGCAGGGCAGACCGCGGAACGACAGCTGCGCGCCGTCGGTGCCGCCGCGAATCGGCAGCACTTGGGGCTCAACGCCGCAGGCAAGGTAGGCTTCCTTGGCAACATCAATAAGCTCGGGATAGTCACGAACGATCTCGGCCATATTTCGATACTGCTGCTTAATCTCGACCGTCACGCGCTCCTCACCCAGACGCTGGTTGAGCATCGAGGCGGCGGCATCAATAAGGTCGAGTTTCTGCTGGAACTTGGCGGCGTCATGGTCGCGGACGATATAGCGCGCTGTGGCGTGATCGACGGTTGCAGATACACCTTCAAGGTGATAAAAGCCCTCGTAGCCTTCCGTATACTCCGGGCGCTGTACGTAGGGGAGCAACGCGTTGAAGTCGCAGAACAGATTGCCTGCGTTGACCATACGGCCTTTGGCGTCGCCCGGGTGGATGGACTGGCCCTCAAAGCGGACGGTCGCCTCGGCAGCGTTAAAGCACTCCCACTCCAGCTCGCCGATGGGGCCACCGTCGACCGTGTAGGCGTACTTGCAGCCAAAGGTATCGATATCCAACAGCTCGGCTCCGTGGCCGATCTCCTCGTCAGGGCAGAAGCAAATGCCGAGTGCGGGATGGGGCAGAGAAGGGTCCTGAGCGATACGCGCGACAAGCGACATGATCTCGGCGACGCCTGCCTTGTCATCCGCGCCCAGCAGCGTGGTGCCATCGCTGCAGACCAGGTCCTCACCCGCGAGGTCGTTCAGGGCGGGAAGCTTGGCGGTACTCATGGCAACGGGCTTACCGTCAACCGTGCCGCAGACCAGGTCGCCGCCTTCGTAGTGCACGATGTGCGGCTTCACGCCGGCGCCCGGTGCAACTTCGGTGGTGTCGAGATGGGCGATCAGGCCCAGGGCGGGCTTGTCCTCAGCGCCCACACTTGCGGGGATATGCGCGCAGACATAGGCGTGCTCGGTCACGTGGGCATCTTCCGCACCAAGCTCGCGCAGCTCTTCAGCCAGCACGTTGGCAAGGTCAAACTGAACGGCGCTCGAGGGTACCTGGTCGCAGTTTGCATCCTCGGACTGCGTGTTGATCTGGACGTAGCGCAAAAAGCGCTCGAGGACATCGGGGTTCGTGGTGGTGTTTTCCATAAAGACCGCTCCAATCTTGGTCGTCGTGTGCAACAAGAACTCTAGCACGGTATGCCACGGCATACCGCGACGCTTGGATGGGGTAGAATCAGCCATTGAATGCAGAAGGGACGGAAGATCATGGATACGACAAATAGCTCGCGCGAACTACATCTGACGGTGGCGAACGAAGACTACTTGGAGTGCATGGTTCGCATTGAAAGCGAAGAGGGGGAAACCAACGGCGTGCGATCGGTCGACATCGCGCAGCGCCTTGGCGTCTCCAAGGCATCGGTCAATAAAGCGGTTTCGGCGCTCAAGGCATCCGAGCTTGTCGAGCAATCGCACTATGGCAAGGTAATCCTGACCGATCGCGGCCGCGAGGTTGGCACGGCTATCTGGTACCGTCATCGCCTCATCCGCACGTTTTTGGTTCAGGAGCTCGGTGTCGAATTTGAGCGAGCCGATTCCGAGGCCTGCATGATGGAGCATGCGCTATCCGAGGACACGATGAGCCGCTGGCTCGCCTATCTCGAAAAGCAGGGAATCAGCGTCGAGGAATAGCGGGATATATATGGATACGAGTTATTACAACCGCTTTGGTGCCGAGGAACTTACGCGCCGCTTGTCGAGCGAGACCTTGTTGGCGCAGGGCCCCATGGGCAGTGTTCTGTTGAGTGAGTACGACGCCGCCGATATTCCACCGGCGTTTTGGAATCTGGCGGAGCCGCAGACCGTTTCTCGTATCCATCGCTTGTATGTCGCCGCCGGTGCGCAGGTGCTCATTACCAATACCTTTCAGGCATCAAGCTATGCCCTCAAGCACGACCAGATTGCGCCGTCCGTGGCGGAGGTCAATCGCGGGGCCGTCGACGATGCCCGCCAGGCGCACCCTCAGCTGCTGCTGGGCTCGATGGGTCCGATCGGTATTGAGTGGTTTGCCGAGGACTCTGCCGAGTTTCGTGAGATCCGAGGCATTGCGCGCGAACAGGCGCACGCCTTGCTCAATGCTGGTGTTGATGGTCTGCTGATCGAGACGGTGACGTCTATCCGTAATTTGCAGCCCATGCTTGCCGGCGCTCGAGATGCCGCTGACGGCATGCCTGTCCTGGTGAGTTTTGTCGTTGATGACAAAGGCGACCTGTTGGGCGATGGCCTCAACATCGAGGCAGCCGTTTTGTACGCCGAAAAACACGGCGCAAACTCGGTTGGTGTTAATTGCTGTTCGCTTGCGGCCGCGAACGCGGCGGTGCCTAGGATGGTTGCATCGGCGACTACTCCTGTCACGGTGCGTCCCAACGTGGGCGATCCGGTCCAGACTCAGGATGGCCCCGTATGGCACGAGAACCCCGAAGCTTTCGCCCGCGCATGCATCGAATGGAGACATGCCGGTGCCGCAATGGTGGGCAGTTGCTGTGGAACCACGGCAATCACTACGGCAGCGATGGCCGAGGCGCTCGATATATAAAGGGCAAAGCCGCTCCATACGGGGCGGTTTTTTTATTAAAGGCTTTAGCCTGTGCGGGGCGCGCAGCGCGCCGCATCAGAAACCACCCGCTATGCGGGTGGGGGCAACCGGCTTTACAAAGCCGCCCCCTCGCCGGACACTTGCGATTGTTCATGCCGCAAGGAATCCGAGTCGAGAGGGCGGTGGTGGCGTATGGCCCAGAAGGCCTACAGCCTGTCGCACACGAAGTGGATGTGCAAGTACCACGTCGTGTTCACGCCGAAGTATAGGCGCAAAGTCATCTACAACCAAATAAGGTCCGACCTTGGGGAGATCTTCAGGAAGCTCTGCCAGTACAAGGGGATAGAGATCATCGAGGGGCACCTGATGCCCGACCAAGTCCACATGCTGCTGGCGATACCGCCGAAGTACAGCGTGTCCAGCGTGATGGGCTACCTGAAGGGGAAGAGCTCGCTGATGGTATTCGACAGGCACGCGAAAATGAAGTACAAGTTCGGCAACAGGAAGTTCTGGGCCGAGGGCTACTACGTTTCCACCGTCGGCCTGAACGAGGCGACGATCGCGAAGTACATCCGGGAGCAGGAGAAGGCCGACATCGCGCTCGACCGGCTGAGCGTCAAGGAGCACGAGGACCCCTTCGATAGGGGGCCGGGGCGCAAATAGCGCCGGTTTGACCGGCCCGTCACGGGTCAACCTGCAGTGCGGCCCGAACCCCGTGAGGGCCGGCGCCTTTAGACGCGTGCCGGAAACCCAAGGGTTATACCCTAAGAGCAAACCACCCCTTTTAGGGGTGGTTTTGATTGCTTGCATGTCCTCGGCAGCATTTGCCCAAATGGTGAATGCTGGTGCCGGCAGGTTGCCGAGTGCGTGTTGCGGGTATACCTCACGCGTACCATGATCCAAACACTGTGAGGTGTCTGCGCGTGTGCGCGATAATTCATTTTGGAACTGACGGTTGGCGCGCTCGCGTCGATGAGGACTTCACTGCCGATAACGTTGCCCGTATCGCCGATGCCGTCGGCGAGTTGTGGCAAAAGACCAATCCGGGCAAAACGGTATATATAGGGTTCGACACCCGGCCCCTGGCGAGCGAGTTTGCTGAGCTTGCGGCGGGCGTGCTAGCAGCGCACGGGCTAGACGCCGTGCTCGCTTCGCGACCTGTCCCGACCCCTGCCCTTACGTGGGCGGCGGCTTATGACGGTGAGGCGTGCGGCGCGCTCATGGTGACGGGGTCCCATCATCCGCAGGGTTATCTGTGCCTCAAGATTCGCATGGGTGACGGCTCGACCGCCAACCAGGATGTCATCGAAGAGCTCGAAGAGACCATGGCTCCCGAGCCAATGGGGATCGAGGGGCAATATCGCACCGCGGATATCATTCCTGACTATATGCAGGCGGTGGCATCGTTTGTCGATGCCGAAGCCATCCGCGCCGCGCACCTGCGCGTGGTTGTCGATCCGATGGGCGGCGCAGCCCAGGGCTATCTGGCCGACTTGCTACGCGAGCTTGGCGTTGAGGTGCACGAGATTCACGCCGGGCAGGCGTCTGACCAAGAAGATATCTGCCCCGACCCCGTTGAGCCTTGGGTGGACGCTTGCGAGCGCACGGTTATCGATGACGGAGCTTGCGCTGGTCTGGTGACCGACGGCGACGCCGACCGTATCGGTGCGGTTGACGAGCGCGGCAGATATATACATCCGCATCAGATCATGGCGCTCGTTTTGGGCGACTTGGTTCAATTTCGTAATTTGGAGGGGCGCGTCGTCGTCAATCTTTCATGCTCGACGCTCGTGCGTCGCATTGCCGAGGCGCTTGGCTGCCGCGTGACCGTCAAACCGGTCGGTTTCAAATATATAGCGGCAGAGATGAAGAAGGGCGGCGTCCTCATAGGCGGCGAAGAAGCCGGTGGTATCGGCATCGCCGCGCATATGCCCGAGCGCGATGGAATCCTCGCCTGTCTAATTCTGTGTGAGCTTATGGCAAAGACGGACGCGCCTTTGGGCGTTCTGGTCGACCAACTCGAGGACAGTTTTGGTAAGACGAGTTACGGTCGACGGGATTTGCGCCTTGAGGCCGAAGATGCCGAAACGTTACGAACCCTGCTGCCGGGCGTAAACCCCAAGTCGATTTGTGGCAAGGTGCCGCAAAACGTTAGTCATATGGATGGCTTGCGTTTGGCATTCGAGGATGACACGTGGCTGCTGGTCCGTCCTAGCGGGACCGAACCAGTGGTGCGCGTCTACGCCGAGGGGTTCTCGGTGGAAGAACGTGATGAGTTGCTCGATGCTGGCTGTGCTTTAGCTAGGGGGACGTATCCGCTTTAACCATGAGACTGCCTTATATAAAGAGATGCTCGGCGAGCGGTAGGTAACGGCTGGCAAACGTTAGTCGGATTCCAAGATGTGTAGGAAATGTGTACGCCCAGATTCCCGCCCACGGGG
>NZ_QRUF01000022.1 GCF_003458415.1 Collinsella sp. AF25-2LB
CTGGCCCCGGCCGACCTTGCGCTGGCGATGTCGCACGTGAACTCCGAGCCCCGCGGCGCGCTCGGCTTCGCGACGCCCGCCCGCGCCTTCCGGGCGATGCTCGGCGACGACGCGGCGGCGCTGCTGGAGGCGTACGGCATCGAGGACGTGCCCGTCGACGGGCTCGACCTGACGCCGGGGCTCATCGCGCGGGCGCGCGCAGAGAGGGGCGATGCCCCGCTGTCCTAGCCTGAAAGGGAAAAACGGAATAGACGGAACCGACCGTTCGGCTGGGTCTGGGAGGAGGTGCCGGGCGGCGGGCGGAGCATGGCCACCGGACCCATCGAAACACATCTCCACCGTTCCTTCAACTGGGAAAATGCCGACCCGGGGGCCCGAATGGGACCTTGGGGGCGTTCGGCTAGCTGCGGGAACGGCCTATTCGCTCAATGTGTTCGGCTGAGATCGGAAATCAACCAAGACGTGCGACCTATATAACATATCGACAAAAAAGACCGCCGGCGCGGGGCGGCGCCGACGGTTGCGAGAGAATATCGATTGTTGGCTGTTAAGCAGCGACGGCCTCGTAGACCGTGGCGCCCGAGAAGCTGTCGTGCAGGCTCTTGCCGCAGATCCAAGGCAGCTCGACGACCTCGCAGACCGTGTTGACCAGCTCGGAGCAGTCAGTAAAGTGGCCCTTATCGTTGAGGGCCTCGCAATCCTGAACACGCCAATAGCCATCGGTGTGCGTAATGTAGTACTCGTGATCGTTGATCGACACGAAAGCGCGCGTCTTGGAACGCAACAGCTTCAGAAATCCTTCGAAGTCGGTCTCGACGACATCTCCAGCCTGGAACATGATGTTACCTCCTGGCCCGGCGCCACCATGGCGCGTTGATAAACGTTGGTACTCCTTTAGTAAAACCTTTATCAGGGCTTATGCGCGCATCATTTAGGCAAATGGTAAAAACCGCAGGGTAGACGGGATAAAACGTTTAATCATCCCACCGGATTGTCACATTCTGGCTGAAGTTTTATGCAAACCAGCTTTTCCACTCGGTAGCTTGCATTGTGTGGGGTCGACGGCGCGATTACGGTTTTGGTTCGGCGGGTAAGAACGAGGCATCGCAACCAACGTCAGGAGGACACATGGAGACCATCGAGGCGCTCATCCATCGCCGCAGCTGCCGCAAATACAGCGATCGCCCTGTCGAGGCCGAGAAGCTCGCACGCATTATCGAAGCCGGTCAGTATGCGCCGAGCGGCATGGGACGCCAGCCGGTCACGTTCGTCGCCGTCACCGACCCCGCAACCGTCGAGCGTCTCTCGCAGCTCAACGCCCAGGTTATGGGTAGCGAGGGAGATCCCTTCTACGGCGCCAAGACCGTTGTGGTGGTACTCGTCGACCGCAGCGTGCCCACGCACCTGGAAGACGGCTCGCTCGCCATGGGCAACCTGCTCAACGCTGCCTATGCGCTGGGCGTCGATTCGTGTTGGATCCACCGAGCACACGAGGTCTTTGACTCACCCGAGGGATTGGAACTGCTGGCCAAGTGGGGTCTGCCCGCCGACGGAAGCCTGCGCGGTGTGGGCAACTGCATTCTGGGCTATGCCGAAGACGTGCTTCCCCAGGCCAAACCCCGCCGCGACAACATCGTGTACGTCAGGTAATTAGTTCCGCCGTTCTAACGAACGGCGGCCCCGCTGACGCTGCGCGAGCCGCATTCACGCCAATCTGACGTTCAATTTCGAGGGCGCGACCAAAAGGTCAGCGCCCTCTCATTTCACGTCACCTTGGCACAAATGCGGCCCGCTCGCTGTTGGCGACTGACATCGAATGAACCGTTGTTGGCATTCGACACTTGGGCAGCTAAAAAGCCCGTCCCAAATTAGCCACCCCACTCGCAACTTATCTTGCCGATGGGGTTGTCGTCATTTCGTTCGTCTGGGTCGCTTCGGCTTCGCTGCCTTGTTCATCCTCGCCCTTTTGGGCATCGGCGATCGTTGCGGCAGCGGCAACAACGCCGCGCTGAGGCGCCACGCCCGTCTGGGCCTGAGCGCCCTCGACAAGCTCCGTGCCGGCATGCGCGAGCTCAGCAGACCCGAACATCGCACTCAGGTCGGCCCCGCCACCGGCGTAACCAAGCGCCGCGAGCGCGATGGCGACTATCGCGGCAACGACCACAATCGGCACATAGCGATGCCAGCCTGCGGGATTGAGGCCGCTACGGCGAGCAGCACCACGGCTAATGAAGCCGAGCGTTCCATCGTGCTTGAGCTTTGACCCCACCACACGCTTACGGCCCCACAGCGACGATTCGGCCTGCATGGCCAAGCGAGCGCTTGCCGAAGGATAGCCATATCTAGTGCGTTTGAACGAGCCGTCGAAGCCTGAGGCGCTTTTCCCCACGTCCGCGAAGTCGTGCGACGGTTGACCGGCGCCGTGGGCTTTCGAGCCCGATTTGGTTTTGAAGTCTCCGTCATACGCCCCCGCACGCCATAACGCAATCGAAACATTACCGCTTTGGACTGTAGCACACGCGCTGCATGCGGTCACGAGCGCCTCGCTCAGCGGTCGTCGTCCTTCAGCAAGCGCCACAGGGTCGTGCGGCTTATTCCCAGCACCTCGGCAGCGCGGGTCCGGTTGCCCTGAAGGTAGCCTACGACCAGCCGAGCGATGTCGCGTTCGGTATCGGCCAGTGGACGCAGGATATACAGGTCGCTATCGAGCGTCGGAGTGCCAAAGGTTGCGGTTTTGATGACGTCTTCCTGGGCGAGCACCTCCTCCGCCACCGTGCGCTCCGCCACGCCCGGCCCTACTAATATATAGAGTCGTTCCGAGACCTCGCGAAGCTGCAGATAGTTGCGCGGCCAGCGATAGCCGTTGAGTGTCGAGGCAGCCTCCTCAGACATACTCGGAGCGGCAGTTCCAAAGACATCTGACAGATACGACAAATACTGCGCAACCTTTTTCGATGCGCCACCCTGCTCGGCAATCGCAGGCGCCACACTCACTGCGCACGCCAAGCGCTCGGTTACAAAAGTGGCCTGATCGCTTTCGCCACCGCCCGGCATATCGTTTGCCGTCAGAACCACATGGCAACGCGCGGCCAGCGCCGTGTCGGTCATCGTAGAGACAAGCTCGCGCAGACGCTGCGGCGAAAGTGCATGCCAGCCGCCAATACAAAGGGTCAGCCTTGCCTGGAACAGCGGCGATTCCGAGCTTTTGAGCAGATGGCGCCAGCCGCGATCTGTGAGTTCGTCAAGCGCCACGGACACAAAGGGTTCGTCAGCATAAGGCCCATCCAGATAGAGGCGTTTTGCAATCTCTGCCTGGCCAGCACCCAGCTCGCCCTCCAGCATGAGGGGCACACCGCGGGCATAGCTTTCGCAGACGGGGGCAGCGACCGCAGCGGCACCCTCGACAATGCCGTACGCGCTTGCCTCGTAGCGCGCCTCGACCTCATCTGCGTTAAGCCACTCAATGCCCGCGTGTGCCGCCACACCGCGCACCTCGCGGACCACGACCACCCAAAGCGTGCCGTCTTCCTTGGCGACCGGACGCACCGTGAGGCTCAAGCGCCCTCCCGCATGCCCCATCACCAGGCGCGTGTCGTTACCCACGCGCCCCAGGCGCTCGGCGACAAATGCCGCGACATCTCGCTCGAGCGCGACATCATCCATGGTCGAAATCGCCACGTGTCCATGCCCATCGATTGCCAACGCCGAGGCCCCGGCAGCGGCCAAGGCCTCGATCAAGATTTGTAGCTTGGCGTCACTGTTCATATTGCGCCCCGTCCTCGACGCCACGCCGCCACCGACGGCCGCGCGGGCGAGTGTTTCAAAATTGAACGATATTGCTCACCAAACACTATAGGGCAGAAGTCGCCGTCCTGCGAGTATATGAGTTGCCCCGCATCGCCATCCTGGCGGGGCGATAAGAGCTCTTCGGGACCTATAAACCTGCGGACAAGCCATACCCGCAAGAGCTCCTATCGCTCCACCGCAGGCATGCGCTCACCAACATGCAGCACGCAAATAAGCTACTTCTCTACCAGATTCCCAGCATGTGCTGCATTCCCAAACTCATGCACGCAATGCCAATCCAGCAGCAAAAGCCCAATGCGATGGGCTTACCGCCCTTTTTGACCAGCTCGACGATATCGGTATTAAAGCCAATGGCCGCCATGGCCATCACAATAAAGAACTTCGACAGCTCCTTGATGGGCGCCGTAATGGACGCGGGAAGCTGAAGCACCGTGGTGATTACACTCGCCAGCACAAAGAACAGCACGAACATGGGAAACGCGCGTTTAAGCGAGAACGTGCTTTTGGCGTCGCCGCCGGCCTTGCGCGCCAGATGCATCTGCCAGCATGCGAGAGCCAACGTGATGGGAATAATGGCCAGCGTTCTGGTGAGCTTGACCACTGTGGCGCTTTCGAGCACATTGGCGCCGGGATGCATACTGTCCCAGGCGCTCGCCGCAGCCGTTACCGACGAGGTGTCGTTGATGGCGGTGCCGGCAAACAGGCCAAAGCCCTCGTTGGTCAGCCCGAGCATGCCGCCGAGCGTCGGAAACACGAGCGCCGCGATAACGTTAAACAGGAAGATGACCGAAATAGCCTGGGCAATCTCACGATCGTCGGCATCGATGACGGGCGCGGTCGCGGCGATGGCAGAACCGCCGCAAATCGACGAACCCACACCCACAAGCGTCGCGATCTTGCTCGGCACGTTCATGACGCGGCAAAGCACGAAGGCGATGACAAGCGAGGTCGAGATCGTCGCCACGATAATCGGCAGCGACTGAGCGCCTTTGGACAGAATCTGCGAGAGGTTCATGCCAAAGCCAAGCAGGATTACCGCGTACTGCAAGACTTTTTTAGACGTATAGGTGACACCAGCGGCGAGCTGTTCGCGACGATTCTTGGGAAAGACGAGCGCCAGGACCATGCCAAAGAGGATGGCAAACACCGGCCCGCCAACCACCTCAATCTGTTTGCCGAGCAACGTCGCGGGGATGGCGACGATCAGGCAGAACAAGACGCCCTTCCAGCGCTCGCGTACGATATTCGCCAGTTGCATATGGGATTCCTTCTTTCTATTTCACGTTTGCAACGGCTTATGATACGGCAACATTGAGCACAGCCGTGTGCAAACACAGACTAAGGCGCCGCAATAGTTCTCGGGCAACAGTCGAATTACCCACCGCGGAGAGCTGATTCGCGTCATAATTAACAGCTGACATATCAGTGTGATAGAACGGTTGCGAGGCACTATGGAAGAATCGATGCACGTCGGCGAGCAGGAAACGAGCCTACAGGACCAGTCCTACCACACCATTCGACGCAAAATCGTCTACCTGGACTACAAGCCGGGCGAAAAGCTGGGCGTAAAGCAGCTTTGCGACGACCTGGATATGGGGCGAACCCCTGTGCGCGAGGCGCTGGTGCGTCTGGCGCAAGAGGGCCTGGTGCGTACCGTGCCCCAAAGCGGCACCTACGTCTCACCCATCAACCTCACCCTTGCCGAGAGTGCCTGTTACATCCGCGAGCACCTGGAAAAACAGGTGATTGTAGAGTGCTGCGCGCGCGCCACCTCGGCAGGCGTCGAGCAGCTCGACCGGGCCATCGCGTTGCAGGAAAAGGCCATGGCCGAAGAGGATCGCATCGGCTTCTTTTTAAGCGACAACCTCATGCATCACATGATTTTTAGCATCGCATGTCGCAGCACCGTGTGGTCGTGGCTCGAGGAGACCAATGCCGACCTGGAGCGCTTCCGCTGGCTGCGCGCTGCCACGCAGGTTCTCGACAATCAGGACATCGTGAACGAGCACAAGCAGATTCGCCGCGCTATCGCCGGTCGCGACCCCATCGAAGCGAGCTTTTTGGTCAGCAAGCACCTGCACATGATGTTCCGCAACCAAACCGAGGTCCTGGACCAGTTCCCCGAGTACTTCGAGACCAGCAAGCTCCGCTAACCTGCCAAAACCACCACAAAGGGGACAGGCACCTTTGTGGTGGTTTCTCCGTACAAAAAGGCCCGGCTCCGTCTGACGCGGAGCCGGGCCTTGGTCGTTAGAACGGCGGAACATCCGCTACTCGACTGTGACACTCTTTGCCAGGTTTCGGGGTTGGTCGACGTCGCAGCCGCGCAGGATGGCGACCTCGCGGGCGAGCAGCTGCAGCGGGACGCTCGCCGTGATGGGGCTGAACACGTCGCGGACTGCTGGCACGCGGATGATGCAGTCGGCGATCTTGTTGATCTCCTCGTCGCCCTCGGTGGCAACGACGATGACCTTGGCGCCGCGCGCCTTGCACTCCATAAGGTTCGACACGGTCTTGTCGTAGGTGGCGCTCTTGGTGGCCACGGCGATGACGGGGAAGCCCAGGTCGATCAGGGCGATGGGGCCGTGCTTCATCTCACCGGCGGCGTAGGCCTCGGCGTGCAGGTAGCTGACCTCCTTGAGCTTGAGCGCACCCTCGTAGGAAATAGCGGCACCCATGCCACGGCCCACGAACAGCGACGACTGCGCGTCCTTGCACAGCAGGGCGGCCTCATGCACGGCCTCGGTCTGGGTATCCAAAATCCACTGGATCTGCTCGGCCGTATCGGAAAGCTCGCGGAACAGCATGCGCGCCTGCTTGGTGGTCAGACGGTACTTAACCTGCGCCAACAGCAAAGCCAGCAGCGTCAGGCTCACGACCTGGCCGATGAAGCTCTTGGTCGAGGCGACCGCGATCTCCTTGTTGGCCTTGGTGTAGATGACGCCATCGCTCTCGCGCGCCACGGGGCTGCCCACCACGTTGGTGATGCCGAAGACCTTGGCGCCCTTGATGCGCGCGTCGCGAATGGCGGCAAGGGTATCGGCCGTCTCGCCCGACTGGGACACGGCCACAACAAGCGTCGTCGGCGTAATGATGGGGTTGCGGTAGCGGAACTCGCTGGCCGCCTCAACCTCGGTGGGGATGCGAGCCCAGCCCTCAATGAGATTCTTAGCAATGAGGCCAGCGTGATAGCTGGTGCCGCAAGCGATCACGTAGACGCGGTCGATGTCGTTGAGCTCCTCGAGCGAAAGGCCCAGCTCATCGATGTCGAGCTCGCCGGCAGGCGTCATACGGCCAACCAGCGTGTCGCGCACGACGCGCGGCTGCTCGTGGATTTCCTTGAGCATAAAGTCGGGATAACCGCCCTTTTCTGCCATGTCCAGGTCCCAGTCGATGTGGGTGACCTTGGGCTCGATAGCGTTACCGGCCTCGTCGGTGTACTCGACGCCTGCGGGCGTGAGCTTGGCAAACTGACCGTCCTCGAGCACCACGACATCGCGGGTGGCGTCGATGAGTGCAATGACGTCGGAGGCGACATAGGCGCCGGTCTCGCCTGCGCCGACCACAATCGGGGAATCCTTGCGGGCCACGGCGATCACGCCGGGCTCGTCAGCGCATACGGCGGCCAGACCATAGGCACCGACCACGTGGGTGCAAGCCTCGCGCACGGAGGCCATCAGGTCGTGCGTCTCGGCATAAGCCTCTTCGATCAGATGCGCGAAGACCTCGGTATCGGTCTCGCTCTTAAAGTGGTGGCCGCGGCCCTCCAGCTCTTCGCGCAGCTCAGCGAAGTTCTCGATGATGCCGTTGTGGACGATGGCGATACGACCGTCGCAGCTGGTGTGGGGATGGGCGTTGACGACCGAGGGCTTGCCGTGGGTGGCCCAACGGGTGTGACCGATACCGCAGGTAGCGTCGCTGTCGATGTTGGAAAGCTCGCTCTCCAGGCCCGCGACCTTGCCCACGCGGCGAATGACGTCGAGGTGCGCCGCGGCGCCCTCGCCCACCTCGAGCGCAACACCCGAGGAGTCATAGCCGCGATACTCCATGCGCTTGAGGCCCGTGACCAGGATGTTCTTTGCAATATCAGAGCCGGTGTAGCCGACGATTCCGCACATAGGATAAATCCCTTCGTTCGCGTGACTGCAAGACGTCCACGCACAGGGGGCGCTGAGACGTATAACGTTCGAGTATTGTACTCACGCAAGCGCAAGCTGATATACCAGAAGTGGTATCTCAACTTAGATACCACCCGATGCACACATGCCCAGCCGGTCCAAACCACCACGAAGGGGACAGGCACCTTTGTGGTGGTTTGGACCGGGGCGGCGGCCTATCCCGGCGAAAGATCTCGATCTGTAACATCTGGGCCGTAATAAGCCGGCTTAGTGTTACAGATCGAGACAGTACGGTTCGATCCCAGCACTATGTCTCGATCTGTAACAGGTAGAGCTGGTTTTGCCGTCCAGATGTTACAGATCGAGACAATTGAAGGCCCGGGTAGCTCAAGCCACCACAAAGGTGCCTGCCCCCTTTGTGGTGGTCGCGCTGGCAACGGCGTTTCCCCAGATAAAACCTGCCAAAATAAACCTGTCACTTTTTGGTTGGTTTAGGATGCTACAATCTGGCTTGTACTTGAAACGCATCAAAGGGGCCGCTATGGCAAAGGTTAAAATCAGCGACGTCGCGCGCGAGGCCGGGGTTTCGCTTGGCACGGTTTCCAACGCGCTCAACCATCCCGAGAAGTTGCGCCCCGAGACCCTCAGGCTCATCAACGAGACCATCAATCGCCTGGGCTACCTGCCCAACCAAAGCGCTCGTCAGCTCGCGGGCGGCGCCACCAAGTCCTTTGGCCTGGTGCTCCCCCGTCTCGACCACGGCTTTTCGCTCCAAATCGCCAGCGGCGCCCACAACGAGGCCCGCAAGCACGGCTACGATCTGCTCATCGCCAATGCCGATAACGACGATATTCTCGAGGATCATTACCTGCGCTATTTTATGGGCACGCAGATGTCCGGCGTCATGGTTCAGCCCATGGCGTCCCCCGACTGGCACCCCGCTATGACCAAGATGCCCGTGCCGATCGTCTATCTGGACATCCATTGCTCCGAGCCCGGTTACTACGTGGCCGCCGACAACGAGGCACAGGGGCGTATTATCGCCGAGCTCGCCATCGCCCGCGGCGCACGCCATATCACCGTTGTGGGCCGAGCGGCATTTATGCAGCTCGGCCTGCGCGTCCTTGGCATCCACAAGGCACTTGCCCTGCATCCTGATATCAAAATTGAGGTCATCGATGCCGGGGAGTGGAATACCGCAGCCGACGGCTACAGCATCGGTACCCAGATTGCCGAACGCCCTGCTGACGAGCGCCCCGATTTTGTCATCGGCCTGACCGACGTATTGGCCTCGGGCGTTATCTCGGCGCTGACCGACAAAGGCATTTCCGTCCCCGGCCAGGTCCGCGTGGCCGGCTGCGACGGCAACCCGCTCGCTTGGAGCGGATCGGTCCCGCTCACCACGGTAGCACCCCCAGGCTACGAGATTGGCCGCAAGGGCGTTCAGCTGCTCATGGAGCAGATCGAGGATAAGCCTGCCGCCAAGACCAAACGAGTCCGCATCGGCTCCGCCGCGCGCACCGTCACCACGGCCACGGCCGCCGAGGACATTAACCGTCAGGAGCTCGTGCGCCCCTTCTTGCTCGAACGTGTGAGCACCCAAAAGGCCGAGCAGCACCCGACGGGCCCATCCGCGGCCCCAATAACCGACATCAACCTGGGCGCCTACCTGTAACAAAAAACGCCGCAACGGGAACAGTCCCGCTGCGGCGTTTTGCTGGCCCCATGTTCCCTCCCCGTTTAGCCGGACCTGCGGCTACGGATATTTATGGAATGTAATCCATTTTTCATTAACTCTTTTGTTAAAATAGATTCAATTCCATATTTTTAGATATTTCCTATAAGTATTGATTTTGCTCCAGTTTTTTCTCGCCAAGAAAGGGGTTTCATGAATCTGATTGATCGCAAACAGTACCTCGACTGGCTCATTTCGTGGAAAGACTCGCACGTCATCAAGGTCGTTTCGGGCGTGCGAAGGTCCGGCAAATCAAAGCTATTCGAAATCTACCGTAGCTACCTGCGCGATCATGGAATCACAGGCGACCAGGTTATATCCCTCAACTTTGAAGACCTGGAGTTCGAGTCGCTTACGTCGTATAGAGCACTCTACGACTACATTTCCGCCAGACTCGTCCCCGATAAGATGAACTACGTTTTTCTGGACGAGATACAGCACGTCGAGCATTTCGAAAAAGCCGTCGACAGTCTTTTTATCAAGGACAATGTCGACCTCTACATAACCGGTTCCAACGCTTATCTGCTCTCGAGCGAGCTGGCAACTTTGCTCTCCGGCCGCTACGTAGAGCTCAAGATACTGCCCCTATCCTTTAAAGAGTTTTGCTCGGCAAAAACCAATGACGGAAAGGCTCCCGCGCAGTTGTTTGACGAGTACATCACCCGGGGCTCTTTTCCCTTTATCGCCGAGACGGGTATTCAGGGACCCCAGGCGCGCGATTATCTTATGAGCCTCTACGATACCATCGTCATACGCGACGTTATCGAACGCCTGAAGGTCTCGGACGTCCCGACCCTGCGCGATATCACCAAGTTCCTACTCCATAGCATTGGAAACCGGATCTCGATTAAAAAAATCTCCGACACGCTCTCGTCCAACGGCAACAAAACCGACCAGAAAACCGTAGCCAAGTACCTCAAAGGCTTAACAGACAGCCTTGTGTTGTACTTTGCTCCGCGCTATAACGTGCGCGGTCGGCAGCTTCTTTCAACAAACGGCAAATACTACGCCGTTGACCTTGGACTTAGAGGCGCTCTCGTCAAAACCCAAAGCAGCGATATCGGTCATATCCTCGAAAATGTTGTTTATCTCGAGCTCCTACGCCGTGGATACGACGTCTACGTGGGCGATATCGACGGCGGGGAAATCGATTTTGTTGCCCTAAACTCAGACGAGACAGCCTATTTTCAGGTTTCAGCCACAACGCTCGACGAAACTACCCTCAATCGAGAGTTGGCCCCCTTTAAGAAAGTCCGAGACAACTACCCCAAGACGCTTCTTACGCTCGACACGCTGTTTGCGGACGCGAACTACGAAGGAGTCCGCAAGCGCAACGTGATCGACTGGCTCCTGGAGTAACTTGTAACGTCATAACCCTCCGCCAGCTCCTTACCAAGGCCGCAGCCCCAGTCGCCTAAAGCACAATGCCCCTCTTATCGGCCAAAACAGCAATCTTGGCGTGATAAGAGGGGCTGACTGCGTCAGCGCCTCCACGCAGGCGCCGTTGCCGCCACCGTCCTGCGAGCTCGGGCGCGGGACATGGCGACTCGCGTGCAAACGCTAGCGCACGGCCTTGACTGCCGCCGCCAGGTCGAACAACGTATCGAGCACGGCCTCGCAGCCATCCACCACGTCCTGCGGCAGCGGCACGATATCGGGGACGGCAAAGACATGGCAGCCGGCCGTAATGCCCGAGACGCAGCCGTTGCGAGAATCCTCGACCACGGCGCACTCCTCGGGAGCAAAGCCCGAGCGCTCGCAGGCAAGCAGATACATCTCGGGGTCGGGCTTGCCGTGCACGACGTCCTCGCCGCAGGTCACCGTTTCAAACTTGTCAAAAAGACCAACCATCTTAAGGTTGCGCTCGGCCGTAACGAGGCGCGACGACGTCGCCAGGCCCACGTGATAGCCCGCAGCCAGCAGCTCGTCTATGCACTCGGCGGCGCCGGCCTTAAGTTCCAGTTCGGTCTTGACCATCTCGTCGCGAATCTCCTTGTGGCGACGATAGGTCGCCTCGGTGGTTTCATGGCTGCCGTAATGCTTATCAAGGATGTCCATAACATCGGGCAGCGTGCGGCCGATAAACTGATGGATCAGCGCTTCATCAATCGCGACCCCCAGCTCAGCAGCGCCCGCTTTCCATGCCTTGACGCCCAAACGCTCGGTATCGACCAGCGTTCCGTCCATGTCAAAAATAACAGCCTTGATCATATCGGTCCCCTCACCGGATTGCATTACTGCCACTCTACCGCACTTTACAAACTTGTATATAACGTATATAGCATATTGCACTTTCGTTACATAGATAGAAGTCTTATGGCAAGTAACGCATTAGGATTATAGTTTTCGATCGAGTACTCAACGATAAGGATCGTTTCATGATTTTAGACACCACGGCACCCGCAGAGGAGCTTCAAGACAAGCTATCGGCGCTCGAACAGCTGCTTTTGGCATACGGGCGCGTGGCTATCGGGTTTTCCGGCGGCGTTGACAGCAGCTTTTTGGCCGCCGTATGCGCCCGCATCATGCCTACCAACACCCTCCTCGTCCATCTCACCACGCCGCTCATCGGCACGCCCGAGCAGGCTTCGTTTGAGCGGGCGGTTGACGGGCAGGCCGATGAGGGGCCGCATTTTAAGCTCCCCGTGCTCAACCTCTCGGTCGATCAGCTGCAGCTCCCCCAGGTAGCCTGCAACGACGCCAACCGCTGCTACCACTGCAAGCGCGCCGGCTTTACCGCCATCGTCAACCATGCCAAGTCGCTGGGCTTTCCCACCGTCATCGACGGCAGCAACGCAAGCGACCGCGGCGACTACCGCCCCGGCATGCGCGCCGCCCAGGAGCTCGGCGTGCGCTCGCCGCTTATGGAGGTCGGCTTTACCAAGGACGAGGAGCGCGAGCTGCTACGCGCCTGGGGCTACCCCGTTTGGAACCTGCCGGCGGGAGCCTGTCTTGCCACGCGCGTCCCCACGGGCGAGAAGCTTACGCGCGAGAAAGTCGGTTTAATCCGCGCCTGCGAGGATTACCTGCACGATCTTGACCTGGCACAGGTACGCGCGCGCCTGATCGGCGGCTGCATGCATATCGAGGCCGCACCCGCAGATGTCGCCAAGATTTCCACCCTCGGCGGTGCCGCCGTCGACGACAAGGGCAAGACCCCGCTGCCCGCCGTTGTCGAGTCCGCGCTGCGCGAGCTGGGCTGCGACCATATCTCCCCCGAGGTCACCCCCTACATCCACGGCAACATGAACCTTTAAGTTACGCCGTTTAACCTATCAAAAGAGGACAGGTTTATTTTGGCAGGTTTTATCTGGGGAAATATCGCGGAGCCACCGCCTCTCTAGTATCCATCTAACTTCGAGAGACACTAGAGAGGCAACTCGGCTGCATCTACCTCTTCCGATAGCGGCGGTTGCGGCTCGTCGATGAACCCATTACTTCAATGAGTCCTTTATCCGCCATTTTTGGCAGATGGTAACGGACGGACGAAATCTTGACCCCCGATGCAACCGCTATTTCTCGCGCCGTCATATCCATTCCGGCGCTGAGAGCCTCCAGGATCCTATCCGCCGTCGAAGCTGACGATTCTCTGCTCATATCGATAATTTCAAACGCGTCTTTGCCACATTTTGACAGGACATGTTTATCGACAAGGTCCCCGCAGATCAGGCGAATGTCATCCGAATCCCACTTCAAAGCCTCTCGTATTTTTTGAACATCGCATACGCACCCATGCTCCCGCATAAACATGAGTAATGTTTCCTCGCGATGCGTCAGTTCGGTGTCCACATGGCCCTGAATCCACATGCGGTTTTCAGCAAGCTCCGCCCCGTGCCGGGAAAGCAGCACCGTAAACGAATCGGCCTTAACGATAAATTTCGGCCTGCCAAGCGAACGAGACTCCATCTCGCGAATCATAGCCGGGATGCCAGATCCCTGACTTTCCGCAACAGCCCCCTCAGCATGCTCTAACGGCGTCGCCCCCATCAGACTCATGAGCTTTGGGTTTCGGCAGCGCGATTCCCCGTCCGCAAGATTGTCCACCGTCTTTCCGCCCCAAAGCCCGCCGGGGTTTTTGATCTCTATTCTGTCTGGGTAGATATCGACGCTCACGGCCTGCCCCACAAACATGGGCGAATACTCTCGATGGATGCAGGCATTCGCCAAGGCCTCGCGCAAAACCTCCTGGGGTACTTCCCAATCTTCCCTTCTACCAGCGCCTCGCACTATCGCCGCTTTGCGCAAGTTTCGTCCGATCGCAGCGAGGGCATCTTCGATGCAAGCCGGAATCGGGCCATCGCACAACTGGCGGTCAATAAACCGGGGTTGCCCAGGAGCAGATTTTTCCACATCGGAATGAACGGCGACATCGATCATCAGCTTGGGATAGAACTGCTGGGGGTAAATTCCCGCCGACAGAAGCCCCGCGAGCTTCACATCCCCATCCTTTGTAGTGATATTGAGTCTGGCCAGCTGCTTTTCCAGCGTATCGGCCCCGCGCAAAACGCGCGGGGTCTGCAGCCGGCGATTTGCGATAATGGACCGCACGACATCCGGATCCAAATCCTCGACTGTTGCCTCCGAAACCACCGTACCGTCTGCATCACTCGGAAGCAACGCACTCTGTAGCTCATATAGCTCAGCGGGCGACATCTTGATATCTTTATCATCCACGCGCTTGTAGCTACCGTTCTGCACGCCGCGCGCGCCGATATAGCATGGCTTCGCTTTGAGCTCAAGTTCAAAGATGCGCACCAGAAGTACCTGGAGCCCGTCGACCTCGCCTCGATCAAGCTCATACCGCGGCGCATGGGTCACCACCGCCGCTGAGCCTCCGTCTCCGATACCCGAAACAAACTGGTCGCGCACCCTGTCGATAGCAAAGTTGGCAGAAGGAACAAATCCTTCGGCTTCGTTCAGGCCCAAAATAATGAGCCCGCCCGCAGTGTTCGCAAAAGCACTCACTGTCTCCCATACGTCTGCACTCAATTTATTCGTGCAGGCTTTAACTTCTACCGATGCGTCATCGGTCCCCCGCCTGCGAAGGCGCTCAACGATAAGGCCAAGAGGTTCATCCAACAGCATTGGCATTCCGTCTCTCTAAAACAATAGATTTATCTCTCTAAAGCTTAGTATATCTCTCTAACTTTAGAGAGATGAGCACCTTCTTTTAGAGAGATATTTAGAGAGATGTATCGAATTCACTGCTAGATTGCCCAATGTTATCTCTTTAACTGACTTTCTCTTTATAGAGACATTTAGAGAGACGAGCGCGACCTCTCTACTCATGGGTTCTTCTCTTTAAAGTGCACACATCCTAACCGTGCCCTAAGTTGCGGTGAAATAGCTCACGATTAACCTACCAAAAAGGGACAGGCTTATTTTGGCAGGTTTTATCTGGGGAAACGCCGACTGATTCCATGTACACAACCGCCGCAGCTCCATATGAGGCAAATGAATCAGTAACGTCTATCCCAAATCTTGAGTATTTGTTCGACAGAACGGCCCCTGCCGGCTCCTGCTAGACTGGTAGATTCCCAACCGTCCATCCAGGAGCCGCAATGTCGCGCAAGTCCGCCTACAAGCAAGTACTTTCCATCGGCACCGCCGTGGTGCTGGGGTTTGCGTTGTTCACAGGGTCGCTCGACGGAGCGCCCAAGTTGTTGTCGCCGCAAAGCGATGAGCAGGCGACGGCTCTGGCCGAAAAACAAAACGAGAGTCCCAGCCGCACCGACGACGAGGCAGACCTGGTTGCCCGGCTCGAATCGGGAACAGCAAGCTCCTCGGACTCTCAAAATAGCCAAGACTCTGGCGATGGCTCCGAATCCACCGCGACCAACACCAACGGCAACGTTGCCTCCGCGGATAGTGCCGCCACCCCCATCGACGAGGTCGAAAACCCCGACCTCAACCGCGCCCGCGGTGTTTATCTCAGCAGCATTCCCGACTATGCCGGCAACCCCTACGTTGCCCTTCGCGCCGACAGCACGCACCCGCTCGGCACGCCGTCATTCACACTCGATGAATACGATCGCGCCACCGAAGAGGGCTGCTTTAAGAAGTTCTCCAAGCTCGACAGCCTGGGCCGCACTCGCAAAGCGCTCGCCTGCGTGGGCCCCGAATCGCTCGGTCAAGGCAAGCGCGGCGATATCTCGCGCATCCATCCCGCCGGATGGCATCAGCAGCGCTACGACTTTATTCCGGGCCAGAGCCTCTACAACCGCTGCCACCTTATCGCCTGGTCGCTCTGCGGCGAAAACGCCAACCGCAAGAATCTCCTCACCGGCACGCGCTATCTCAACGAGACGGGCATGCTACCGTTTGAGGAGCAGATTCTCGACTACATCCGCGAAACGGGCAACCACGTGCTCTACCGCGTCACGCCCATGTATAACGAAGAGGAACTTGTCTGCCGCGGCGTGCGCCTTGAGGCGCAATCGGTCGAGGACCACGGCAAGACCCTCTGCTTCCACGTATACTGCTACAACCTGCAGCCGCATGTGCAGATCGACTACGCCACCGGCCGCAATCAGACCTCGGGAGACTAGGGCCGACCAAGCTGCCCCAAAACCTAAATTGATCCGTTTTCCTCCGTCCCCAAAGGATCAAATAAGGCCGCCCCGGTTGCCCAGGGCGGCCTTTTCGTCAGCACCTACATTGCAGACAAAACCACACGTTACTTGGCGCGGCCCTCCTCATAGCGCTCGACCAGCTTGGCCTGAACGTCATAGGGCACCTGCTCATAGCCCGCGGGCTTCATGGTAAAGTCGCCCGTGCCGCGCGTGATAGAGCGCAGGCGCGTCGAATAATCCGTCAGCTCGGCCAGCGGGGCCTGGGCAATGACCACGGTGTCGCCGCGCTCATCGGTCTCCATACCCGTCACGCGACCGCGCGAGGCCGAGATGTCACCCATCACGGCACCGGCGTAGCTCTCGGGGATTGTCACCGTGATTTCCTCGATGGGCTCCAGCACCACCGGGTCGGCATCGGCGCATGCCTTGCGCAGGCCGATGCGAGCCGCCGCGCGGAACGCCATCTCGTTGGAGTCGACGCTGTGATACGAGCCGTCGTACACAGCCACGCGAATGCCCGTGAGCGGATAGCCGGCAATGATGCCGTCCTTCATGGTCTCCTGGACGCCCTTGTCCACGGCGGGAATCAGCGAGCGCGGAATGCGGCCGCCCACGACCTCGTCCACGAACTCATAGCCATCGCTCGTGCCGTCGGGCCCAATGAGCGGCTCCACGCGCAGCCAGCAGTCGCCGTACTGACCGGCGCCGCCGGTCTGCTTCTTATGGCGGCCCTGGGCACTTGCCGTACGGCGAATGGTCTCGCGATACGGAATGCGGATCGGCACACTCTTGGCAGCAACCTTGGTGCGATCCTCCAGACGGTTGAGTAGCACCGAAACCTGCGCCTCGCCAACGGCGGAGATAATGGTCTGGCCAGTCTCCTCGTCGCGGTCGATGCTCATGGTCGGATCAGCCTTGCAGGCCTTCTCGATAAACGTGTAGAGCTTCTCTTCGTCCCCGCGGTTCTCGGCCTCGATGGCAATGCGGTACTGCGAGTTGGGGAACTTAAACGCCGCAGCCTCGACCTTGCCGGTAATCGAGAGCGTATCGCCCGTCTCGGCCGCCAGCTTGGGTGCCACGATGATGTCACCGGCATAAGCGTGGCCAACCTCGGTCATATCGCGGCCGCACATCACATACAGGTGGGCCAGACGATCGCTCTTGCGGGTACGCGCGTTGATCAGCTCAAGGCCCGGCTCAAGCGTGCCCGTCAGCACCTTGATAAAGCTGATGCGACCCTGCTGCGGATCGGCCAGCGTCTTAAACACAAACGCCACCGGACGATCATCGTCACTCGAGATCTTAAGCGAATCGCCGTCGATAAGCGGCATCTCGCCGTAGTCGGTCGGCGCCGGGAAGTACGTCGCGATGTCGTCCATCAGCGAGTTGACGCCCTGCTCCTTAATGCAATCGCCCGCAAAGACCGGCACAAAGATGCGCTCGGCAATCGCCTTCGACAGCAAGCCTTCAAGCTCCTCCTGCGTCAGCGTCTCCTCGCCTTCCAGGTACTTCATCATCAGCTCATCGTCGGCCTCGGCCACCAACTCGCACAGATGGTCATGGGCTTCCTCGGCCTGGGCACGATACTCCTCGGGAATCTCCGACTCAACGGCTTCGGTGCCGTTGCAGTGGCGCGCCTTCATGCGCACCAGGTCGATAATGCCGTCAAAGTCCTCGCCCTCGCCCCAGGGAAGGGTCACGGCGCCCAGGCGCGTGCCAAAGCGCTCTTGCAGCAGGTCCATCGTGGTCGCAAAGCTGGCCTCGGAGCGCGACAGGCGGTTTACGAACACCGCACGCGCCAGACGCAGGTCCTCGGCGGCATACCAGAGCTTAACCGTCGTAGGCTGTGGGCCGGCCTCGGCGTCGACCACAAACAGAGCCGTCTCGCAGACGCTCATCGCGGCAAAGGCGTCGCCGATAAAATCGGGGTAGCACGGGGCATCAAGCACATTGATGCGCGCGCCCTTCCAGTCGATCGGCGCGATGGTCGTCGAGATGGAAAATGCACGCTTGACCTCTTCAGGGTCATAGTCGAGCGTGGGCTTGGTGCCGTCGTGGCCGCCCAGGCGGGCGGTCTTGCCGGAAAGGTGGAGCATGGCCTCGGCGAGTGAAGTCTTGCCCACCCCGCCTTGGCCTACGAGCACCACGTTCCTTACGTTACCGGTCTTGGGAGCACCCATGATGACCTCCTTGCAGGGCCGCGCGCAATGCGCGACGCCAACGGGGAGAGTTCGCGGTCGGTGCCATCCCGGGAGCAGCATGGTCGGCAGCCGAGCCGACTCACCCTCCAAATGTCCTATGCCACCACCCTACCCTCACGGGCGACCGTCCATGCACACCTTTCGGCACACGTATGAATACAGGCGGCGAGAGGAAGAGACAAGCTTGTGAGGCAATTATTGAACCCCGTCGATGTAAACAAAAAGCCGCCACAGACCGTAAGACCTGTGGCGGCTTCGCCTCAATTGCCTCAATTAATAGTTGAGTAAATACCTGAGTCTATCCCTCGATACGGCTCAAGAACTCACGCGTGCGCTGCTCGCGCGGATGGTCGATAACCTGCTCGGCAGGTCCCTCCTCGACAATGCGACCGCCGTCCATAAAGACCACGCGGTCGGCAACATCGCGCGCAAACTGCATTGCGTGGGTCACGATTACCATCGTCATATTCTGCGCCGCCAGGTCCTTAATGACACGCAGCACCTCGGCCGTCAGCTCGGGATCGAGCGCCGAAGTCGGCTCGTCAAAGAATAAGATTTCCGGGTCGAGTGCCAGGGCGCGGGCAATACTCACGCGCTGCTGCTGACCGCCCGAAAGCTCACACGGCACCTTGTTCTCGTTGCCCGTAAGCCCCATCTGCGCGATCAACTCATGCGCACGCGCCTCCGCCTGCTCGCGCGGGCGCTTGAGCACGCGAATCGGAGCATCGGTGATGTTTTTCATCACCGTATAGTGCGGGAACAGGTTGTAATTTTGGAACACCAGGCCGAATCGCGAGCGCGCCTGCTTGGGCACATCGCCCTTCGCATAGACCGCGCCCGAACCCACATCCGTCGCAACGGCAAGGTCGCCAAACGAGAGCGAGCCACCATCGAGCGTCTCGAGCAGCGTGGCACAGCGCAGCAGCGTGGACTTACCGCCGCCCGAAGGCCCGATAATCGCCACGACCTCGCCACGCTTTACCTCGAGCGAGATATCCTTGAGCACCTCATTGCCGCCAAACGCCTTGCGCGCGTTCGTTATCATCATTACCGTTCCGGACACGGGAACCTCCATGTGTTTGAGAAGTCAGCGAGCGTGTGGCTGACGAGACAATGTGCTTCGAAAGAGGAGCGCCGCGTACTTCTGTACGCAAGCGACGGTTTGAGGAGCAGATTGGCCGTCAGGCACGCGCGCAGCGTCGAGCAGTCCGCCGTTCGCTAGAACGGCGGAACGATCTAGTCATGGTAATAGTCCAGCTTCTTTTCGGCGGTGCCCAGCAGCATCTCGACCACAAAGTTAAAGACCCAGTAGATCAGCGCCGCGATCGCAAACGGCACCATGCTCACTTGCGAGGCAACTAGCGCCTTGGCCGTCGAGAACATCTCGCCCACGCCGATGGCGAACGCCAGCGACGTGTCCTTGACCAGTGTGATGATCTCGTTGCCCATCGCCGGCAAAATGCGCTTGGCGACCTGCGGCATCACGATATACAGAAACGTCTGCATGCGCGAGTAGCCCAGCACCTCGGCAGCCTCGTATTGACCGCGCGGAATGGACTGCAGGCCCGATCGATAGATCTCGGCAAAGTAGCCGGCGTAGTTGATGATGAATGCCACAACGCACGCCGTCCACTTGGAATCGGGCGTGAGCGAAATGCCAAACACGTAGTACGGGGCAAAGTAGATGGCAAACATCTGCAGCATGAGCGGCGTACCGCGCATGACCGAAATGTAGATGCGCGCGATCCAGCGAAGCGGCGCAATTTTGCTCATGCGCATAAACGCCACGGGGATTCCCAGCGGAATCGACCCGAGCAGCGTTAGCACAAACAGCTGCAAGCTGACCAAGAATCCCTGGCCAAGCATCTGCATCATGACCTGGATAGACATTACTTGAGCACCCAATTATCGAAAGATAGACCATAGCTTGAATACTTGTCGCACAGGTCCTTGACCGTGCCGTCCTCATAGAGCGCCTTGAGCGACTCGGTCACGGCGTCGGCCGACTTGGTGTCGCCCTTCTTAAAGCCGACGGCGTAGTGCTCGCTGGACAGCGGCTTATCAAGCTGCGTATAGGCATCGGGCTTTGCGGCAAGCTGATATTGGGCAATCGAAAGGTCGCAAGCCACGGCATCGACCGCGCCGCTCTCGAGCTGCATAAAGGCCGTATTGTACTCGCCGATGGTATCGAGCGTGGCAAACGTCGCCGCCAGATCCTTCTGGTCACCCTCGAGTACATCCTGCGCAGCGGAATCGGTCTGGGTGATCACCGTCTTGCCGGCAAGATCATCCCAGCTCTTGATGCCCGCATCCTTCTTGACCACGAGTACCTGCTCGTTGAGCATGTACGGCTCGGAGAACGTGTAGTCGTCCTCGCGACCCTCCATAGTAAAGCCGTTCCAGATGCAGTTGATGGCGCCGGAGTTGAGCAGCGTGTCCTTGGCATCCCAATCGATGGCCTCGTAATCGACATCCCAGCCCTGCTTATCGGCAACAGCCTTGGCCAAATCGAGATCAAAGCCAGTGTACTCGCCATCGTCGCCCACAAAACCGTACGGAGGATAGGACTTGTCAAAGCCCACCACGAGTTTCTTGGACTCCGCAGCGCCCTTCACATCCTTGGCCGCGGCAGAGCCTGCAGCGGAGCCCTTGCCGGCACCACCGCCGCAGCCGACAAGACCAAGGCCAAGCACCGTGGCAAGCGAGCCGGCTAGACCAACAAACTGACGACGAGACATATCGGTATTCATGGTATTCCCCCTTGATGGCACTTTAGTTAGGTAAAGTGAGTCATGTAACGTTCAGAATCATACACTTTAGCGTGATAGAGCACAAGGCGAGTTTGCCCGCCGCGTGAGGGGTGTGGGGGTTAAGTTTCCTGCTCTACAGTCCTGCTCACGACGGAGGCCACATTAAGTGGCCTCCTGTTCGTGCGGAACTCGCGATAAACTTAACCCCCACACCCCTCACGCGGCGGGCAACCGTCGTTGGGCTTATCACTGACACGAATAAACCGCTTGTATATCGTCTGCTGGCTTGGCACGGTACAATACTTGCAGCTTTAATTCATGAATTAGTGGAGTTATTGATGGCAGAATCTCGTGCGGAACGTAGAGCTCGTCGTGCTTTGGTGGAGGCGGCTGAGGGGTCGAAGAAGGAGAAATCTTCTACGAAATCCAAGTCTTCTAAAGCTGCAAAAAGCAAATCGACCAAGAACAGGGCTAAGACCAAGCGTTCTGACTCTCGTCGAGGCGGGGACAAAGCGCCTCGGACTCGTTCCAAGCGCCCGCATAATGATTCGGTTTCGTCTGCGCGTAAGGCTGTGGACCCCAAGTCTCCCTGTTCCATCATGAAAGCTTGCGGTGGGTGCACGGCGCTCAATCGTCCTTATAAGAAGCAGCTCGCCGCCAAGCAGGCTGCTATGGAGGAGCTTTTTGCTTCGCTCTGCGAGCGTGAGGGTATCGCCGTTGATCCTATTCGCGGTATGGGCGTCACCCTGGGCGACCCGGGCAAATATCCTGCGCCGCGCGGTTTTCGCCATAAGGCCGCCACTCCCTTTGCCCCCGGCAATGAGGGCGCTGTCCGCTGCGGCTTTTTTGAGCGCGGCACGCATAAAATCGTTGCCGTTCCCGAATGCCCCGTTGAGGCACCGGGCGCCCGACAGATTCTTAACGGCATCGCGCGCGAGGCCGAACGTCTGCACATTCCCGCCTTTAACGAGGACAAGCATCTGGGCTTGCTTCGCTATGCCGTCGTTCGCTGCGGCTGGCGCACCGACCAGATCATGATCACCCTTGTGACCGCCCAGCGCGACCTGCCGCATGCGCAGGAGTTCTTTGAGGCCGTCGCCGCACTCAATCCGCGCGTCGTCACCGTCGCCCAAAACATCAACGGACGTCCCGGCAACGCCATCCTCGGCGAGGAAACCCGCATCGTCTATGGTGCCGAATGCATGCGCGATCAGCTGCTCGGCTGCGAATTCGATATCTCCCCCACCGCGTTCTACCAGACCAACCCGCAGCAGACCGAGCTGCTCTACCAGCTCGCCATCGACGGCATGGATCTGCACCAGGGCGATGTGCTTATGGATGCCTACTGCGGCAGTGGTACCATCGGTCTTTGCGCAGCCAAGGCCGCCCAGGACAAGGGTATCGGCATCATGCTGCTCGGTGTGGAGCGCAACCCGGCGGGCATTGCCGACGCACGCCGCAATGCCGAGCTCAACGGCCTCACCCGCAGCGCTTGGTTTATGGCCGACGACGCCACCGACTACATCCTGGATGCCGCCGACAACAACGAACGCGTCGACGTTCTTTCCATCGATCCGCCGCGCGCCGGCTCCACGCCCGAGTTCCTCGAAGCTGCCTGCGCACTTAAGCCGCGCCGCATCACCTATATCAGCTGCAACCCCGTGACCCAAGAGCGCGACCTGCACCAGCTCCTCGACGGAGGCTATCGCCTGCTCAAGATCACGCCAGTCGACATGTTCCCCCATACCGACCACACCGAAACCGTAGCGGTCCTCGAACGCCGCTAACCAACCTCAGTAGATTTTTGGGACAAGAAGGGGGGCGACCCGTCTGGGCCGCCCCCCTTCGCTTGGTTTATAAATTCCGCTACATCCCCTTGCGCAGGTCGCACACACCGGCTGCCGCCATCTCGCGCAGCAGCGTCTCGCGATCGCGCGTCACGATCAGATCCAGCGGGAAGTGAATCTCGTCGAGCATCTTGCGAGCGTAATCGAGCTTACCAATTGCCATGCCAATGTGCGCATCGGTCGAAACGCCAATGCCCACGCCCAGCTCGGCGCAGCGCTCGGCGATCTTGCGGCATACGACCCAATGCTCAGTGTCGGCACCGTGTTCAAGACTATGGTTGTTGATCTCGATAATCTTGTGCTTGGCCTTAGCTGCCAACAGCACCTCGTCGATATCGAACGGCACGCCCGAACGCCCCGTGTGACCCAGCATGAACACCTTGGGGTGCTCCAGGGCATTGATATACATCTCGGTCGTCTGGGCCAGCGTCGCGCCTTCAGCAATCTGCGGATTATGCACGCTCGCAACCAAATAATCCAAATTACGCGTAACCAAATCGAACAGCGAATGCTGACGGCTGTACGAATCGCCGGCGATATCGAGCGTGACAGGGGTGTCCTCGCCAAACAGGCTTCCGTCCAGCGAAACGATATCGGCCTCGGCACCACGCAGCACCAGCACGCCGCTCCAAATGCGCGGCCAGATATCCTGGTTGATAAAGAACTGGTAACTGCGCAGGTCATTGGGGCAAGCCGTAACCATAGAGCTCAAATGGTCGGCAGATCCGAGCACCTGCAGACCACGCTCTGCCGCCCAGTACACATTCTCCTCAATGGTCGAATATGCATGCGCAGAGAACATCGTATGGGTATGAATGTCACAAGAAAGCAGGTAGGGCATCAGGTCTCCTTATCTGGCACGGCCGTCGCTTATATTCATTGTACGCATAGCCTTCAATAGTCGTAAAACCACTCCATCCCAAAGACACAACGTCCATGACAACGGGGTCCGGCTTAACACCAAACCCCGTTTCACGTAAAACATTGTAGGCAGAGCGCTTTACTTTTAACGATACTCGTCCGCCAACTGTTTCCAAGCGGGTAGCGAATTGACAATCGTTTCGTAACTCACGCAATAGCCCAGGCGGAACCAGCCCGGCATACCAAAGCTGTCCGAGGGAACCGCAAGCAACTCATACTTCTTTGCGCGCTCGCAAAACGCATTCGCATCGGGCTCCAACGCTTTCACCCATAGGTAGAACGCGCCATCCGGCTCAACATAGGTGTAGCCATACTCCGCTAGTGCGTCGGTAAGCGCGGTGCGGTTGCGTGCATAGGCCTCAACGTCACTCGGCTCATCGATGCAGTCGATAATTACGCGCTGGAAGAGCGCCGGCGCGCACACGAAGCCCAGCGTACGGGCGGCACCGGCAACGGCGGGCATTAGACGATCTGCCTGAGGATTCGTATTGGGAACAAGGATCCATCCCACGCGCTCGCCCGGCAGCGAAAGCGACTTAGAATACGAGTAGCACACCACGGTGTTCTCGTAGATCGAGGGCACCCAAGGCACCTCGGCACCGTACACGATTTCGCGGTACGGCTCATCCGAGATGAGCATAATCGGATTCTCGGGATCGCGCTGAGCGTTGGCCTCGCGCAGAACATTGGCCAGTCGCGTCAGCGTGTCGCGTGTATATACGGCACCAGTCGGATTGTTGGGCGAGTCGATGATGACGGCAGTCGTCTTATCGGTAATCGCCTTGAGCACGTTGTCCACGCTCAGCTGGAACGTATCTTCATCGGCGAGCGCCTCAACACACGTACAGCCGGCCTTCTCAATCCAAACGCGATACTCCGGAAAGTATGGGGCGATAACAATAACCTCGTCGCCCGGGTTCGTAACGGCGTTGAGCGTGCAGGTGAGCGAAGCCGCGGCACCCACCGTCATAAAGACGTCTTTTCCCTCATAGCTCGTGCCAAAGCGGCGGTTGAGCGATTCGGCGACGGCTGCTCGACATTGCGGCAGGCCCGGAGCGGGCGTGTAGCCGTGCAACTGGTCACTCGGCAGCTCCAGGGCCTTCTTAATCGACTCAGCCACAGCAGCGGGCGCCGGAACACTCGGGTTGCCCAGCGAAAAATCGAATACGTTCTCCGCACCGATCTGCGCCTTGCGCTCAAGGCCATAGCTAAAAATCTCACGGATGATGGAGCTTTCCGCACCGCGAGCATACATAGTTTCATTGATCATCTGTTCCCCTTTCGCATAAGCGCTATTGTACGCTTTAGTCGGGCAAAGCGCCGCAGCAATGTTGATTGGGGACAGACTTAAATGCGTGAAAACGCTCATTTAAGTCTGTCCCCAATCAACGAAGAAAAAGCCTCCGCAGGTTTCCCCGCGGAGGCTTTCGCTACAAGGACTATTTGTCGGCGTCGGTGTTGCCGTCAGCGTTGACGGCATGGTCATCGCCGGCATCATCGGATGCGGCTTCGGCATCCTCCTGCATGGCCGCCTGCGCAAAGGCCGCAGCATCAGCCGCCAGCTCCTCCTCGCTCATGCGAGGCAAGCGCTTCTTGGTCGGCATGCCGGCCGCCTTGGCATTGTGCTCCTCCTTGGCCGCCAGGATATCGCCCTCGCGCTCAAGGTAGGCATCCCACTCATTGCCGAGCAGGGCGTTCACGGCGTCGCCTTCGACGGTCTCGCGCTCAAGCAGCACCTTCGCCATCAGATCGAGCTGATCGCGACGGGCATCCAAAATCTCGACCGCACGGCGATGGGCTTCGCGCATGATGCGCTGAACCTCGATATCGATGCGGCGCGCCGTCTCCTCGGAGTAATCCTGGTGATCGGCGTAATCGCGACCAAGGAACACCTGATGCTGCGCCTCACCAAACACTTGCGTGCCCAGCTCCTCGCTCATGCCCAGGCGCGTGACCATCTCGCGCGCCATCTTAGTCGCGCGCTCCAGATCGTTGCTCGCGCCCGACGTGATGTCGTCGCACATGAGCTCCTCGGCAACGCGACCGCCCAAGAACACGGCGAGCTCGTCGAGCATCTCGTTCTTGGTCTTGAGGAAGTGATCCTCCTGCGGAAGCTGCAACGTGTAGCCCAGAGCCTGGCCGCGGCTGACAATCGAAATCTTATGAACCGGATCGGAATGCTCCAAGATGTGGCCCACCAGGGCGTGACCGCTCTCGTGGTAAGCAATCGTGGTGCGCTCGGCTTCGGTCATCACGCGGCCCTTGCGTTGCGGTCCGGCAATCACACGCTCCATCGACTCCTCGACCTCGTCCATCGAGATCACAGAACGATGACGGCGAGCGGCCAGCAGCGCAGACTCGTTGAGCAGGTTCGCCAAATCGGCACCAGTAAAGCCAACGGTCATCTGGGCGAGCTTCTCAAACTTAACGTCCTCGTCCATCGGCTTGTTCTCAGCATGCACGCGCAAGATCTGCTCGCGGCCCTTCACGTCCGGACGGTCGACCGTAACCTGACGGTCAAAACGACCGGGGCGCAGCAATGCCGGGTCCAGAATATCGGGGCGGTTGGTCGCGGCGATCAGGATGACCGACTCGCTTTCCTCAAAACCGTCCATCTCGACCAGCAGCTGGTTGAGCGTCTGCTCGCGCTCGTCGTGACCGCCGCCCAGACCGGCTCCGCGCTGACGTCCCACGGCATCGATCTCGTCAATAAAGATGATCGACGGAGCCTGAGACTTGGCCTCCTTAAAGAGGTCACGCACACGGCTGGCGCCGACACCCACGAACATCTCGACAAAGTCGGAACCCGAGATGCTAAAGAACGGCACGCCCGCCTCGCCGGCAACGGCCTTGGCCAGCAACGTTTTACCGGTGCCCGGAGGGCCCACCAGCAACACGCCACGCGGGATCTTGGCGCCCAGCTTGCGATAGCGATCCGGATCGCTTAAAAAGTCAGGGATCTCCTCGAGCTCCTCGACTGCCTCGTCCACGCCGGCAACGTCCTCGAACTTGACCTTGGGACGCGTAGCCTCGTTGGTCTTGGCATTGGTCTTGCCAAACTGCATGTTCCTATTATTGGCGCCCATCATCTGGCGCATAAAGTAGAACATGATGGCGATCAGGGCAATCGTCGGCAGCACACTCATCGCCAAGTCGCCCCAAAAATCGGGGTCGTTGGTGTTGACGATGTACTTGGTGTCGGGGTGCTCCGCCATAAGCTCGGCAAGCGAATCGGAGCCGACATAGGTCGAGGAGAAGCTCTTGAGCTCGCTCGTATCACCCTTGTCCTTTTTCGTCTTCCAGTAATGACCCGCCACGCTTCCGTCTTGAACCGTATAGGTCAAATCTTCAACGCGATCCTGCTTAATGGCGCTCACCATCTCGCTCGTCGCAAGCTTAACGGTATTGCTGGAATTGGCAAAGCCGGAGCCCATGTTAAAGAAGGCGTAGCCCAGAAGCGCGCAAGCCAAAATAAAATACAGCCAGCCCGTACGCGTGGGCTTCTTGCCTCCGGGCATCCCCGGGATCTTAGGCTCCCGGGGAGTCTGGGAATTGTTATCGTTACGGTCGTCGGGCATCTTACGAATAAACCTCCGGTTTCAAAATGCCCAGATACGGAAGGTTACGATAGCGCTCGGCATAGTCGAGGCCGTAGCCCACCACAAAGGCATCGGGGCAATGGGTTCCAACATACTTGGGCGTGACGGCCGAGGTACGGTCCTCAACGTCCTTCCACAGGAAGGCGGCAACCTCCAGCGAGGCGGGCTTGCGGCTCTCGAGGTTCTTCATCAGATACTTGAGCGTCAGGCCCGAGTCCAGAATGTCCTCAACGATCAGCACGTCGCGACCGCGGATGTCGATATCCAGGTCCTTAATGATACGCACGATGCCCGAGGACTTCACACCGTCGCCATAGCTCGAAACAGCCATGAAATCGATGTTGGTCGGCAGCTCGATCTTACGCATCAGGTCGCCCATAAAGACCACGGCGCCGCGCAGGACCGCAATCAGCACCAGATCCTTACCCGCGTAGTCGCGAGTAATCTGCTCGCCTAGACGAGAGACGATACCGTCGATATCCTCCTGCGTGAACAGAACCTTCTCGATATCCGGATGTTGAGAAGCCATGACAACCCTTTCTTGTGCTTATCGCCCACACACCGCCGTATGGACGCGAACTACACATTCTAGCAGCGCACGGGGTAAATTTACCAGCCCGTGCGCCATCAGCGCGGGAATACCGTCAACGTCGCACAGAATAGCAGGCGTGGGACGCTATTCCGCATCGACCACGCGGAGCAGATATGCCACACGCGTTGCGGCCGTGCACTTGAAACGCTCGTCCGCGCGAACTCCGGCGACCCACACCACGGCACCCCCCGGCGCCGTCCTCACCATGGGCACTCCGGCGCGCTCGGAAACGGGAATGCGAGCCTCACCTAGCAAGTCGGATACTTTCTTGCTTCGACCACTCATCCCTAACGGGCACATCACGTCTCCCGGTGCGGGACCGTCCACCCACAGGCGCGCCAATCGCGCCTCGGCAGGGATCTCGCCACGCGAGCCCGCCAGGATCCGCTCACTATCGCTGTCGGCAAAACCCAGGGCAGCCGCGTCTACCAAAGCTGTCACTTCCCCGGCAGCCGCAAGCTCACGGGCGCGGCGCACGATATCGCATCCCGGCTCAACGGCCATCGGTTCTGTGACCAGCATACGTCCCCCGCCCAACGGCAAACGACCGGGTACGGTAACCCAGTCCGCGACCAGGCCCTCGCGAGCCGCCGGCGCCTTAAACGCCAGCATGCCAAACTCAATGCGTGCGTCAATCCCCGCCGGAAGCGTGACCGAGCCGGCGCCCTCGGCAACGCAGGAAAGGACTCGCTCCACATGTCGCATCTCTGGACGAGCGTCCGGATCGATGCGCTTAATCGCCAGTCGCACGATACGCCGCGCGATTACCACCTCGGCCGCAGCAAGGCGCCTGGCATCGAGCACCAGCGCGCCCGCCGCCTCCTTACGCAGGCAGCTTCGAAACGCCTGTGCCGAAAGCTGAGACAAAAACGCGTCCTCATCGCCTAAGATCTCGCAGGCGGCGCCAATCGTCTTGCAGACGCTCACGTTGCGCTGCGCCACCACCGGCATCACTCGATGGCGCACGTAGTTTCGCAGATACGAGATATCCTCATTGCTCTCGTCTTCACGCCACGGCTGACCATGTACCTGTAGATAGCCCACGAGCTCGCCATGAGTTAGGTCGAGCAAGGGACGCACCACGATATTCCTCCGGCGAGGAATGCTCGATAGGCCAGCGGGCCCCGAACCCTTAATCGCGTTCATCAAAAACGTTTCCGCGCGATCCGAAGACGTGTGCGCGGTGCAGATACGAGCCGCCGTTCGCGGTGCCCCCGTCTGGGCGCAGAGCTCGCGAACATACCTCCGCGCCGCGGCATAGCGCACCTCGCGGGCCGCGGCCTCAATATTGCCCGACTCCCCATCAAAATAAGCGTGCTCCACGCACAGCGGTAAACCATATTGCGCGCAGAGCTCACGCACAAAGGCCTCGTCGCCATCGGACGCCTTGCCGCGCAGATGATGGTTTACATGCAGCACATGCAGGCGCTCGCGAGCAATGGGGGCAACACCGCGTCCGTCTTGGATATCCAGCTTTGATGTGCACGCCATAAGAAGCAGTGCCGTCGAGTCCGCGCCGCCTGATACCATGAGCACGACAGGAGCAGCCTGCTGCCTCGTCCGGGTCTCATCGACTGCCCCGGGCACGGCATGGTGTCCGTAATGCTGTGATACCGTTGGCATTCGCTTCCTCCTTTATTCGTCCGCACCCATTGTATCCTTTGGAATCTTATGTCTTGTCTGCACCTTCATATCCTCGGCAGTGGCTCTAAAGGCAACTGCGCACTCATAGAGGGCCCGCAGGGGCTCATTATGGTCGATGACGGACTGTCTCGCCGCGAGACATTAAAGCGCATGGCAGAACTGGGGCTCTCGGCAGACAACGTCTCGGCTCTTCTCATTACTCATGAGCATAGCGATCACATCAAGGGCCTCGATGTCTGGTGCAAGCACTGGCACGGCCCCCTCTTTGCCAGCAGGGGCACTCTTTCGAACAAAGAAAATCTTTCTCATCTGCCTGTCGAGGAATTCGATCCCGGCGACACCCTGTCCATTGCCGGCATCCACGTGCAAACCTACTCAACATCACACGATGTCATCAATCCAGTCGGTTATCGATTCGACGCCCTCGATGATTCCATCGGCTTTGCCACCGACACCGGAGAGCTATCGAGCCAAGCCATGAACACCCTCGAAGATTGTCGAGTCCTCGCGCTCGAAAGCAACCATGATGTGACCATGCTGCGCGAGGGAGAATATCCCCGCTTTCTTCAGGAGCGCATCCTGTCTGCAAGGGGACACCTCTCCAATGGCCAAGCCGCCGAAGCCGCGCGCGCACTTGTTACCGATCGCACCGAACAGCTCATTGCCATGCATATCAGCCAAGATAACAATCGTCCGAGCCTTACCGTCAAAAGCTATGCCAAAGCTCTGGCCGCAACCCTGGATGACGAGGTCGGCAGCTCCGCAACCCTTCTCCAAGGATCGCGAAAACTCTCGATACGCCCTGCGAGTCAGTATCAGCCGGCAACCATTCAATAGACTGTCCTAGACAGCAAAAGGGGCCGAGAATCGCTTCCCAGCCCCTTTTGCTGTCTTTTAATAGCGCAGAACACCAACGAAGTTAGTCGATGGAGATCTTCGTAACGTTCTTCTTCTCGACGATCTTGGGAACCGTAACGGTCAGGATGCCGTCAGCGTACTTAGCCGAGAGGCCCTCGCTCGAAGCGTCCTTTAGATACACGCCACGCGTCGCGCTGTACGAGCTGAACTCCTTCTGCAGGAAGTTCTTGCCCTCGTTCTCTTCGTCTTCCTCGACATTCACGCTAATGGACAGACGGCCCTCATTGAGCTCGACATCGATATCGTCCTTGGCGACACCGGTCAGATAGGCCTTGACCTCATAGCCGTCGCCCTTATCCTCAACGTCAACGGGAAACGCCTTGGAAGCAATCGAGTTGTTTGCAAGGTCGGTCATATCATTAAACAGATCGAACAGCGAGCTAGCAGAAGGACGAACGCCAAAAACCGAACGATAAGGAACCATGCTTGCCATGTTTACCACTCCTTTTAGGACTGCCGAGCCATCTTCTAGGTGACTGGGACTTCTTTTGACGCTCTTATATATGCCCACACAGTGCTTATATATACATGGACTATAAAGTTTTTTGAGTCCAGTACTATAAGCATATCTAAGTGTGTGTGACTAAGGTTTTAGTAAGGTTAAGGTTCTTTGAACCAGAGCCTAAATAACAAGTATGTTCGCAGCTACAAATAGCAAGGGGCTTACAATGAGCGCGTACACGTTGTTGGTAACGAGCTAAAGGGCATCATGGACGACCAAAACCAGAACAAAATGTTTATGCCGACGCAGGGGGAAGATACTTCCACGCAGCCGCCACGGTTCCATCGCCCCCACATCTCGCAAGAGCCCATTAATGATCCTGAGCCCGAGTATGTGACGAGAAATCGATATCAAACACTCGAGGATGCCCAAACGGGACGTAAACATATGGGCGTGGCCTCGGGAGACCCTGTATATCTGAAGGACGCACCATTATCTAAAAACAGCGCAGCTAGTGAGGAGCCACTGAAAGCATCCGCCGCCAATCAACATAGAGGTCCTCGACCAAAGCAAACCTTGACGCATTCGGCTCGCTATCTCGAAACGCCAAAACAGGGAAAATCGATCTTCGTTTCGTCAAGTAAACGACGCAAGCAGCATCGACTGACAATCCTGCTTTTGATCATTGTGGCCATGGCAGTTGCCCTTGTTATTCGATTTATCTTCTTTAAATAAAGGCTCAATACCAAAAAGAATTAAATCGTCTGGCGTAAATGAGTCATTTATGCACCGCAAACGCAAAAAGGGGGAGGCCGCGAGGCCTCCCCCTTC
>NZ_QRUF01000023.1 GCF_003458415.1 Collinsella sp. AF25-2LB
GGTTCTGATTTTGGGGCATGGTTTTGGACCCTGTGGGCAAAAAATGCCAAATATGAGTACTGCTGCAAAAGAGGTGTCATATTTTTCGGCCTGTTCCGAGCAAAAATGGGCTCAAAATCAATTTATCTAACCCCCTTTAAAGGGCGTTTGACGGCTTTTAACCTCTTCGAATCGCTCAAAGTAGGCAATTTGCTCTCGATTTTGCTGCTACTAAATTGGTGACAGTACTCATATTTGCCACTTTTTGACCACAGGGTATCCGGAGGGGCCCTCGATAAGCATCTAACGCTACAATAACTACCACGTGGCTGGGTTTGCCGGCCGAATGTGCGATGTCGTGGGAGGGGACATGGTCGAGTTTACAAAGACGATTAAAGATCCGTTGGGACTACATGCCCGCCCGGTTGCATTGCTCTATGACATCATTGCCAAGCATCGTAGCGACGTGTCGGTCAGCATCGGTGACCGTCATACCGACGGTCGCGACGTTATGGGCCTCATGGCTCTCTACGGCGAGTGCGGCGAGGACATCATCTTCCGCGTTTCGGGCGTGGATGAGGCTTCCTGCGTTACGTCGATTAGAAACCTCTCGCTTTAAGCATGACGGGGCGCGGCAAAGGACGGCTCTTTGCCGCGCCTTTTTGTTTCGTATAGGAAACTTTTTCGAAAACTGAATAGAGACCCTTTCCAAAAAGTTAACCACGTGCTAGTTTACTAAAGCGAACATAGACGTGGTTAACTTTTATCGCGTCGATGTTGAGGACGAACTGACGTTAGGAGCCACTCATGTCTTGCGGACCGCAGATGCCGGCCATGCCGCTTTCGATGGTAAAAGCGGGCGAAACCGTGCGCGTGTCTCGTGTAAAGGGCAATGAGGACATGAAACACCACCTCAAGGACCTCGGCTTTGTCGAGGGCAACGAAATCCACGTGGTGAGCTCGAGTGGTGCCAATATCATCGTCACGGTGCTGGGCGCACGCTTTGGCATCGATTCCAAGGTTGCCATGCACATCATGACCGTCGGTTAGTCTGTAGCATTTCATAAAAACCGAAAGGGGGACAAGAGGATGAAGACGTTGGGTGACGTTAAGGTGGGCGAGAGCTCCACCATCGTCAAGCTTCACGGTGAGGGTGCGCTTCGCCGCCACCTTATGGACCTGGGGCTCATCAAGGGCACTTCGTTCAAGGTCGTGAAGGTCGCACCGCTCGGTGATCCGGTCGAGATCAACGTGCGCGGCTACGAGCTTTCCATCCGCAAGGAGGAGGCGGCCGTCGTCGAGGTCCAGTAAAGACTCGCGGTGTATATTTCTGCAGATAAAGTTAGTTATTTCTAACTTAATGCAGCAGTTTTGAAGCACATTATCCAGCCCGTGCGGAGAAAGCAGCGCGGGCACACAAGGAAGAAGGATTGAATGGCGGATTCTCAGATCCATGTCGCGCTGGCGGGTAACCCCAACTGCGGCAAGACCACGCTTTTCAACCTGATCACCGGCGCCAACGGCTACGTTGGCAACTGGCCCGGCGTCACGGTTGAGAAAAAGGAGGCCAAGCTCCTAAGCGACAAGAACGTTACCATCACGGACCTCCCCGGCATCTACTCGCTTTCCCCCTACAGCCCCGAGGAGCAGTGCTCGCGCGATTACCTCATGAGCGGCGAGCCCGATGTGGTCGTCCAGGTTGTCGACGCCACCAACCTCGAGCGCAACCTGTACCTGGCGCTTCAGGTCATCGAGACCGGCCTGCCCGTGGTCGTCGCCCTCAACATGGCCGATTTGGTCGAGAAGAACGGCGACAAGATCGACACGGACAAGCTTTCCAAGAAGCTCGGCTGCCCGGTCATGATGATTTCGGCTCTTAAGAACAAGGGCATCAAGGAGCTGTTCGAGCAGGTCAAGAAGTCCGCTGCTTCCAAGGGCCAGGTGCCGGAGCACAAGTTCGACTCCTCCATCGAGGACGTTCTGGACCACATCGAGAATAACCTTCCGGCGAGCGTTCCCGCCAACAAGCGCCGCTATTACGCCGTTAAGCTGTTCGAGCGTGATGCAGACGCCTGCAAACTCATCAACCTCACCAAGGAGAAGGCCGCTCGCGTGGAGGAGCTGGTCGCCCAGTGCGAGCAGGACTGCGACGACGACGCCGAGTCCATCATCACCGGTGAGCGCTATGGCGTCATCGCGCACATCATCGATGAGTGCCTCACCAAGGCCCCGGCCAAGATGAGCACTTCCGAGAAGATCGATCGCGTGGTTACCAACCGTATCCTGGGCCTGCCGATCTTTGTGGTCATCATGTTTTGCGTGTACTACATCGCCGTTTCTACCTTGGGCGGCACGGTGACCGACTTCACCAACGACCAGCTCTTCGGCACCGACGGCTGGTATGTGCTCGGCCAGGGTCGCGACGCCTACGACGCAGCTGTCGAGGCTGCGGGCGACGACGCCGATTCGGTTGACCCGACGCAGTACGGCCCCTATGTCCCGGGTATCACCACCGTGGTGCACGACGCCCTTGTGGCGGGTGGCACCGAGGACGGTGGCCTGGTCGATTCGCTGGTCTGCGACGGTATCGTTGGCGGCCTGGGCGCCATTTTCGGCTTTGTGCCGCAGATGTTCCTGCTGTTCGTGATGCTGTCCTTCCTGGAGGACTGCGGCTACATGGCCCGCGTCGCCTTCATCATGGACCGCGTGTTCCGCCGCTTTGGCCTGTCCGGTAAGTCGTTCATCCCCATGCTCGTGTCCTCGGGCTGCGGCGTCCCCGGCGTCATGGCCACCAAGACCATCGAGAACGAGAAGGACCGCCGCATGACGGTCATGACCACCACGTTCATCCCCTGCGGCGCCAAGCTGCCGATCATCGCCCTGCTCATGGGCTCCATCATTGGCGATTCTTCCACCACGGCTGCATGGATCAGCCCGCTCTTCTACTTCCTGGGCGTCTTTGCCGTCATCGCCTCGGGCCTCATGCTCAAGAAGACCAAGCTCTTCGCCGGTCGCCCGACGCCGTTCGTTATGGAGCTTCCCGCCTACCACTTCCCGGCGATCCGTTCCTGGGCGCTGCACGTGTGGGAGCGCTGCTGGGCCTTTATCAAGAAGGCCGGCACGGTCATCTTTGCGTCCACCGTCGTCGTTTGGTTCCTCTCCAACTTTGGTAGCTATAACGGTTCCTTTGGCTTCCTGCCTGCGATGGACGGCATCCCCGAGGAGTTTATGGACTACTCCGTGCTTGCCATGCTGGGCAACCTGGTCGCTTGGATCTTCGCCCCGCTCGGCTTTAGCACCTGGCAGGCCACCGCGCTGACTGTCTCTGGCCTCGTCGCCAAGGAGAACGTCGTCGCCACCGCCGGCTCGCTGCTGTCCGTCGCCGACGCGGGCGAGACCGACCCGAGCCTGTGGACCGCGTTTGCCGGCATGTTCCCCACCATGGGCGCTTGCGTTGCCTTCGGCGCCTTCAACCTGCTGTGCGCTCCGTGCTTTGCTGCCATTGGCACCATCCGCAACCAGATGGATTCCGGCAAGTGGACTGCGATCGCCATCGGTTACGAGTGCGCCTTCGCTTGGGTGATCGGCCTGTTCATCAACCAGTTCTACAACTTGCTTGTTCTTGGACAGTTTGGTATCTGGACGATTGTGGCCATCGTGCTGCTGGTTGCGATGCTCTTCCAGATCTTCCGTCCCATGCCCAAGCATGCATGGACCGACGAGGACGAGACCAACACTGCTTCCGCCGCAGTTTCCGCTTAAGTCCGAATAAGGATTAACCCCTTTCCACGAGCCCGGGTGTCCCAGCGACACTCGGGCTTTTTGGTGGGGGAGATGTGACGTTTCCGCAGATAAAACCGACCAAAATAAACCTGTCCCTTTTTGGTAGGTGGAGAATGGGGTAAAGTAAGTGCTGGTTAACTAGGGGAGGCTTGCTATGGCACCTATCGATATTGTTGTACTGGCTGTTATCGGTATTGCGTTTGTCGCCGTGTGCGTGCGCATCTACCGAAAGGGAACCTGCGCCGACTGCGCTCAGGGCGGCGTTTGCACGGGGCATTGTTCCAGCAAAAAGACGTGCGCTGCGCTTAAGGGCGTGGACAAAATCGCCGAAGACCTGGGCCGCGGTATTAAATAAGGTCTAGGCATCCAAGCGCCTCGCGAGCATCCGTTCGCGGGGCGCTTTGCACATTTGGGGGCGAGCGCGGCGAGTTGTAGAGTGATTTTGGGGTATCGTTACCTGTAGTGTTAATTGGCAACTTATCTATAACGGAGTATCCCCATGAGCGCTCGCGTAACCATGAAGGACATAGCCGCCGAGCTTGGCGTTTCCATCAATACCGTGCACAAGGCCCTGACGGGTAAGGCCGGCGTGAGCGAATCCGTGCGCTCCAAGGTGAATGCTAAGGCCGAGGCCATGGGTTACCATCGCAATACGAGTGCCTCGAGCCTGCGCCGCAAGGATATCAACCTGGTGTTTTGCCTGCCCCGCGCCTCGCGCGAGGGAGCGTACTTTTTCCGTTACCTGTGGGAAGGCTGCAACCGCTTTGAGCAGGAGGTCATCGACCGGGGCATTACGGTTGAGCGTGTTGAATTTGGCGTGGGTGGCTACGCCGATGCGCTCGAGCAGATTGATGAGCGCTTGCAGGTAGGCGAGAAGATTGATGGCCTGCTTGCCTATGTTCCGAGCGATGACCGTGCGACCGAGCTTTTGAGGCAGATTGCCGAGGCGGGTGTGGCGATCGAGCTCGTCGATGGCGACCGACCGCACCTCGATCGCCTGGGTGCCAGTCTGGCAGACTATTCCGCGGCGGGCAGTCTTATGGCAGAGCAGGCGGCAAACCTGGTTCACGCTTCTGGGGCTGACGCCCGCGTGCTCCTGTTGGCGGGCGACCCCTATACCGATTCGCACTATCTAACCGCCCGCGCCTTTCACAATTACCTGCGCGAACACGATATTCCATGGCAAGTTGAGGACCTTGCCGGCGCCCATGCGCAAGTCAAACAGCTCAAGCATGAGCTCGAAAAGCGCTTGAGTGCGCCGGACGCCCCTGAGCTCATTTGTAGCGTTTTTGCCGTTGGTTCCGAAGTGGTTGCCGATGCGCTTGTCTCGAGCGGCAAGGCCGGTCAGGTTATGGTGATCGGCAACGACCTGTTTCCCGAAAGCGCCCTGGCCTTGCGTCGGGGCATCTTTACCAACATCGTCTACAAGGACCCGGTGAGTCTGGCATATCGTGGCGCCAAAACCTTAGGCGATTATCTGCTGTGGGGAAGGACCCCGACGGTGCCCGTCCAGAAGGGCGCCGTCGAGATGGTATTTGCCAGCAATGTCGACCGCTACTGCGAACTTGCGGGTATTTAGCCGATTGAGCAGGTACCCCCTCTTGCGACGTGCATTTTTGGGAGTATTCAGCATTGGCATGCCCTGAATGAGGTGCAGAACGACTGTTTTAAGTGCCCCCGATGGCGTAATTTGCCATCGGGGGCACTTTTTATGCCGATCGGGCGCTATCTGCGTTCCAAATAGGACGCTGAGGATGGCGCACGGCGCGCTCCAATGCTGAATACTCCCAAAAATGTACGTCGGGACATGACCCACCTGAGCAAAAGCGCTCAAGTTCGGTGTTCGGGGACGCCAAACAGTCCGCAATACATGCAAGTCACATCTCCAGCAACCGTTGAACGGGCAAAATCTACCGTTCACCCCGTGGTGGTTAGGTGAACGTTCACCTTTTGAGGTGCAATGGATTAGTATAGTGAACGTTCACCTAAAGGATAACGAGCGCGCCGTGCGCCCGCCTTGCCAGCAAAGGGGCTGTTTGATGAAAAACTTTATGGACGATCAGGATTTCCTGCTGAGCACCAAGACCGGCGAGGAGCTGTTCCACAACTTTGCCGAGGGCATGCCCATCGTCGACTATCACTGCCACATTTCTCCTAAGGAGATTTGGGAGGACAAGCGTTTCGAGAACATCACCGAGGTTTGGCTGGGCGGCGACCACTACAAGTGGCGCCTGATGCGTGCCAACGGCGTCGACGAGCGTTTTATCACTGGCGACGCCCCTGCTCGCGAGAAGTTCCAAAAGTGGGCCGAGACCCTGGGTCGCTGCGTTGGCAACCCCGTCTTTGAGTGGAGCCACCTGGAGCTTAAGCGCTACTTTGGCTACGAGGGCGTCCTCAACGGCAAGACTGCCCAGGAGGTCTGGGACCTTGCCAACGCCAAGCTCGCCGAGGCCAGCTTTACCTGCCGCAACCTGATCAAGCAGTCCAACGTCCGCATGATCTGCACTACCGACGACCCCGCCGACAGCTTTGAGTGGCACAAGAAGATTGCCGCCGACGACAGCTTTGACGTTCAGGTCGTTCCCGCCATGCGCCCCGATGCCGCTTTGCGTATCGAGCGCGGCCAGGAGTTTGCCGACTACTGCAAGCACCTTTCCGAGGTTGCCGGCGTTGAGGTCAGCGACTTTGAGGGCATGAAGGCTGCCATTTCCAAGCGCTACGACGTTGCTCACGAGCTGGGCTGCCGCGCCTCCGACCACGCACTCGACTACGTTATGTACGTCCCGGCTACCGCCGACGAGATCGAGGCTATCTTTGCCAAGGGTCTGGCTGCTGAGCCGCTTACCGAGGAAGAGATCCTCAAGTACAAGACTGCCTTTATGCAGTTCGTTGCTGGCGAGTATGTCCGTCTGGGCTGGGCCATGCAGCTGCACTTTGGCTGCAAGCGCGACAACAACCGCGCCATGTTTGCCAAGCTCGGCCCCGATACCGGCTACGATTGCATCTCCAACTACACGCCGTCCGACCAGCTTGCCGATTTCCTCAACTCCATTCAGGAGACCTGCGGCTTGCCCAAGACCATCCTGTACAGCTTGAACCCCATCGACAACACCATGATCGATACCGTGATGGGCTGCTTCCAGGAGGCTCCGACCGCCGGCAAGATCCAGAACGGTTCTGCCTGGTGGTTCAACGACAACGAGGTCGGTATGCGCGAGCAGCTCACGGCTCTGGCTAACGAGGGCGTGCTGGGCAACTTTGTGGGCATGCTTACCGACTCCCGCTCCTTCCTGTCCTACCCGCGTCACGAGTACTTCCGTCGCGTGCTGTGCAGCGTGATCGGCGAGTGGGTCGAACAGGGCAAGTATCCGGCCGACATGGAGCTGCTGGGCGATATCGTGCGCGACATTAGCTACAACAACGCGGTCCGCTACTTTGGCTTTGATCTGGACACCGTCGAGGCATAAGCCTGCATCGAATCACATCGAACACGGGAGCGCCGTTGCCACACACGGCGCCCCCGTTTTGCTTGCACGCTAACAGCTATCTAAGGAGAGACACAGATGGAGAACATCAGCTACGATGCGCTCGAGAAGATCGGCTACAAGGGCTATCTGCTGCCCAAGGACGCTCCCGAGAAGGTTCTACAGTTTGGCGAGGGCAATTTCCTGCGCGCCTTCGTCGACCGTTTCTTTGACATGGGCAACGAGGTCACCGGCTGGAACGGCAAGGTTGTCATGGTGCAGCCCATCAGCGGCGCCTTTGGCTTTGCCGATGGCATCAATGCTCAGGACGACCTGTACACCGTGCTGGTGCGCGGCAAGGAGAACGGCAACACGGTTGACGAGTCCCGCGTGATCAGCGCCTGCAGCCGCTGTCTCAACCCGTATCGCGAGGACGACTATCGCGCCATGATGGAGGTCGCCGTCTCCGACAGCCTGGAGATCATCGTCTCCAACACCACCGAGGCCGGTATCGCCTACGACCCGTCCTGCAAGGCCGACGACATGCCGCCCGCGAGCTTCCCTGCCAAGCTTGCCCAGGTCCTTCACGCCCGCTGGGCCGCCGGCAAGCCGGGCGTCATCGTGCTCGCCTGCGAGCTCATCGATCACAACGGTGAGGAGCTGCTGCGCATCATGAACCAGTACGTGAGCGACTGGGGCTGGGAGGACGAGTTTGCGCAGTGGATGGCCAACGACTGCACCATCTGCACCACGCTTGTCGACACCATCGTTCCGGGTCGCATTCGCGATCCCAAGGAGGCCGCTGTCGTGGCCGAGCGTTTGGGCTACGAGGATCCCTTCCTGGCCGTGCGTGAGCCCTTCCAGATGTGGGGCATCCAGGGCGGCGAGTCGCTTGCCGAGAAGCTTCCCTTCGTAAAGGCCGGCCTGCCGGGTGTCTTTGTTACCCCCGATGTAACCCCGTACAAGAAGCGCAAGGTCCGCATCCTCAACGGTGCCCATACCGCCTTTGTTCCGGGCTCTTGGGTTGCCGGCTTTGATATCGTGCGCGACTGCATGCATGACGAGACCGTTCGCGGCTTCATGAACACCATGCTCTACGACGAGGTCATTCCGACGCTTGCCGCCGACTTGGATGTCGAGGACTGCAAGGCCTTTGCCGCCGCCGTCGAAAACCGCTTCGACAACCCGTTTATTGATCATGCGCTGCTCTCCATCTGCCTCAACTCCACGGCTAAGTGGCGCGCTCGCGACCTGCCCACGCTCAAGGACTACGTTGCCGAGACCGGCAACCTGCCCAAGTGCCTGGCGACGAGCCTCGCTACGCTCATCTCCTTCTACACACAGGAGCTCGTGTCCCGCGAGGGCGACGGCCTGCACCTGCGTCGCTCCGACGGCACCGAGTACACCGCTCAGGACGACGCCTTCGTGCTCGACTTCTACGCCGCCCATGCCGGCGCCGACGATGCCCAGCTGGTGCACGACGTGCTCACCAACAAGCAGATGTGGGGCGAGGACCTTACGCAGATCGCAGGTCTTGAGGAGTTTGTCGTCAGCGCGCTCGCCGTCGTGCGTGCCGAGGGTGCCAAGCAGGCCTTCGCCAACGCTCAGGCGTAAATTTCCGGCGCAGACGCGGGCGCGGGACGGCGTGCCCGCGTCTCGACTTCTGCTCAACCTGTAGGGTTAGGACCATTTGCAATGAACACTATCCAGATCAATCCGGCCGACAACGTGATCGTCGCGCTGTCGCCGCTTGCCAAGGGCACCGCCGTCGCGGTTCCCGGGGTGGGCGAGGTCGTGGCCGCGGAGGATATTCCGCAGGGTCATAAGATGGCCGTGCGCTCGATTGCCGCGGGGGAGGACGTCATCAAGTACGGCCTTCCTATCGGCCATGTGACGGGCGATGTCCAGCCCGGTCAGTGGCTCCACACGCACAATGTGAAGACCAACCTTTCGGGCGAGGTCGAGTACGCCTACAACCCCACGCATCCGGTTGTGGATCCCGTTGAGCCTGAAACCTTTATGGGCTTCCGCCGCGCCGACGGTCGTGCCGCGACGCGCAACGAGCTGTGGATCATCCCCACGGTCGGCTGCGTCAACGAGGTTGCGCGTGCTATGTGCGAGCAGGCTCAGGATCTGGTCGAGGGCCCGCTCGAGGGCGTCTACTACTTCCCGCATCCCTTTGGCTGCTCGCAGACCGGCGCCGACCATGCCCAGACGCGTCGTCTGCTGGTGGCGCTCTCGCGTCATCCTAATGCGGCCGGTGTGCTATTCCTGTCGCTCGGTTGCGAGAACTGCACGCACCAGCAGGTGCTTGACGAGCTCGGTGACTTCGACCACGAGCGCGTCCGCTTCCTCACCTGCCAGGATGTAGCCGACGAGCAGATCGAGGGCCACAAGATTCTGGCCGAGCTGGCAGACCTCGCCAAGCAGGCCGAGCGCGAGCCCATTCCGGCCTCCGAGCTGGTTATTGGACTTAAGTGCGGCGGCTCCGACGGTCTTTCGGGCATTACCGCCAATCCCACGATCGGTCGCGTGAGCGATATGGTCGTCGCCCGCGGCGGCACGTCGGTGCTTACCGAGGTGCCCGAGATGTTTGGCGCCGAGAGTATCCTGCTCGATCGCTGTGAGAACGAGCAGGTCTTTAACGCCGCTTCCGACATGCTCAATGGCTTTAAGGACTACTTTATTAGCCACGGCGAGGTCGTCTATGAGAACCCGAGTCCCGGCAACAAAGACGGCGGTATTACCACGCTCGAGGACAAGAGCTGCGGCTGCGTGCAAAAGGGTGGATCTGCCCCCATCGTCGACGTGCTGCCGTATGCCGGCCAGGCAACTAAGCATGGCCTGAACATGCTGTGCGGTCCAGGCAACGACATGGTATCCACCACGGCGTTGACGGCTGCCGGTTGCCACGTGATTCTGTTCTCGACCGGACGCGGCACGCCGTTTGGCGCGCCGGCGCCTACGCTCAAGGTGTTCACCAATCAGCGTCTGTGCGACCACAAGGCCAACTGGATGGACTTTAACGCCGGCGTGATTGCCACGGGTGAGCGCACGCTCGACGAGGCTGCTCGCGATCTATACCAGCTGGTGCTGGAGACGGCGAGCGGTAAACTCACGAGTGCCGAGCGCCGTGGCTGTCACGAGATCAGCATCTGGAAGGACGGCGTCTGCCTGTAGTGGCAAATGCACCCAAGCGTGGCGCTATGTCGTCGGCCCCGTCGGGAGTGTTCCCGGCGGGGTTTTCGTTTTGTGGTTAAGTGAAAAAATTGGAAAATACGATAAACGTTCACCTATCTCATGGGTGTCCAGCATGGCACCTTTACCAGCAGACAATAGGTCTTAGGGCCTCAATTGTGTCCGTTCAGCGGTAAAAATCGACCGTTCGGGGATAATATGCAAGTGAACGTTCACCTCTCGTAAGGAATCGCACATAATCTAACTAAACGTTCACCCTGAACGCTGGGCAGACAGATGTCAGTGTGGACTCCAATGTTTTGCTGCAAGACAATCGAGAAAAGAGAGGGAGCTCGATGACTAATAAGATCGGAAAAAAGCGTAAGATCACATTCTGGACGCGCTTGGGCTTTGGTATGGGCGGTATGCTCAATTCCGGTGCCCTGACCTTTACGCACAGCTACATGGTGCTGTTCCTGTCCACGGAGTGTGGCCTGTCCGCAGGCGAGGCTGCACTGATCAGCTCGTTTGCCATCTATGTCAACGCCATTCTTTGCCCGCTGATGGGCTTTGTGGCCGATAACTTCTATGCCACCAAGATCGGCCGCATCTTTGGTCGTCGTCGTTTCTGGATCTTGCTGGCCATCCCGATGATGATCGCCGAGCCGCTCATCTTCGTGGCTACGCCGTTTGGCTTCCCGTACTACTTTGTGCTGTACCTGATCTACAACGTCGCGTACACGTTCTGCACCGCCAACCTGTCGCCGCTTACCATCGAGATGACCGATGACTTTAAGGAGCGTACGTACCTCACCGGCTACAAGCATCTCTTTGGTAACGCCGCCGGCTTCCTGATGGCTGCACTTGTGGGCTTCGGCTTTGGCACCTTCGGCGAGACCAACCCGTTCAGCTACTTCATCATCGCTACGGTCAACGCTTCGGTTATGGCAATCTCGCTGCTCTGCGTGTACCTGTCCACGTGGGAGCACACCCCCGAGGAGGTCGCTCAGGAGAAGATCGAGAGCGTCGGCGAGGGCATCAAGAAGTTCTTTGTGGACGTTATCTCCACCTTCCGCAACAAGTCCTTCCGCAAGGTCCTGTATGCACAGGTCTCCACGAAGCTCGCTGCTGCCTGCTGGTCTGCCTGCCTGTCCTTCTTCATCGTCTACTGCCTACAGATTCCTAAGTCCTACGAGTCCGTGATGGAGATGCCTGGCAAGGTCGTCGCTATCGTCTGCACCGCCATCTGGGTCGCCCTCATGGCCAAGAAGGGCTTCCACAAGTCTTGGTACCTCGCAAATGTTGGTTGCGCTGCGTGCATCATTGCCTACAACTACTTCGCCTTTGGTCAGATCAACGGCACCTCCACGGTCGCCATCGCCATGATTGCCTACCCCATCATCTTCGCCATCTGGAAGTTCTTCTACGTTGGCTTCCAATATCTGCCCGATGTTCTGCTCAACTACATCCCCGATGTCGATGAGCTCATCACCCTGCGTCGTCGCGAGGGCATCTACAGCTCCGCACAGCAGCTCTGCCAGCAGATCGCCCAGGCTGTTGCCGTCAACGTATGGGCTATCGTCCTTGCTGCCTCCGGCTTCATTCAGACCGCCGGCAACAGCGACGCCGTGACCCAGCCCGCCACCGTGCCTCTGTACATCTGCGGCTACATGCTCATCGGCTGCGCCGGCTTCTTCCTGCTCGCGGCCGTCCTTGCCCGCGGCATCAAGATCGACAAGGAGCAGTGCGACATCCTTTGCGACGAGATCCACCGTGTCAAGGAGGGTGGCAAGATGGCCGACGTCAAGCCCGAGGTCAAGGCGCTTTGCGAGGAGCTCTCCGGCTTTAAGTACGAGGACTGCTTCGCCCACAACAATGTTGGCTTCCAGGACGGCAGCGTAATTCCCGCCGAGTAGGGCAGGCGCATCGTCCAAACCACAGGGCCGTGCCACCGGAGATCCACCGGCGGGTACGGCCCTTTTTTAAAAACGAGTAGTATGAACTTCTGATTACATTTGAGGGAGAGACCCATGGAGACGAACGTTATCTGGCGCAATGCCCGCGCGGCCGTTATCGAGCTCGACGATGGCGGCTACTTTACCTGTGCCGATACGTGGGAGATCTTTGTCAACGATGAGCCCGCCGGTACCACGAATACGGTCGAGACCTATGTCGATGGCCTGACCCCCGGCAAGCGCAACCTGATCCGCTTTGTCTGCGGCGAGCGCGAGTTGAGCGTAGGCGTCACCACGCCGGCGGAGCCCTTTGCCATCAACGTTCGCGACTGCGGAGCCAAGGGCGATGCCGAGCACGATGACACCACCAACATTCAGGCTGCCATCATGGCCTGCCCCAAGGGCGGGCGCGTGCTGATCCCCGCCGGCAACTACCGCATCAAGTCCCTCTTCCTTAAGAGCAATATCAACATCGAGCTTGCCGAGGGCGCGGTGCTGCTGGCCCGCCACGACCGCGCCGCGCTTGCCTACATTCCGGGCACGGTCACGGGTGACGAGGGGGCTGGGTACGCCGGCACCGATATGCTGCCCCTGGGCCGTTGGGAGGGCGAGAGCTTCTCGACCTACTGTTCGACCTTTACGGGCCTGAGCGTGCACGACGTGTGCATCTATGGCCGCGGCGCCATCGACGGCCAGACCGATTTTGCCGAGGACAACTGGTGGAACAAGGACTTTAAGAACATCTTCCGTCCCGAGGAGGGCCGCGAGGTCGCCCGCCCGCGCATGATCTTCCTGTCCGAGTGCGAAAACGTGAGTCTTGCCGGCTTTACCGTGCGCAACAGCCCGGCGTGGAATATCCATCCCATTCTGTGCGAGCACGTCGATGCCCTGTGCCTGTCCATCGAGGGTCCCAAGAACTCCCACAACACCGACGGTTTCGATCCCGAGAGCTGCGGTTTTGTCCGCATCCTTGGCTGTCAGTTCTCGGTGGGCGACGACTGCATCGCCATCAAGAGCGGCAAACTGGGCATTGAACCCGAGCTCCGTCCCGCCACGCACGACGTGCTGATCTCGCACTGCTACATGCACGACGGCCACGGCGCCGTGGTGCTGGGATCCGAGGCCGCCGGCGGCATCAAGGACCTCACCGTGAGCAAGTGCCTCTTTGAGCGCACCGACCGCGGCCTGCGCGTCAAGACACGCCGCGGACGCGGCAAGGACGCCGTCAACGAGGGCATCACCTTCGAGCACATTCGCATGGATAAGGTGCTCACGCCCTTCGTGGTCAACTCGTTCTACTTCTGCGACAAGGACGGCAAGACCGACTATGTGCAGTCTCGCGAGGCGCTGCCCGTCGACGACCGTACGCCCGGCTTTGGCGCCACGACGTTTTGCGATATCGAGGCCACCAACTGCCATGCGGCCGCGGCCTATATCACGGGCCTTCCCGAGAGCAAGGTGACGCGCCTGACGTTCCAGGATGTCCATGTGACCTTTGCCGCCGATGCCGAGCCCTTTGTGCCGGCCATGGCCTGCGGCGTGGAGCCCATGGTGCGCCAGGGCATCATCGCGCAAAACGTCAAGGTACTCGACCTGCAAAATGTGGTTATTGAGGGCCAGGACGGCGAGGAGCTGCAGCTCCAGAACGTCGACAAGGTTATCCGCGCGTAGGCGTTTGCTCTTAAACAATCGAATTCGGCATGTCGCGACGCGCGATGGGCAGGGCCTTCCCGACCCATTGCGCGCACTTTTAATATGCCGAAACTGCGACGTAGACGGTCTGCGACGGGAGGACGCGGTGACTGATGATGAGTGAGAGACGATTATTTGAGGTTTCACCCGAGCGTGCGGGGGCATATCACAGTATCTCTAAGGCCTTGGAGGCAATTGATGAATCCTGTCCGAATGACGGACGACCGGTGACAATCCATATCGAGCCGGGTGAGTACCGCGAACGGGTCGAGATTCATCGACCGTATGTGACGCTGGTGGGCGAGACGGCTGACAGCGTGCGTATCGTGGGCAGCCTGGGCGCCAAGATGCCCTCGGGGGACGGATCGGGCATTGACGGAAAGCTAGGCACCTTTAGGACCTATACCGTTTTGGTCGATGCCGACGACGTGCGGCTCGAGAACCTCACAATCGTCAACGATGCCGGCGACGGTCGCGAGGTGGGGCAGGCGATTGCCCTGTACGCCGACGGCGACCGTTTGGTAGTCGACGCCTGTTGCATTACGGGGCGCCAGGACACGCTGTTTTTGGGCCCGTTGCCCCCGCGCGAAGTCAAACCGGGCGGATTCATTGGGCCCAAGCAGTTTGCGCCGCGTCGGGTGGGCCGTCAGTATTTTCGACGCTGCCGGATTGAGGGCGACGTCGACTTTATCTTTGGTGGCGCGTGTGCCTATTTTGAGGGGTGCGAGATCCGCTCGCTCAACCGCAATATGGACGTGAACGGTTACGTGACGGCGGCATCGACGCCCGAGGGAGAGCCATATGGCTTCGTGTTCCACGGCTGCTCGTTTACAGCCGCGCAAGACGTGGCACCGGATTCGGTCTATTTGGGTCGTCCTTGGCGTGAGTGGGCCCAGACCGTGCTGATCGATTGCTGGCTGGGACAGCATATCAAGCGCGAAGGTTGGTGGGATTGGGCTAAGCCGGCGGCGCACGAGAGGGCGCACTACGCTGGTGCAAGCCTACATGGCCCGGCGAGTGATGCCGAAAACTGGGCGCCATGGGCGCACGAGCTCGATGCGACAGCCACTACCCGATACGCCCGCGAACAGGTGCTTTCCGGTGCGGACGGCTGGGACCCCGAAGGTGGCCCGGGCGACGCTGCGGAGACCGACAGTCTTTCCGATAACGGTCGCACGGTGCATATCGACACCTATTACGAAGACGAACTGGCATTTCGTGAGCGCCTTAAGCGTGAGGGTCGCTCCGCCGCATTTAAGGGCACGACGCCCGAAGACTTTGAGACATGGCAGGTTGCGACGAGGGTTCGGCTGTTTGACCTGTTGGGCTTATCGATTATGGATCGCGTGTCGATTGAGGCGCGCGAACTCGATCGGGTGCAGATTGCCGGCGGTATCGTGCGCACCCATGCGATGCTGCAGGTGGAGCGCGACGTTTGGATGCCGTTCTACCTGCTCGAGCCGCAGTCGCCTAAGCTCGATGCGCGCGGCCGCAAGTGTTGCTATATCTGCCCGCATGGCCATCAGGGAGCAGGCGCCGCAAGTGTTGCGGGCGTGACGGGCGTGCCGGCGGTCGATGATGCTGTGCGTAAGTTCAATTACGACTACGGTCTACGTTTGGCGCGTATGGGTTACGTGACCGTCTGCCCCGACGCACGCGGTTGGGGATACCGTCGTGACTGGAAGGGTCAGGGCGATGGCGAGAACAGCTTTCTGCGCGGCACGTGCCTAAACCAGGCGCGCATGGCCGAGCCACTGGGCCTTACGGTTGCGGGCCTCAACGTCTGGGACAACATGCGTCTGATCGATTACCTAGAGACACGCGGTGACATTGCCATGGACGACCTGGGCTGCTTTGGTTTTTCGGGCGGCGGTTACATGACGTTGTACCTGTCCGCGCTCGACCCGCGCGTGCGCAAGGCGTTTGTCTCGGGCTATCTGTACGGCGTTGATGATTCGCTACTGCACCTCAACGGCAATTGCAGCTGCAATTACACGCCTGGACTCTGGCGTCTGCTCGACATGGGCGACATTGCATCGCTTGTCGCGCCACGGCCGCTCTTGGTTCAGAGCTGCGAGAAAGACCATCTCAACGGCGCCCGCGGGCTTGCGAACGTAGACGAGCAGCTCGATATCGTTCGCGACGCCTACGCGCTGCTGGGCAAGGACGAAAACCTTCTGCACGAGGTCTGCCCGGGTGGACACCACCTGGGCGTGGCGCATCTTGCCGAGGATATCGAATGGCTCGATTCGCAAGTTGCGGAATGCGCCCACGCATAGCCCCTCGGATGTTGCGAATGAACGGTATGTACCTGTATGACCGCCGGTGTGCGGGTGAGGAGAAGAATATGGAAACGAAAAACTTGAGCGAATCGACCATCTGCTGCTTTGGCGATTCGACCACCTGGGGCGATAACGGATGCGGCGGGGGAGGCAACGACATCTCTTGGACCTCGCACCTGGGTGCGCTGCTGGGCGGCGCTACGATCGAGAACTTTGGTATTAAGGGTTCGCGTATTGCCGTCAAGGCCGACCGTAGCGATTCGTTTGTCGAGCGCTTGGACGGCATCGATCACACGGCAGATATCTGCATCGTCTTTGGCGGCGTTAACGACTTTAGCCGTAACGTGCCGCTGGGAGAGCTGGGCAGCACGGACGTGCACGAGTTCTACGGTGCGCTCGACTACCTGATCCGCACCATCACGGTGCGCTCGCCTCAGGCAAAGCTGGTGTTTATGACGCCGTGCAAGACGAGCGGCAAACACGAGAAGGATATTCCGGCAAGCAACGAGGCCAACCATCTGGGCCTGACGCAAGACGCCTATGTGCGCGCGATGCTGGAGGTCTGCGATCGCTACTCGGTGCCGGTGATCGACCTGTATGCGCAAAGCGGCATCAGCCCGTTTTTGCCGGAGCACCGCGAGCTCTACATGCCGGACGGTCTGCATTACAGCCCTGCCGGCTATGAGCGCCTGGCGCATCGCATCGCTGCGGGCCTCACCGCCGTTTGCCGTTAAAAGTTTGCCGTTCACGGGGATTATAGGGTTAACGTTCACCCTATAATCCCCGTTCGCGTTACACTAGGGGAAACGTTCACCTATCAATAACGTCAGAGGGGACAGCAATGGGTTGCAATCAGATTCTGGACCGTTATATCGAGCAGTTGATCGAGACCTCTACGCCTCAGGCGCCGGCCTGGAATATCGAAAAGCTTCGCGCCGGCAAGGAGAACACCTGGAATTACATTGACGGCTGCATGATCAAGGCACTCATCGAGCTGTACGAGATCACCGGCGAGCAGCGTTACCTGACCTTCGCCGACGACTATATCGACTTCTTTGTCCAGGATGACGGCACCATCAAGCATTACGATCCCCAGGAGTACAACCTCGACAACGTCAACGCGGGCAAAACCCTCTACAAACTCTATGACCTGGTGGGCAAGCCCAAGTACCGCGCCGCCATGGATACCATCTATCGTCAGCTCGAAACCCAGCCGCGTACCAAAGAGGGTGTGTTTTGGCACAAGGCCGTCTACCCCAACCAGATCTGGCTCGACGGCATGTACATGGCGCAGCCGTTCTACATGCAGTACGAGCTGAGCTTCCACAACCGCCGTGCCTGCTCGGATAGCTTCCATATGTTCCAAGTGGTGCACGATTTGATGCGCAACCCCCTCAACGGCCTGTACTATCACGCCTACGACGCGAGCCGCAAGCAGTTCTGGTGCGATCCCGTCACCGGCCTTTCGGCCAACTTCTGGTTGCGCGCCGAGGGCTGGTTTGCCATGGCGCTCATCGATACCTGGGAGCTCATGCCGCCTTCGATGTCGGCCGAGAAGGACGAGATCCGCAAGATGTTCCACGACCTGATCGACGCCATGCTGCCGTATCAGGACGAGAAGACCGGTATGTGGCACCAGGTCATCAACCTGCCCAATATCGCCCCCAACTATCTGGAGGAGTCGGGCAGCGCCATCTTTGCCAACGCCATCATGAAGGGCGTGCGCCTGGGCGTGCTGGGCGAGCGCTACTACCAGTACGGCCGCCGTGCGTTTGACGGCATCTGCGACACGTGCCTGTCCGAGCGCGACGGACAGCTGGCGCTCGACAACATCTGCCTGGTGGCGGGTCTTGGCAACACCGCGCACCGCGAGGGCACGTTTGGCTACTACATGAGCGAGCCCGTCGTCAAAAACGACGCGAAGGGCGTGGCGCCGCTGGTGCTCGCCTATATCGAGACTATGCATCATGACAAGTTGGCCGGTAAGCGCGATCCGCTTGCTCCCTCGGGCGTGTGCTCCATCGAGGACCCGTTTGGCGGATACACCCCGGGCATCAATGCGTGCAAGGAGGTCTAGGCATGGCGCAGTCAAAAGGAGCACTGAGCGTCGGCGTGCGCCTGCACGACCTGCCCGAGGGTACGGTCGAGGAGCGCATTCGCATGGCGGGCAAACTGGGTTTCTCGTGCATTCAGCTGCCGAGCAAAGTACTCTACAAGTCCTTTGGCATTAACCGTTCCGGCCTTACGCACGAACTCGCCGACCATCTGCGCGAGGTGCTCGCCGCCAGCGGCGTGCAGGTGGCGGTGCTCGGCTGCTATAAAAACCTGGCAACGCCCGATCAGAATCAACTGGTGGATACCTATGCCGAGTACGAGGCGTGCCTGAGGTTCGCGCGCTGGCTTGGGGGCTGTCCGGTGGGGACCGAGACGGGGCGCCCTAACGCGCAGAACAAGATGGCCGATGACCGTTTTTCGGCCGCTGCGCTCGATACGTTTTGCAAAGGACTCGCACGCGTGTGCTCGATGGCCGAAAAGGAGGGCGGCGAGCTTCTGATCGAGCCCGGTTGGAATGAGATCGTCAATACGCCCGAGCGCTGCCGCGAGGTTCTGGAGCGCGTTTCGAGCACCGCACTCGGCGTGATCTACGATCCGGTGTCGCTACTGCATCCCACGATCGTCGGTGGGGCTTCCGAGCAGGTGTCGCGCATGTTGCACCTGTGCGGCAGCAAGATTCGCGTGCTGCATGCCAAGGACTACGAGATCGTAGACAACGAGGACCAGGATGGCTGGTGTGATGGCTCGGGCTCTCGTTTGGTATGCCACGGCGCCTGTACGTGCGGAAACTTTGATTTTGAGGCTATTGCCGCTTGGGCCGCGGCCGCGCGACCGGGCATTATGACCGTTATCGAGAACAGCACACCGTCCACGGTCGAGCGTTCGCGCGACGAGCTGCTACGCATGGGGCACAGCGTGATGTGCGAGCACGTGATTCTGTAACGAAGCAGGTTGGCGAAAGAGATTGTCGTAGAGGTCCAGGAGAGGAACCGATGGCTATTCATATTGTTGAGGAAGCGAACCGTTGCCTTGGGTGCAAGAAGGCGTTCTGCCAGCTTAAGGGCTGCCCGGTGCAGACGCCTATTCCGCAGGTTGTCGATCTGTTCAAACAACGCCGTCTTGAAGAGGCGGGCGAGTTGCTGTTTCAGAACAATCCCATGAGCGCGGTCTGCTCCATGGTCTGCAACCATTCGGGCCAGTGCGAGGGCGCGTGCATCCAGGGCCGCAAGGGCGCACCGGTGCATTTCTCGAGCATCGAGAACTATATCTCGACAGCGTATTTGGACCGCAAACAGTGGAAGCCCGCGCCGTCGTGCGGCAAGCAGGTTGCCGTGGTCGGTTCCGGTCCTGCCGGCATTACCGTGGCCATTAAGATGGCCCAGTTGGGCTGTGCCGTCACGGTGTTTGAGCAGCGCCCCGAGATCGGCGGCGTGCTGGAGTACGGCATCCCCGAGTTTCGCCTGCCCCGTGCTCTCGTGCAAAAGTACCGTCACGTGATGTGCTCGCTTGGCGTACGCGTCCGTCCCTCGACCACCATTGGCGGCGCGCTGCATATCGACGACCTGTTGCGCGACGGCTACGATGCGGTCTTTGTCGGTACCGGTACCTGGCGCGCCCGCAAGCTGGGTATTCCCGGCGAGTCGCGTGGTAACGTACTGTTTGGTATCGATTACCTGGTCGATCCCACGAGCGTGGCGATCGGTCAGAACGTGGCGGTTATCGGCGCCGGCAACGTGGCCATGGATGTTGCCCGCACGGCTCTGCGCTCGGGCGCTCGCAAGGTTACCGTGTATGCCCGATCGCGCCATATCTCGGCCATCGATGACGAGGTGGAGCTGACCGAGCTTGACGGTGCCGAGATCGTGCGCGGCAAGGCGATCTGCGCCATCGACGATAACGGTCCGGTGTTCGAGACGGCTATCTTTGGCGAGGACAACAACGTGGTGGGCTACGAGGAAGAGCTCGACCATGTGTCCGCCGACACGGTTGTGATTGCGGCCTCGCAGGTGCCCAAGGACAAGCTTGTGCTTACGACGGGCGGTCTGGAGACCGACCACCGCGGCCTTCTTTCGGTCGATGAGTATGGCATGACAACGGTGCCGGGCGTTTTTGCCGCCGGTGATGTGGTCAACGGCCCGCTCACCGTGGTCCATGCCGTGGCAGGCGCCAAGCTCGCCGTCGAAGGCATGACTAACTACCTGGGCCTCTAACTCCACCCCGCCCATCAGTTGCGGTGAAATGCGGACTGTTTTGGCTGTCAAAGGCCTTATCTACTCCGTATTCCACCGCAACTTTTTGTGGGCTGAGTAAAAGCCGGGGGAGCGTGTACGGTCGGGTACAGCGCGGTTGCTGATACGATAGGTACGTTAGCAACTGCCGCCGAGCGGCTCAAATGAAAGGAACCCTGTATGGAGTCTTCCGCCTACCCGATGCTCTTTAGTCCGATCAAGGTCGGTACGACCGAGGTCAAGAACCGCGTCTTTATGCCGCCGGTATCTACCAACCTGGCCGATCACGGCTATGTGACCGACGACTTGGTCGATCATTACCGTGCCCGCGCCAAGGGCGGCGTTGGCCTGATCATCACCGAGGTCGTGACGGTCGAGCCTACCTATACCTATCTGCCGGGTGACATGTGCTGCTACGACGACACGTTTATCCCTGGCTGGGAAAAGCTCGCCGCCGCCGTCCACGAGTACGGCTGCAAGATCATGCCGCAGCTCTTCCACCCCGCCTACATGGCCTTTAACATTCCGGGCACGCCGCGCCTCATCGCTCCGTCCTTTGTGGGCCCGTCCTATGCCCGCGAGGCGCCGCGCCCCATCACGGTCGATGAGATCCACGAGCTCACGCATCAGTTTGGCGACGCTGCCGTGCGTATGCAGAAGGCCGGTGTCGATGGCGTCGAGGTCCATGCGGCGCACGCCCACGGCATGCTCGGCGGCTTTTTGACCCCGCTCTACAACAAGCGTACCGATGAGTACGGTGGTTCGCTCGACGCCCGCATGCGCATCCTGCTCGAGGTCATCGCCGAGATTCGCGAACGCTGCGGCAAGGACTTCATCATCGACGTCCGCATCTCGGGCGACGAGTACACCGATGGCGGTCTGACCCTCAACGACATGATCTACGTCTCGCGTCGCCTGGAGAAGGCCGGCGTCGACATGATTCATGTGTCGGGCGGCACCACCATCAAGCGCGGTTCCGCCATTCCCGCCGCCGGCACGCAGCAGGCCTCGCACGCCGCCTGCTCGCGCGAGATCAAAAAGCACGTCAACATTCCCGTTGCCACGGTCGGCCGCATTAACGAGGCATGGATCGCCGAGGAGCTGATCGAGGACGGCGCTGCCGACATCTGCATGATGGGCCGCGCCAATCTGTGCGATGCCGAGTTCTGCAACAAGGCTGCTGCCGGCAACGCCGACGACATCCGCCCCTGCATCGGTTGCCTGCGCTGCCTGAACGGCATCATGTTCGGCAAGCGCATCTCCTGCACCGTCAACCCGGATGTGGAGCGTGACGAGGCTGGCTACGAGCCTGCCGCCGAGGCAAAGAACGTGCTCGTTGTGGGTGCCGGTCCCGCGGGCATGGAGGCAGCCTACATTGCCGCCAAGCGCGGTCATAACGTGGTGCTCGTGGATAAGCAGGACGAGCCGGGCGGCGAGATGCGCATTGCGGCCGTTCCGCCGGCAAAGCAGGAGCTCACGCGCGTGATCAAGTATCAGTACCGTCGTCTGGCCGAGGCCGGCGTTAAGTGCGTATTTGGCACCGAACTTACTGCCGAGGATATTCAGCGTGACTACGCCGGTTACGAGGTTGTCCTGGCCTATGGCGCCGAACCCATCGCCCCGGCCTTTATGCAGGGCTTTAAGCAGGTCATGACGGCTGACGACCTGCTGGGTGGCAAGGCTTTCCCGGGCAAGAAGATCGTCATTGTGGGCGGCGGCACCGTTGGTTGCGAGACGGCCGATTACCTGGCCCCGTTGGTCAACGACCTGTCGCCGGCCAACCGCGATGTCACCGTCATCGAGATGACCAAGACGCTTGCCGCCAACGAGGGTGGCGCCGGTCGTGCGGTGCTCATCACGCGCATGCTCTCCAAGGGCGTTCACGTGCTGACCGAGGCCAAGGTGACCGAGATTACCGAGGACGCCATCAGCTACGAGAAGGACGGCGAGGTCCACACCATCGCCGACGCCGATACGCTGGTGCTTGCCATGGGTTACCGTCCCAACACCAAGCTGGCCGATGATCTTGCCGCTGCCGGCGTTGTCACCCACGTGCTGGGCGATGCCCAGAAGTGCGGCAACATCCGCGACGCCATCGGCGACGGCTACAAGGTCGCCTGCGAGCTCTAGTCAACCCCTTGGTGCATGTGAGGCCTATCCCCGCGGCGTCAGTCGGTAGATAGCAAAAAGCGGCGGTCGTCCCGTACGTGGGACGACCGCCGCTTGCGTTAGCCGCAATGAGTCGTGCGATTAGAGCCCCAGGAGCTCCTTGACCTTGGCGATGATGGCCTCGTCGGTGGCGTTGGCAAAGAAGTACTCCTGGAAGTGCTCGCCGGCAAGTGCGCCCTTCACCAGGTCCTGATCGATCTCGCCCAGGACGTCGACGAGCGGACGCATGGTCACAGCGCGCACGCCGTCGAGGATCTTCTTGTTGCGCTGCTCGGGCTCAACGCGCTCGGCAGGATAGCCGTTGCCCGAACCAAAGCCAAAGAGCTTCTCGAAGGTGTACTCAAGATTGAGCTCCTGGCCCCAGCCGTTCTTGAGGGCGAAGGGCATGGCAACGGCGTTGCCATCGTTGACCTGGGCAAAGGTGTAGGCGTCGAGCGGGTCGGCAACGTGGCCGCACAGCACGCCGGGGAAGGAGTTACAGGCGAGCATGGCGCCCTCGCCGGTGCCGCAGCCGGTCACGACGTAGTCGGCAGCGCCGGAGTTCAGCAGCACGGCGGCAAGGATGCCGTTCTGCACGTAGGTGAGGGGCTTGGAATCGGCGTCGGCATACATGCCATAGTTAAAGACGGTGTGCCCCATGGGCTCGACAACCTTCTTAAGGGCAGCCTCGATCATAGGGTTCTTGGAGTTCTGAGAGTTCTCATTGATCAGAGCGATCTTCATTGCGAATTACCTTTCTATTTCTAACTTGCGGTGAAATACGGACTGTTTTGCCTGATAGAAGCCAAAACCAATCCTTATCTCACCGCAACTCAAATGAAAAACGAGTGGATGAAACCTGATATGGGCAGTTGCGGCGACGCTTATTGAGGCTGCTTTCCAATGTATGCGAGGATTCCACCGTCGACGTAGAGGATGTGGCCGTTGACGAAGTTCGATGCATCGGAAGCCAAGAACACGGCGGGGCCCTTCAGATCCTCGGGCGTGCCCCAACGGGCGGCCGGCGTCTTGGCAATGATGAACTGGTCAAACGGGTGGCGGCTGCCGTCGGGCTGCGTCTCGCGCAGGGGTGCGGTTTGCGGCGTGGCGATGTAGCCGGGTCCAATGCCGTTGCACTGGATATTGGCCTCGCCAAACTCCGAGCAGATGTTCTTGGTGAGCATCTTGAGTCCGCCCTTGGCGGCGGCATAGCCGGCGATGGTCTCGCGACCTAGCTCGCTCATCATCGAGCAGATGTTGATGATCTTGCCGTGGCCCTTGGCGATCATGCCGGGCAGGCAGGCCTTGGACACGATAAACGGTGCGTTGAGGTCAATATCGACGACGCGGCGGAAGTCCTCGGCGCTCATGTCGAGCATCGGGGTGCGCTGAATGACGCCGGCATTGTTGACCAGGATGTCGGGCGTGGTGCCAAAGTCGGCCTCGATTTTGGCGATGAGCTCGGCAACGGCGGCCTCGTCGGTGACGTCTGCCACGTAACCATGAGCCTCAAAGCCCAGCTCGCGGTAGTGCTTCTCGGCCTCGGCGACCTTGTCGGCGTGACGTGCGTTAAAGGCGATCTTGGCGCCGGCCTCTCCGAGCGCCTCGGCAATGGCCATACCGATGCCATAGGTGGCGCCGGTCACGAGCGCGACCTTGCCATCCAGGCGGAAGCTGTCCATAAGATCAGACATAGCGATCCTTTCAAAAGAAACGTTCATCTATATAAGTCTTGCTTTTCATACAAGGTCAGTATAGGAGAAGAGGGGGAATTAAAAGACAGATTCTCCTAAAAACAGGTGAACGTTCACTTTTAAAAGGTAAACGGTGGTCTCGCCCTTGCCGTGCGGACGTCTATTTGCTCTGTTCCTGCGCTCCCTCTGCGATCATGTTGCGGTTGTACACCAGATGCAGGTACATCGCGTCGTGCGCGGCGGTGGGATTGCGCGAGGCGATGGCGTCGGCCACATCGCGGTGCGTGCGGATAGTTTCCTCGACGAGCTTTTTGCCAGTCACGTCGATAAAGAGGGGGACGGATGCCTTGAGCACGCCCATCAGGCGGGGAACGACGAGGTTTCCGGAGCTCTCGGCAATGGCATTGTGGAACGCGGTGTCGGCGGCGGAGTAATCCTTACCGGCCTCGGCCAGGCGCTCGGATTCATCGCAGAGCTCTTCGATACAGACGACCTGATCGTTGGTTGCGTGCTCGGCCGCCATGCGTGCCATCTGCGGCTCGATCATAAAGCGCACCTCGAGTAGGTCGCGCGCCAGACGCTGCTTGTCGTCGATAAAGGTAAAGCCCAGCGGGTCGTCGGCAACGCCGGGGTTTGACGCCACATAGGTGCCCGAACCCTGCTTAATGCGCACGATATTGCGCGACTGCAGCAACTTCATGGCCTCGCGCACGGTGCTCCTGCCGGCGCCCAAGCGCTCGACCAGCACGGTTTCCTTAGGTAGGCGATCGCCTTGCTCAAGGTGTTCATCCAGAATCAATTGAATGATTTTCTCCGATATTTGCTCGGGGAGTCCCGATTCGGCGCGGGCCATAGCTATACCTTTCATTACAAAATTCATCTGAGCTATTTTAGCGCACCACGGATGCGATATTGGCCGCTGGATTTGAGTCGGGCGGCTTAGATATACCGTTCGCAGCGCAAATACGACCGTTTACCAAATACATCAGATGTATTTCGAACAAATTTCAAAATGAAACATCAGACCTTTCCAAAACACGCTATAGTCATCAGACGAATTCAAAAGGTCTGATGAATTGGAGGAAAGATGTCAGACCCAACGTTTATGGCTGATCCCACCAGGCTGGTCATCGCCGCCATCGTGGGCATCGCGCTGCTGCTTGCGCTCATCATCAAGTTCAAGCTGCACCCCGTGCTTTCGATGATGGTCTCGGCGCTCGCGATCGGCATCGGCGCCGGTATGCCGCTCGACCTGGTGGCGGACACTGTCACCAAGGGCGTGGGCGCCACGCTGCAAAACATCGCCCTGCTCATTGGCCTGGGCTCGATGTTTGGCCAGATTCTTGAAGAGAGCGGCGGCGCCAAGAAGATTGCCCAGACCTTCATCGATACCTTTGGGCAGGGTCACTCTAGCTGGGCACTGGGTATTACCGGTCTGGTCATCGGCACTACGGTGTTCTTTGAGGCCGGCGTGGTCGTTTTGATCCCGCTTGCCTTTAGCGTGGCGTCGCAGACCAAGAAGTCGACGCTCTACTACGGCATCGCGCTGCTCGCAGGACTTGCCGCTGGCTATGCGTTTGTGCCGCCATCGGCCGGTTCGGTTCTGGTCGCCGGCACGCTCGGTGTCGACCTGGGCACCATGATTCTCGTCGGTATCCCTACCGCCTTCATCGCCATGGCGATCGCCGGCGTCATCTGGGGTCGCAACGTGGGCGGTCGCATCTTTACCGATGTTCCGGAGCACTTTACCTCTGCCGAGGGCGCGAGCGACGAAAAGGAGCTTCCCTCCTTTGGCATGGTGCTTGCCATCGTGCTCACGCCGCTTTGTTTGATTTTGCTGGGCACGCTGTCCTCTTATATCCCCATGCCCGCCGAGCTCGCTTCGATTCTCGCCTTCCTGGGCAAGCCGTTCGTCGCCTTGACGCTTGCCACGCTCGTCGCGATGTATCTGCTGGGCGCGCGCCGCGGCTACTCCGGCGCCGAGCTCAAGGCCTTGCTCGACCGCTCTCTTAAGCCCGTCGGCATGATCTTGCTGGTTATCGCTTGCGGTGGCGTCATGCGTTGGATGCTGCAGGACTGCGGCCTAGGTCAGGTTATTGGCCCCATGCTCGAGGCTTCTCCGCTGCCTTTGGTGGTCGTTGCCTTTTTGATTGCCGTCATGGTGCGTGCCTCTGTCGGCAGCTCCATCGTCGCTATGACCATGGCATCGGGCATTATGGCCGCCATGCCCGCGGTTGCAGGAGCCTCGGTGCTCATGCGTGCCGCTATCTGTCTTGCTATCTGCGGCGGTGCCACGGCCCTCTCGCACGTCAACGATGCCGGTTTTTGGATGTGCTCCTCGTTCCTGGAGATTGACGAGAAGACAACCCTCAAGTCCTGGACCGTTATGGAGACGCTCATCGGCCTTTCGGGTCTTGCCTGCGCCCTGGTGATTTCGTTCTTCGCCTAGTTCGCGTAGCTAAGCATCTTTCACCGAGTGCATCGCTCGGTACCCATTTTCACCTGATTCATTAACCAACGATTGGTACAACCGTTCAAACCAAAAGAGGAGAACATCATGGACGAGAAAACCAAAGCACAGATTCAGCAGGAGGCCGCCGACCTGGTTGCCAAGCTGCAGCCGCGTTCTGGCAAGTTCCGCACCATCAGCCCCGAGATGGACCCGCTGCGCCTGGGCTCTGGCTGGTCCATCGAGGATCTGGACAAGCCGCAGGTCATTATCGAGTCGACGTTCGGCGACTCGCACCCGGGTTCTGCCGGCCTGTTTGATCTGGTCGAGGAGGTCCGTGCTGGCGTTGCCGAGGCTGGCGGTCACGGTGCTCGTTACTTCTGCACCGACATTTGCGACGGTGAGGCCCAGGGCCACGACGGCATCAACTACTCGCTGCCCAGCCGCGACATGATCGCCAACATGATCGAGATTCATGCCAAGGCCACTCCATTCGACGCCGGCGTCTTTGTCGCCAGCTGCGATAAGGGTCTGCCTGCGAACCTCATGGCCATGGGCCGCATCAACATCCCCTCCATCGTCGTTACCGGCGGTGTCATGGATGCCGGTCCCGACCTGCTGACCCTGGAGCAGCTCGGCGCCATCTCGGCCCGCTATGAGCGCGGCGAGATTTCCCGCGAGGAGCTCGAGTTTGCCAAGCACAACGCATGCCCCAGCTGCGGCGCCTGCTCCTTTATGGGTACCGCCTCGACCATGCAGGTTACCGCCGAGGCCCTGGGCCTTATGCTCCCCGGCACGGCTCTGCTGCCCGCAACCAGCTCCGATCTGCGTGAGTTTGCGCGCGAGGCTGGCCGTCAGTCCGTGTGGCTCTCCGAGCACAACCTGTGCCCCCGCGACATCGTGACCAAGGAGTCCTTCGAGAATCTCATCATGGTCCACGGCGCCATCTCCGGTTCCACCAACTCGCTGCTGCACATTCCCGCGATCGCCCGCGAGTTTGGCATCGAGATGTCCGCCGACGACTTCGACCGTCTGCACCGTGGTGCTCACTACCTGCTCAACGTTCGTCCCGCAGGTGAGTGGCCGGCGCAGTTCTTCTACTATGCGGGTGGCGTGCCGCGCATCATGGAGGAGATCAAGTCGATGCTCCACCTCGACGTCATGACCGTCACCGGCAAGACTCTCGGCGAAAACCTCGAGGACCTTAAGAACAACGGCTACTACGAGAAGTGCGGCCGCTACTTGGAGAAATGGAACCTCAAGCGCGAGGACATCATTCGCCCGTTTGACCAGGCTTTTGGTACCGACGGCTCCATCGCCATCCTCCACAGCAACCTTGCCCCCGAGGGCGCCGTCGTCAAGCACACGGTTGTTCCGCGCGAGATGTTCCAGGCCACGCTTAAGGCCCGTCCGTTCGATTGCGAGGAGGACGCCATCCACGCCGTCCTGACGCACGAGGTCAAGCCCGGCGATGCCGTTATCATTCGCTATGAGGGTCCCAAGGGTTCCGGTATGCCCGAGATGTTCTACACCACCGAGGCTATCGCCAGCGATCCCGAGCTGGGTGCGAGCATTGCCCTTATCACCGATGGCCGCTTCTCCGGCGCCTCCAAGGGCCCGGCTATCGGTCACGTTTCGCCCGAGGCTGCCGTGGGCGGCCCGATTGCCCTGATCGAGGAGGGCGACCTTATCCAGATCAACATCCCCGAGCGCTCGCTGTCTATTGTGGGCATCGCCGGCAAGGAGATGGAGCCGGCCGAGATCGATGCCGTCCTGGCCGAGCGCCGAGCCGCTTGGAAGCCCAAGGCTAATCGCTATACCTCCGGCACGCTCAAGTTCTTTACCGAGCATGCAGTTTCCGCCATTCAGGGTGGCTACATGGAGTAGCGCACGTACGCATCGAATATCTCCTCTCATAGATGCGCGGCACAAAGAGCCCCGAGCCATGAACTGCGCCCCAATTCTTGGACGGGCTAATAAGCGGCC
>NZ_QRUF01000024.1 GCF_003458415.1 Collinsella sp. AF25-2LB
CGCAGCGTCGGCCGGTCCGCCGTTCGGTAGAACGGCGGAACCCCTAAGGACGCTGGCCCATGCCACCCTCGAGGGTGACGGTCTCGCCGTTCATATACTTAAAGTCGGGACCGCAGAGCTGAACGACAACGCGGCCGATTTCCTTCTCGACGTCGCCGTAGTGGCCAGCCGGCGGCATGTGGACGTTGGCCTTGAACGCCTCGGGATAGGCATCCTGGAAGTTCTCGAGCGCAGCGGTCCAAGCAAGCGGGCAAACGATATTGACGTTGATGCCGTCCTTGCCCCACTCGTTGGCAGCGACGCGGGTCAGACCGCGGATGCCCTCCTTGGCAGCGGCGTAGCTGCACTGGCCATAGTTGCCAAACAGGCCGGCGCCCGAAGCAAAGTTGACCACGGAGCCCTTGGTCTCCTTCAGGTGCGGGTAGGCCTTCTGCATGTACAGGTAGGTGGCATACAGGCCAGAGTAAATGGCCAGGTTAAACTGATCCATGGTGTGATCGGCAATGGTCACGCCCGAGGCGCTGGCCTGAGCATTGTTGACGACGGCGTCGATGCGGCCGAACTCCTCAATAGCCTTGTCGATGACGTTCTGGACGACGGCCTCGTTGTCCTGACCAGCCGAGACATCGGCCTGAACAGGCAGAACCTTGACGCCGTACTCGGCCTCGAGGGATTCCTTGGCAGCCTCGAGCTTGGCAACGTTGCGGCCGGTAATGACGAGGTTTGCGCCCTCCTTGGCAAAAGCGATATCGATACCGTAGCCGATGGAGCCAGCGGAGCCGTCCTTGAGCGTGGCCTTGCCGCCGCCGGTGACGATCACGGTCTTACCAGTGAAAAGTCCCATATAAAGTCCTTTCAAATCGCGACGGGCCTGCCCGTCGACTGCGCGCATCCAACTTCACGCGCCAAAAGCTGAAATGCAACTTTAGCGGGTTCAAGTGAAAAATAAAGCCCCTGGCAGGCGAACGGCGCAACGTCTTTCGGCGAAGGGAATGTCAAGTACAAACTGGATAAAGTGGCCGAGTTTTTGCTATCGACGCGAGCCATCGAACACGTTTTGAAACTTTGCTGCAGCGCGCGGGATGTCGGCGCGAGACTTTATCATAGGGTGACAAACAACGATGAGGAGCACATGCCTATGACAGACGAGCTGGACCCCCAGACTCAACAGCATATTGATGATTCCGCAGACGTCACTGCAGATGCCGACGCTGTGACCTGCGATGATATTGACCTCGACGGCCCATTCTTGGACGAAAGCGCTACGGCGGAAACCCCTGGCGCCGAAGATGCAGACGAGCAAAACGACGATGCGCCCGCTCAGGACGACCGCCCCGTACAGGATGCTGCTCCGCAAGCTGCGGGCCCTATCGAGGTTTCTTCGGAAGAAGAGCTCGACGCCGTCATGGACTCCATGATGGATGCCGTCAAAGCGATGAAAGACGCCGTGGCCGACGCTGACGTTGACGCCGAGGAAGAGGAGGCCGCCGAGGCAGCCTCGACCTTCGTACCCGGCGAGACTCCGGTTGCCGACCAGGGCAGCACCATGCCCTCGTTTCTGCAGCTCGAGCATCCCACGATTGGCACCGATGCGGTCGACCCGCACGCAGCAGGCTTTTCTGTGATCGAAGGCGGTACCGGCAATATCGCCGTGCCGCAGACTGCCGATGCGGACGCTGCCGACACCGCTCGCCCGACTGCCCCGCACTCCCCCGCCGCGAGCCGCGATCTGGGGACCGCTGTCTCGAACACTGCGAACGCCGTGGGCACCTTTATCGCCCAGGGCGCCTCGGCCATGCGCGAGATGAACGCCGCGAAAAAGGCACTTGCCGATGCCCGCGCCCACCTGGCCGAACTTGAGCAGCGCATTGCCGATCAGGCCGAGGAACTCGAGACGCGCCAGGATATCGCAGGCCGCTACGACCAGATCGTCGCCGACCAGCGCCAGGCGATTGCCACGGCCCAAAAGACTGCAGCGGTCGCCGAGATTGACCGTGATGTCCACGCCTCCAAAGCGACAGAGCTCAAGGGTCAGCTCGAACAAATGAAGACAGAGGATGACGCGACTGAGCTCCGCCTGAAGGCCGCGCTCGACGCCGTGGAGGCCCGCGAGGCGAGCTCACGCGAGACCGGCAACCGCCTCGTTCGACGTCTTGAGGATTCCAAGCGCATCCGCGACAAGGTGAAGGCAGAGCGAGACGCCGGCATTGCCGCCGCACAACAAACCGTCGACGCCACGCGCGCCCAGCTCGAGACGCTGCGTCATGAGTATGCCGAGCTGCAACGCAATCCCTCGGCAAATCCCGCCAACTATACGGTGCGCACCAGCGAGCTCTCGATGCAGATTTCCGACACGGCAGATGCCCTGCGTAAAGCCGAAGAAGATGTCCCGCGCATCACCGCCGACCTTGAGCACTCGCTTGCCGCAGCCGAGCAGGCCGTCGAGCAGGCTCAAGCCCCTATCGCCGACGCAAAACGCGCGCACCAAGCCGTGACGACCGAAGCCGATGCCGCGCGCGACGAGCTGCAGACGGCGAAGACCGCCGCCGCGACTCGTCAGCGCGAACTGCGCGAGAAGATCGCTGCCGAGGACAAGGCGCGCCGCGACCAGGAGCAGACCATCGCCAACGCCCAAGCAGATGCCGCACATGCACAGTCGATCATCGAACAGGCGACCGAGGTGCACGACCACCCAGAGATCACCGAGTCGCTTGCAGGGTCCTTGGCCCGAGACAATGCCGAACACACCGAGACCGAGCGAGAAGTCGCCCAGCTCGAGGCCACCGAGGACGCGGTGCGCGAGCGTACCCGCGACTCACGCATCAAATTCACCGGCGCCATCGTCTGCATCGTCGCCGCAATCCTGGTGATCATCCTAGTCTGGCTGTTCGCAAGCAAGTAAACCAACCGCCAAAAAACGCTCAACGCAGTTGCGGTGAGATAGTTCCTGTTTAGCCCCAAAAAGGCCAATTCAAGAACTATCTCACCGCAACTTATTTAGATCGACGCAAGGCAACCTACCCCTCTTGCACCGATCTCATGACATAAGGACTGTCCCCAGGTGCCGGCACAAAAGGAACGTCCCCAAGTGCCAAGTGCCCAATGACTACTCAACAACCACGGCAACACCGATGTAATGGCAGAGTCAGCGAGCGGGTCACATTTGAGACAAGGTGACGTGAAACGAAAGGGCGCTGACCTTCTGGTCGTGCCCTTGAAGTTGAACGTCAGATTGTCCAAATGCGGCCCGCGCAGCGTCGACCGGTTACGGCGTTTGTAAAACGCCGTAACCTACTGAATGAGCATGGCGTCGCCAAAGCTGAAGAAGCGGTAGCGCTCCTCGATAGCAGCAGCGTAGGCATCCATGATCTGGTCGCGGGTGGCAAGTGCGCTCACGAGCATCATGAGCGTGGAGCGCGGCACGTGGAAGTTCGTGATCAGCGCGTCTACCACGTGATAGGTCGAGCCGGGCATGAGGTAGAGCTGCGTCGTGGCGTTCTCGCGCACCACGATGTCACCGCGGCCAAGCGTGTCGGCTCCGTCCTCGCGGCCTTCAAAATAGCGCGCCGTCACGGCCGGATCGAACACCGGGGCTTCTGCGTCAAACGCGCTCTCGAGCGAGCGCACCGCGGTAGTGCCGACGGCGATCACACGATGACCCTCGGCTTTCGCCTTATGCACGGCGTCGACAACTTCCTGCGACACGTGGTAGCGCTCGGTGTGCATGACGTGCTGCGTGGGGTCGTCCTCCTCCACCAAGCGGAAGGTATCGATGCCCACCTCGAGCTCGACGGCGGCAAACTTCGCACCCTTGGCCTCGATAGCGGCCATGAGCTCGGAAGTAAAGTGCAGACCCGCCGTGGGAGCTGCAGCCGAGTGTTCCTCTTTCATGGCGTAGACGGTCTGGTACTTCTCGGGATCGCCCTCGTAATCGGTAATGTAGGGCGGCAGCGGCACGTGGCCGGCAGCATGGATGGCCTCGTCGAGCGTGCGCGGCTCGCCGGCGGCATTGCAACCGGCCGGCTCAAAACGCACCAGGCGGCCGCCGCGGCTATCGGTGACAAAGTCGATGACCTCGGCCGTCAGCACCACGGGAGCCCCCTCGGGCGCATGGGCGCCGCCCGCACGATACTCAATCTGAGCACCGGGCTTCAGGCGCTTACCCGGCTTGACCAAGCACTCCCAAACATGGCCCAGCGGATCCACGTCCTCGCGGCGCTTGAGCAGCAGGGTCTCGACCACGCCGCCCGATCCCGTTTTACGACCGATCAGACGGGCCGGCATCACGCGCGTCTGATTGATGACGAGCACGTCGCCCGGCTCGATATAGTCGATGATGTCGCGGAAGATGCGGTGCTCAACGGTACCGCCGTGCTCCAGCGGCGTTCCCGCCTGGGAGCCCTTGCGATCCACCACCAGCAGGCGGCAAGAGTCGCGCGGCTCGGCTGGAGCCTGGGCGATCAGTTCCTCAGGAAGGTTGTAGTCAAAATCATCGGTACGCATAGACACGTCGGATACTCCTTATATAGCTAAAGTCCGCTCTACATCCTAGCAGGCTGACGTCCCAAATGAACTACTTTTTGGACGCTTTGCGCTCGTCGCGGATGCGGGCGCGGTCCATGGCCGCCTCGACAGCCGAGAAGCGGCAACCACAGTAGTTCTGCCGATACATGCCCAGCTCGCGCGAACGGCGTGTCGCCTCGGGGTAATACGGACGAAAATCGCGAATCACCGGAGTGAGACCGCGGGCGGCAGCCAGACGCTCCAACACATCATTGCAGGTTTCGAACAACTGATACGGCGAGACGGCGAGCGTCGTACCCACAAACTCAAACCCACGCTCCTGGGCCACGCGGCACGCCTCGGCCAAGCGCAGGGCATAGCACGCACGACAGCGACGGGGCCGATCGGCACCCAGCGGTGCCACGCCGGCCTCCCAGCGCTCACGGTCCTCCCCCGCCTCGATAAGCTCGATGTCGCCATCGGCACACCACCGGCGCAGCTCGTCCAAACGCCGCTGCCATTCATCGTGCGGCTGAATATTGGGGTTGGTCCAGCAGATTGTGGGCTCAAACCCTTCCTCGCGCAGCAGGCGGACCGGCTCAAGAGAGCACGGCGCACAGCAGGCGTGCAACAACAACGGCTTCATCGACATCTCCTCACCCGAAAAAGCGCACGCCGAAGGACGTGTCCTCGCAGGCGACAATGCGGCGGTCGCGCAAAATGGTCCGCACGTAATACCAGTCGCCCACACAGCCTGACAAATGCAAGCCGGCCGCCAGATAGCACAGCAGCGGATAGCCCGAAAACGCAAACCCCAGGGCAAGCGTTGTCGTCACAACAGCCGTCGGTGCCAGGCAAACCGCCATGTACCGCCGGCGCGAATACACAACGCCCTCGGCGCAGGCATAGATCATCGCCGTCTCGCGATTCGCCCCAAAGGTCACCTGCGCGCCCGCAGGCGCCAGCAGCTTAAAAAACACACCGTGCACCAGCTCGTGCACGGCAAATGACGCCGCAGAAACCGCAGCCAAGCCGACTATCCAGCCCACGACAGCCATCCAGCCGCCCGCGTCAGCCGCATCCAAGTCTGCAGGCCCGCCCAGCAGCATAAACACCGGCGCCAGGCACACGGCAAACACGCCGACTACGACCATCCCCCACACGAAGCAAGCGTGCAGAAATTCCTCGTCTTCAAACGCATGTATGTTGGAAATCTCATTCATAGCATCTTAGGATAGCGCCCCTGCCACGTACCCGTCCGCATGTGCGATAATGTCGAACGATATGCACGAATTGACCACCGCGTCGCCAGGCCTTGCGCCCGGCCGCGCTCTCACCATATGCGAAGGAGTCCCATGGCATCCAAATACTCCATGAACGACCGTCCCAGCTGGCCTCGCCGCGCCATCGTTACCGCCGGCGAGCCCTACGGCAACAAGGGCCTTCACTTTGGCCACGTCGGTGGCGTCTTTGTCCCGGCCGACTTCTTCGCCCGCTTCCTGCGCGACCGTCTGGGCCGCGAGAACGTCATCTTCACCTCGGGCACCGACTGCTATGGCTCGCCCATCATGGAGAGCTACCGCAAGCTCAAGGAGAACGAGGGCTACGACAAGTCCATCGCCGAGTATGTCGAGTCCAATCACTCCCGCCAGGCCGCGACCCTCAACAACTACAACATCAGCTGCGATATCTACGGCGGCTCGGGCCTTGAGCCGGCTGCGCAGATTCACAACGAGGTGACCGCCGAGATTATCGAGCGTCTGCACGAACAGGGCACCATCTCCAAGCGCTCCACGCTGCAGTTCTACGACGCCAAGGCCGGCACGTTCCTCAACGGCCGCCAGGTGATCGGCCGCTGCCCCATCCAGGGCTGCAAGTCCGAGAAGGCTTATGCCGACGAGTGCGACCTGGGTCACCAGTTTGAGCCCGAGGAGCTCATCGCGCCCAAAAGCCAGCTCACCGGCGAGGTGCCCGAGCTGCGCCCGGTCGACAACCTCTACTTCGACCTGCCGGCCTACCTCGACTTTATGAAAACCTATACCGCCAAGCTCGCCCAGAACCCGCAGGTTCGCTCCGTGGTCTCCAAGACCATGGAAGAGTGGCTGCTGCCGGCCCAGCTCTACATCCAGAACAAGTTCCGCGAGGCCTTCGATGCCGTCGAGGATCAGCTTCCCGAGCACACCGTGCTGGAGCCCGAGGGCAACAAGAGCAGCTTTACCGTCACCTTCCCCAGCTGGAAGGAGCGCGACGATGCCCACGCGGTGCTCGCCAACGGCGGCGTGCGCTTCCGCAGCGGCAAGGCGCTCGTACCCTTCCGCATCACCGGCAACATCGACTGGGGCGTTCCGGTGCCCGAGGTCGATGGCGTCTCCGACGTCACCTGCTGGTGCTGGCCCGAGAGCCTGTGGGCTCCCATCAGCTATACGCGCACCGTGCTCGCACGCGATGCCAAGGCCGCCGGCGTGACCGAGGGCGTCGCCGCCCAGGATGCCGCCCTCATGGGCGAGCCCGCCGCCGATTCCACGCAGGTCCCCGCGCCCACCTACCAGCACAGCTCGCTCGACTGGCGCGACTGGTGGTGCTCGGATGACGCACAGATCTACCAGTTCATTGGCCAGGACAACATCTACTTCTATTGCATCGCGCAGACCGCCATGTGGGAGGCCCTGGGTTGGAACCTCACGCAGAGCACCGTCAGCGCCTGCTACCACCTGCTCTACATGGGCAAAAAGGCAAGCTCGTCCTCGCAGACTCCTCCCCCGCCGGCAGACGACCTGCTCAACCACTACACCTGCGAGCAGATGCGCGCGCATTGGCTGTCGCTCGGCCTGTCCGAGAAGCCGGTGAGCTTTAGCCCCAAGGCATACGACACGCGCGTGACCGGCAAGGACAAGGACGGCAACGAGGTGCGCGCCTGCGACGACAAGCGCGTTATCGACCCCGCCCTTAAGGAGAGCGCGCTGCTGACCGGCGTGTTCAACCGCCTGGCCCGCAGCTGCTTCTACGGCGTCGCCGTCAAGGAGGGCGACGAGAGTCCCTATCGCAACGGTTGCATCCCCGCCGGTGCCGCTTCTGACACCGTGGTCGAAGCCGCCCAGCAGGCAGCCCTCGCCTTTGAGCAGGCCATGTACAAGTTCGAGACGCACCGAGCGCTCGCTGTGTGCGACGACTACCTGCGCGCCGCCAACAAGCGCTGGAGCGATGCCTCCAAGGCCGCCAACAAGCTCGAGGGCGAGCCGGCCAACGCCGCCATGACGCAGGCCCTCGTCGACGCCTTTACCGAGCTGCGCGTAGCGACCGTGCTCATGCACGGCATCGTGCCGGCCGGCTGCGAGCTCATCTGCGAGTACTTCGACGTTGACCCGGTCGCCTTCTTTAGCTGGGATAACATCTTTGCCTCCACGGATGAGTTTGTGGAGAGCCTGGGCGAGAAGCCCGGCGAGCACCGCGTGAAGCCGCTGCCCCCGCGCTTCGACTTCTTTAGCAAGCACGAGAGCCAGTACTAAAGCACGCCAGCAGCGGCGTGCCCGGAAAGTAGTCAATTTGGGACGGGAAGGAAAGACGGATGTCCAAGCCGCGTCGTCGTAAGCAGAAAAAGCAGGTCAAGGCCGAGCTCAAGCTCAGGCAGTTTGCTGCTACCGAGCTTTCCGACCAGCTTGCCGCCCAACACTCCGCCGCCGACCTGCCGCGCTTTATGGTCGACACGGTCGCCGGCGCCTATGCGCCCGCCGATGCCAAGCTCATGATCGAGGGCTTCGGCGCCGCGGCCACACGCCCGGTCACGCTGCGCGCCAACACGCTCAAGGCGACCGCCGAGGACATCGCTGCGGCGCTCGATGCCGCCTGCATCGCCCACCAAACCGTTACCTGGTATCCGGACGCCTTTATCCTGCCCGAGGCCCAGGTTTCAGATCTGTGGGATCTCGACATCTACCGCGACGGCAAAATCTACCTGCAGAGCCTGTCATCCATGATGCCGCCGTTGGTCCTGGGCGCCCAGGCAGGCGAGGACATCCTGGACATGTGCGCAGCCCCCGGCGGCAAGACGACGCAGATCGCCGCCCTCACCCAGGGACAGGCGCACCTCACCGCCTGTGAGATGAGCATTCCCCGCGCCGAAAAGCTCGAGTCGAACCTCCATCGCCAGGGTGCCAAAAACGTGCCCGTCATGCGCATCGACGCACGCGAGCTCGACGAGTTCTTCCGCTTTGACCGCATCCTGCTCGACGCTCCCTGCACCGGCACGGGCACCGTCATCAGTGGCAACGAGAAAAGCCTGCGCGGCCTCACCGAGCAGTTGCTGAGCAAGTGCGCCCGCTCGCAGCGAGCACTTCTGGACCGCGCCATGGGGGCCCTCAAACCGGGCGGCACGCTCGTCTATTCGACTTGTTCGATCTTGCCGCAGGAAAACGAGGACGCCCTGCAAGAGGCCCTCGACAAGCATATGGACTGCGAGCTCATCCCCCTCGACGGCACGCCAAGCGAAAGTGAAGCACGACGCACCCAGGAAGCTGGTGAGGAGCCGCGCATCGAGTCCAACGCTCTGACCGAAGCCATTGCCGCGGGTCAGGTATCGGCCATCGTCAACGGCCTGCCCGGCACGCTCACCATTCCGCCTAGCCGCGACTTTGAGGGCTTCTACATTGCCCTGATCCGAAAACGCAGCTAGCGCACGGATCCAAAACTCAACAAGCTATCTCTGTGCGCGTTTGCCCTGCTGGTCGCGATGCTGTTTAAGCGTCGCGCGCTCCTTGCGTTCGGCCCTTTTGCCCTTAATGGCCGTGACCACAAAGTAGATGACCGCGGCGGCAACGATTGCGGCCACACACAGGCCGATCGAGCCAAACATTGCTGTCAATTCCATACCGCGTCACCTCTCTTTTAAACGGGGCTTTCAAGATAGCACCTCGATACCCGCCACCACAGCTCCTTCACGTTCGCCGGCCCTTCGGTCTAACGGATGGCGCGGCGGGGAAAAATCAACTCGTCAAACGATTTAGCATTCGCAATTCCGGCTGCATCGCGCCGGCCATCATCACATAGAATCGAGCCTCCATGGATACCCTCAACGATCTAAATGAGCGCGTCGACGCCTTCGTCGGCACCAGCTCCTTCGACACGCCTGCGGCGGCAAACGACCAAGCTCCCATCGATGTGCCCGCCGAGGTGCACGAGGACATCGTCGCCTCGGTCGATTTTTCCGAGGTCGAGCTTGCAGACGAGTTCACCGAGCCCCAAATAGCCGTCACGCCCAACGGCCTGCTCCCTATGGAGCCCCTGCCCATCGACGGACGCCTGCGCAAGGCTGCCCTTCGCATGCCCGACGAGATCGAGGAGGCCAGCGGCTTCACGCTCTTTGGCCGACGCATCAAGTCGCTCATTTACACCACCGATGTCGCGGTTATCCGCAACTCCAACGCCGACGCCGTCTTTGCGGTCTACCCTTTCACGCCGCAGCCCGCCATTACGCAAGCGCTGCTGACCGTCGCCGAGTGCCCGGTCTTTGTAGGCGTGGGTGGCGGAACTACGACCGGTAAGCGCTCCGTGCAGATGGCAGCCGTCTCCGAGATGCAGGGCGCGGCGGGCTGCGTGGTCAACTCCCCCGCTACTGCCGAGATGGTCGAGCACATCACCAACATCGCCGACATCCCCGTCATCGCCACGGTCGTTCGCTGCGACGACGATGCCCACGCCAAGGTGCGCGCTGGAGCCAAGATTCTCAACATCGCCGCCGGCAAGAACACGCCCCAGGTCCTACGCGAGCTGCGCGAGCACTATCCCAACCTGCCGCTTATCGCGCCGGGCGGCAAGACGCCCGAGAGCATTCGCGAGACCATCGCCGCCGGCGCCAACGCCATCATCTGGACGCCGCCTTCGGCCCAGCAGCTACAGACCGACATGATGCAGCGTTATCGCAAGATGAAGGAAGACGCCACACCTGTCATCTCGCGCGACGACGTGCCCATTATCGACCAGGTCGCCGCCGCCGAGGTCAGCCAAGTCGAGAACATGAATCCCGATGTGCCGATTCCCGACGAAGTCATCGAGCGCGTCGCTTCGATCCACGAGCGCGTCGAGGAGCATCGCGCCAACCGCGGCCTCAAGCCGTCACTGCACGGCTTTTTCTTCCGCGGAAAGAAACGCTAGCCGCAACAGCAAGGCCCGCCCCACAAACGTGAGACGGGCCGTTTTCGTTTGAGCAATCATGCAGCAACGTGATGGGGCAAATTAATCCACGCGCTTGTCGCCCATAAAGAAGAGCGCCACCGTACCAGGTCCGGTATGCGAGCCAATCAGAGTACCGATGTCATTGATCTCAATCTTGCCTTTAAGCTGCGGAACCTGTTCCTCAATCAGCGCCGCAACTGCCTCGGCATCCTCGCGGCACGCCGAGTGCGACATGATGCACTTACCCGAATAATCCGTACCGCCCTGTACGTGTGCCATCATGGTCTTAGCCATCTCGGAAATCGCGCGCTTCTTAGTGCGAATTTTCTCACGTGGCGACAGCTTACCTTCGCAATCGACCGTCATAAGCGGGCAAATCTTAAGCGCCGTGCCAATGATCGCGCTCGCGGCCGAAATGCGACCGCCGCGCAGGTAGCTCGACAGATCGGTCGAGAAGAACCAGTGGTGCAGGTTGAGTTTGTGCTCCTCGATCCAGGCAGCCGTCTCGTCGAGTGAAGCCCCGCTATCGCGCACGTCGGCGGCATATTCCAGCAACAGACCAAAGCCCGAAGACGCCCCCAGCGAATCGATGACGCGCACCTTGCCGCCCTGGGGATAGCGATCCGCGAGCATCTGCGCCGCGACGCAGGCCGATCCATACGTGCCCGAAATACCCGACGACAACGTCAGGTGCAGCACGTCTTTACCCTCGGCAACAAACGGCTCCCAAAACTCCTCGTACTCACCCACGCTCACCTGAGACGTCTTGGGCATGGCGCCCGCGGCAATCTGGGCAAAAAACTCGTCCGGCGTAATCGACTGATACAGATCGTCCGTATAGACAACATCGTCGATCTCGTAATGAAAACACACGACAGGGATATTGCGCGACGCAAAGAACTCACGGGTTCGATCGGCGGCGGATTCACAGGTCAGGACAAAATCACTCATATGAGGCTCCTTACTCATTGCTGCGCAAATTATCGCACAGTGAGCCTACATGCGGTACATATGTCCACTATTTACCAAATCGAACCAAAAATAGTGAACATCTTTACCACCATCGTCTCCACCGGCCCCACGCATAAATATCTGAGAAAACACCCTCTGTCGTCTCCACCCAACCGCCATATCTACCTCAACTAAATCGATTTACCAAACCGTTCAGCCGACAATTCAGCCGCTGGCGCAAAATCGAAACAAAAGCGGCGCATACTGATAAACGTTTGACGTTGTTTATCAGTTTTACCAACCATATCGGAAGGTGTTTCATGGTCGCATTCGATCGCAACCCGCAAGACTTCAAGTATCTGCGTCTGCTGTCGAGACAATTTCCCACCGAGCAATCCGCGTTTACCGAGATCATCAATCTCTCGGCCATTCTCAACCTGCCCAAAGGCACTGAGCATTTTATGAGTGACGTGCACGGCGAATACGAAGCCTTTATGCACATCCTCAACAACTGCTCGGGCGTCGTGCGCGAGCATGTCGACGAGATCTTTGGCGACACGCTCTCCTTTGACGAAAAGGGCGAGCTGTGCACGCTCATCTACTACCCGCGCGAGAAGATCGACCTGGTCCGCAGCCGGCGCGAGGACTCGCCAGCCTGGTACAAGACGATGCTTGACCAGCTCATCATGGTCGCTCGCTCACTTTCAAGCCGCTACACGCGCTCCAAGGTGCGTAAGGCCATCCCGCGCGACTACGCCTACATCATCGACGAGTTGTTGCACACGCACCCGGACGAGAACAACTATCGCGTGCGCTATCACGAGCGCATCGTGGAGTCCATCCTGGAGACCGCCAGCGCCGACGACTTTATCGAGTCGCTCGCCTCGCTCATCAAGCGCCTGGCCGTCGACCACCTGCACCTGGTGGGCGACATCTTCGACCGCGGCGGCGGCGCGGCCAAGATTATGGACCGACTGCTCACCTACCATTCACTCGACATCCAGTGGGGCAACCACGACCTGCTGTGGATGGGCGCTGCAGCCGGTGAGCCCGCCTGCATCGCCACGGTGCTGCGCAACAACCTGCGCTACGACAACTACGAGATCCTGGAGAACGACTACGGCATCTCGCTGCGTGAGCTTGTCGCCTTTGCCGATGCCACCTACACCGCCGGTGAGTCCATCACCCCGCTGATCAAGGCCATAAACGTGCTGCTCTTTAAGCTCGAGGGCCAGATTATCCAGCGCCACCCCGAGTTCGATATGACCGACCGCCTGTTACTCGACAAGATCGACCACGACACCGGCACAGTCACGCTCGCCGACGGCAGCGTGTGGCCGCTCACGACCAACGACTTCCCCACCGTCGACCCGGCGGACCCCTACACGCTCACGTCTCAGGAGCAGCACATCATCGACAAGCTCGTGTCAGAGTTTGTCACCGCCGATCACCTGCATCGCCATATCGATTTCCTCTATTCCCACGGCTCGATGTACAAGGTCGCCAACGGCAACCTGCTGTTCCATGGCTGCGTTCCGCTCAACGAAGACGGCACCTTTAGCAGCATGAACTGTCTGGGCACCTGGCACGCTGGCCGCGATTATCTCGATTTTTGCGACCACATCGCCCGCCGCGCCTGGCGCGTGGGCGACTGCGACGCCCTCGACTGGATGTGGTACCTGTGGATTGGCTTCAATTCACCCGCCAGCGGACGCTTAGTGCGTACCTTTGAGCGCGCCTATATCGCCGATAGGAGCACCTGGGTCGAGCCGATGGACCCGTACTTTACGCTTACCAAGTCGCCCTCGGTCTGCGATGACATCATGCGCGAGTTTGGCGTCGCGCCCATGGCATGTTCGCCGACCGGACACATCATCAACGGCCACACGCCCGTTAAAACCACCAAGGGTGAGCAGCCCATCCGCGCCGAGGGCAAGCTGCTGGTCATCGATGGCGGCTTCTGCCGCGCTTACCATCCCAAGACGGGTATCGCCGGCTATACGCTCATCTCGAGCTCGCGCGGCTGCCGCCTCAAGTCGCACCGGGCCTTTACGACGGTTGCCGAGGCACTTACGCGCAACGTGGACATCGAAAGCGAGACCAACCGTTTTGACCAAGCGGACCGTCGCCGCATGGTGAGCGACACCGATACTGGCGCCAAGATCCGCAGCCAAATCCAAGACCTGCGTCAGCTGCTCGATGCATATAGAAACGGTGCTATCGAGGAGCGCACCTAGCACCACCCGCGGGGATTGGCTAAACTTGCTGAGTTTATCATCCCCACGGCGTCCCCGCGCCACCCTAAGGCAGGTACCATGCAAAAGCTCCTTGCGCAGATCATGAAATTTGGCGTCGTCGGTGTCATTGCCACGGTTATCGACTTTGGCATTATGAATCTGCTCCACTACGGTCTCGGCCTCAACATCCTGATCGCCAACACCAGCGGCTTTATCATCTCACTCATCTTTAACTACCTCGCAAGCATGAAGTACGTGTTTGCGCACAAGGAAGGCATGAGCCGCCGCCGCGAGTTCATCATCTTTGTCGTGCTGTCCGTGATCGGTTTGGTGCTCAACGACGGCATCGTGCTGGCGCTCAACGCCGGTCTGGGGCTCGAGGCCAATATCGCCAAGATCTGCGCCACCGCGCTTGTCATGGTCTACAACTTTGTGACCCGAAAGATCTTCCTGGAGGGCGACGAGACCAAGTAGCTCGACACCCCCGCAGCATTACGGTGCCCACGGACGACACGCACTCAGCGCAGTATCGTCCGTGGGCGCCGCTCGTTTACGGGCAAATTTTCAACGTTTACGGATTAGCTCTTGAAAATTTGACGAGTTCGTATAGTTCTTGGCAAAGACCTTACGTTTCCCTTGCAAAAGATCTAAAGTATCCCCTGCTCGATTCATCAACGCATTGGATGTGATTACGTGCGCAAGGCGCTGGCACAACCTCATACCAAGCAGTTCCTCAAGTTTGCTGTCGTGGGTCTTATCTCCTTTGGCATCGACTGGGGCATGCTCATTGCGCTCGTCGAGCTGTTTCACCTCGACTTTTTGATGAGCACCACGGTTTCGTTTATCACGTCCGTCGTGGTCAACTACTGGCTCAGCATGAAGTACGTGTTCGACCACCGCGAAGGCATGAGCCGCAAGCGCGAGTTCACGATCTTCACCATCCTGTCGGTGATCGGCCTGGGCCTCAACGACCTGTACATGTTTGTGGGCGTCACGTTTTTGAGCATCGGCTACCAGGCCATGAAGGCCATCGCCACGTTCCTTGTCACCTGGTACAACTACTTCAGTCGCCGCTTCTTCCTCGAGGGCGCACGGTCGTAGTCGATTCACTATTTGCTTGAATGTATAACCGGTTGGAATTACCGTTCCAACCGGTTTTTTGTTTGCAGAGAGACCCGGCGACCCAGTCCCATTCGCATGAAAAACGGGCGGTCCGGATGTTGGTCCGAACCGCCCGTCTGGCGCGCTATGTCGAGGCCTCTAGCCCGTTACGTAATACCAAACGACGTTGTCGCCATTGGAGAGAACGTAGTTACTGCAGGCCGTCATGGGCGTTGCGCCGTTGACGGAGTACATCCAGCCGCTCGTGCCGCCGTACTGTTTCTCGGCCAAACCACCAATCGCGGAGACATACGTACCGTACGACGAGCCATGTGCGTTGACAGAAAGGCCCAGCGCGCACAGGGCATCGTAAACGGTGGCGCCTTCGTTAAAGGTAAAGGTGCCGCCAGAGGACACGGGATTGCCCACAGCGCTCGATGTGACCGAAACCGTCACCGTAACGTAGTTGGACTCCTGTGAGCCGCTTTGGCTGCCCGAGGAGGCATTTCCACCATTAGAGGATGAGGCTCCATCAGACGACTGGCCACCGCCCGAAGAAGCACCGCCAGACGCATTGGAAGTATCACCGGCTCCCGTATTTTGGGCAGCGGATTTATCGCCAGACTTCTTGCCGCCCCGGTCCTCGGACTTCTTGCTATCCGAGTTTTTGTCCGATTCCTTGTTTGAAGACTCGGAATCGTCCTTGGCGTCGTTCGAACCCTTGGGCTCGTCTTTTGCATCATTCGAAGATTTGGAATCCTTGGAACTAGCCTCGCCCGAAGCGGCAGACGAGCCAGACCCCTTGGTGTCCTTGGCGACGACGCTCTCCCCCGTCACGGTCTGAACGATCCAGTCAATGGACCAGGCGCCGCTCTCGGAAGGATGGACGAAGCCCAGCGAGACGACGATCAGAATGGTGCACGCGGCAGCAAGAACGCCAAGGAGCGCCTTGCGACGAGAGGCGGACGCCGCCGAAGCGGCGCCCTGTTGCTTTGCATCGTCGAACTGAATGAACGAGGAATCTGGTTGCTTGGGGTCAGCGTCCTTGGATTTATTGGACACAACCCTCACCTACCGACGTTTGGTGAACACGAACACGCCGACGATGGCGAGACCGATGACGCCGGCGGCAACGCCAACAATGGCGAGCGGGTTGGTGCCAGTCTCCTGCTCGGAAGCACTAGAGGACTTCTTAGCAGTGGTCGTAGAAGCAGCACCCGTATCGGACTTGGAATCGGACTTCTTGTCGGACTTCTTGTCGGACTTGCCGTCCTTCCTGTCAGACTTCTTGTCAGACTTCTTGTCAGACTTCTTCTCGTCCTTCTTATCGGACTTATCGGAGTCCTTCTTGTCGGACTTGTTGTCCTTGGTCTCGGTCTTGGTCGACACCGTCGTCTTGGTCGTCGGCTTATGACCCGGGGCGACAGCGCCGCCCTTCGAGCCGGAGCCGGAACCCGTGCCAGTGCCAGCGCCAGTGCCGGAACCAGTACCGGTACCAGAACCGCCGCCGCCATTCGAACCAGCGCCGCCATTACCGCCAGGGTTAACGGCATTCTTGGTCCACTTGGCATACAGCGTCAGATCGGCCGTCACCGGCGTGCTAAAGTCATACGCCTGCGTGCAAGCCTCATCGGTATACCAACCGCCGAAAGTGTAGCCATCGCGCGTCGGATCGGCCGGCTTGACCAGCTTGCCATCGGCCGTAGCAACAAACTTAGTGTCGCAAGCAGACCCGCCGTTGGAGTTAAAGGCAACCGTCCAAGACTCGACAGCTCCAAGTTTAAACAGCGTGCCCGAATCATTGATGTAGTAGAGATTGCCAGAAGCATCGGCAATGACCGGAGAGTCACAGTACTGGTAATGGCCAGCCGCATCATAAATCTGCGTCGCCTCTGCATCGCCGAGCGTATAGCGATACACGCCACCACCAGCAGAGTAGTTGACGTAATCCTTGCTATCCGCGCTGTTAACGGTGAAGTACACATAGGTCTTGCCGCCCTGAACACTCACCAGCGGAGTAGCAGCAATACCGTTGAGGCCAGCCGGCAGCGCCTTGCCGTCGGCAGCAGCGACCATCGTGGTCTTACCCGTCTTCAGGTTATAGAGAACCAGAGCAGAGCCAGTAGCCGTCTGTCCGCCGACAATCAGATTGTCACCAGACACCGCAGGGGCGCTCAGATTATTCGTAAGGCCCAGATCAACCGTCTTCTGTTCACTCAGCACGCCCTTCGCCGAAAGCGAAATCACATGGAGCTTTCCGTCGTGCGTCATCTGATAGAAGGTCGAACCATTGGACGGATCGGCAATGCAATCGGCATTTGCGACAGCGCCGAGCTTCATGGTCGAAACGACATCGCCCGTCGTCTTATCAATGCACTTAAGCGTACCCGCGCTCGTAGGAACGATGGCATACTTATCCGTCAAAGCCGCACCAGTCCAGTAATAGCCCTCGGCAGGGTCGATGTTCTGCCAAGAAACTTCGCCCGTGGCAATCTTAATGCGCGCAAAGGAGCCGTTGCCGTAGGTCGCGTTGTAATTCTCGTCATACGAAATATCGACCGAGCCTACATAGACGTACTCGCCGTCCGAAACGACGGTGCAGGAGCTCTGCGTCAAGTCCGTCAAACCAGGCGTCAGCCACTTGCAGATCAGCTTGTCTGCAGTAATCGCCTGGACCGCACCGCCGTTGAGCGGAACGATGATAAGGCCATTGGTATAGATCGGACGAGAGGTATAGCTCACCTTGGAGGCAAGCGGCGCAGAGGCAACCTTTTTGCCCGTGGACGAATCGATCTTAATGAGCTCGTTCTCGGTCGCGATGTACACAAAGCCGTTAGCAATGACAGGCTCGCTGCAGTTGGCATACTGCTGACCAGACTCGGCCTTCCAATCGAAGGCCCACTTAAGACCGGCGGCCTGCGCAGGCGTCTTGGCATCCGTTACGGTCGAACCGTTGCCACTGTTGCCGTAGCCGGCCCACTCGGCATCCCAATCAGGAGTCGTCGCGCTCGGATCCACGACAATCTTGTCGGGATCGGGCATGGGAGAATTATCGGTGGTATAGGCAAGCGTGACCTTATCGCCGCTCTTGAGCGTAATCTGATTGGCGCAGAGTAAGGAGGGCTCTCCGTTGATATACAGATGCCAATATTTATTGGTCGCAGCATCCCAACCATACGGCTTGTGATCGAACGGCGAAGTAATGGAATTCAGGAACCAGTACTCACCACTCTGGGAGCCGTTGTACGCAACGCCCTTGGCCTTCAGAACTGCCTCAATAAGGTTCTGGGCCGTGGAGCCTTCGGGCAGAGAAACATTGCTTGCCGTGCCCCAACGCGTATTGTTCCCGTTGACATCGGGACCGATAACATCGGCGGATCCAAGCACCTGACCGGGGAGGGCATCGGCGTCAGCACCATACATAAAGGTGACGGCGTCACCCTCCTGGAGCTTGTAGGCACCGGCGCCAACGTCGGCGAACTTGCCATTTACGTAGAAGCGCCAATAGCTATTGGTCGCAGCATCATAGCCACAATAGGACTTACCATCGAAGGGCGAATAAATGCCGTTGAGGAACCAGCCCCAAGACGATTCGCCAGCATCGAGAGTAAGGCCGACCTGCTCAAGGAGATCCTTGGCAGTGGAGCCTGCCTTGAGACTCGTCTGACCCGTCGAAGCCCAAACCTGCTGCTTGCCGTCCTTGTCCTTACCGAGAACCTGAACAGAAGCATGGACAGAATCGGACGGCAACTGGTCGCCCCAGCCACCGTAGAACCACGTGACGGTATCGCCGGCATGGATGGTGACATTGTCCGCCGTATAGTCACTCGACTTGCCGTTGATGAACAGCTGCCAATAGGTCGAATAATCTTGGGGCGTACCCAGCTCAACACCGTTGTACTTAAGGCTCAGAATGAAGGAGCCCGCAGCAACGGCGTCAATGTCGTTCGCCTCGAGTGCGACCTTCGTAAGATCAAGCGCGCTCGAACCGGACGTCACCACATACTGCGCATTATCGACCCAAGTCTGAGTCTTGCCCTGGGCATCGCGACCAATGACGGTCACATTTGCGGCAACCTGGTCTTTAACGACAGGGGACGAGCTACCAGCCGTATAGGCAAACTCAATCTTCTGCCCCTGGGTGAGCTTGACGCTGCTCGCGCCAACCGAGGAAGACGCGCCGTCGACGAACAGCTGCCAGAAGGCATAAGTCGTCGGATCGAAGGCAAGCGTACGGCCATCGCTCGGGGATGTGATGCTTTTGAGGTAGAAACCGTATGCCGTGTTCGGATCGTAGTCTGCCTTGAAGCCCGTCTTCTGCTGCAGCTTAACGAAGGCATCCGCAGCCGTCGCGCCCTCGTCGAGCTTGAGCTGCGTGGGTGCCACCCAGGTCTGAGCCTTGCCGTCGGCATCGGTGCCGATAATCGAGAACGAGACCTCGACCTGCTTCTTGGCGACATCGCCGGTTTCTGTCGGGTTCTCTGTCTGGATGGCAGCCGCGGCGGCAGATCCTGCTTGGCCAGCGGATGCCGTCGAAGACTGCTCGCTCGTGGCAGGGCTCTCCCCCGTCGCCGAGCCTTCGTCGCCAGTTGCCGCCTCAGTTGTGGCGACACTAGTTGCAGACGCGCTCCCAGAATCCGAAACCTCGGCGCCGCTCTGCTCAGCGGTACCGCCCGCAAGCGCTGCGTCCTCGCCCGGCGTCACAGCCTGAGCCACAGCCTCGGCAATGCCCTCAGCGCCCTCGGCCCACAGCTGAGCCGGCGTGGTGCCAAAGGCCATCGCGAAGGCCAGGAATGCCACCAGGCCGCGCTTGGCTACATCGCGCGCAATCGCGCCACGGCGATGCGAGACGCGCTGGCGCTCGTCCTCAAACATATCCATTTGTCTCCTACTGTCTGTACTTGGAGCGTTGCCTTGAGACTGCCCCACGTCATCGCGCATGTTGCGCTCGAGTTCCCCCATCGGGACCCCCTTCCCTCCAGAGCCCTATGCACACCGGCGGCAAAAGCCGCAGCCGCATGCAAGACGGGAGGCGATCCGACTTAACCTTAACGACTCGGGCACGTCGTCCGATCTGCGACGCGAGCATCCCGAGCCAAGAGGAATTACGGTTACTGGTACAGCCGGGGACTTGCACCCCGATTCTCCCAAATGCGCAGGATAACCGCGCATTCGTGCGTCTCCGCACCACCATCTAGGCCATCGATTATTACCGTCAAAATGGTATCACGCAAAAGGGCCTCGCACGCAGGCGAAGCCCAAGGTAAAAGCTATTGTTTGCGATAGGAAAATGCGGTGACGGCCGCAGCCTCTAGTGCCTGCCGCCGTGACTGTTGAGCCAGATATTGCGGCCCAGCATAAGCGCCAGCACCAGCGCGCTCACGTAGCCCATAAAGCCAATGACCGGGATACCAAACACAACCGGCTCGATGCGCGCGTAGTACACCACCGACGAACCGATAAACAGACCGGCGATCACAATTGCCATCGACATGCGGTCGATAATCCCACCTAGCTGTCGCAGCGCCTTATCGCTGCTCATGATCTGCGTGTTTACCTTAAGCTGGCCGCGCGTAAGCATGCGCGAAGCCAAGCCCAGATACTCGGCCGCCTCGAGCGAGCCTTTTGCCGCGCGATAGCTGCTCGCGGCAAGATCGCGTCCCATATCACGCACGCGCGCATAGGTGCTTTTCTCGTTTTTAATGTGCGTTTGGATGATCTGGATCATGTTGACGTTGGGCATGTACTCGGTCAACAAACCCTCGAGCGTCACCATGCCGCGCGCGAACATCGTCACCACGCTCGGCAGCTCAACATCATTCTTACGCGCGAGGTTTAACAGCGAGGTCAAAAACTCGCCGATATCCAGATCCTTCAGGTCAAGGCCCGCAAAGTCAGCCACGATAAAGTCAAGGTCGGACAAAAACGCTGAATGATCGAGCTCGGCCGAATCGCCACGCGTCACGGCAAAGCGCATGAGCGAATCCTTGAGCTTGGGCACGTCACCCTCGGCCACGGCGAAAATCATGTCCTTGACGATACCGCGGTCGTGACTCGACATACGCCCGACCATGCCCAAGTCGATAAAGTAAACGATGCCGTCCTTGAGAATGATGTTTCCCGCATGCGGGTCGGCATGGAAAAAGCCGTCGTCGAGCACCTGCGTCGAGTAGTCCTCGACAATCGCGGCACCGATCTTTTCCAAGTCATAGCCCTCGGCCACCAAGCGTTCAGGATCGGCGATCGAAATGCCGTCGACGTAGTCCATAACCACCACGTGCTCGGTGCACAGGTCCAGATAGGATTTAGGGCACGTCACGCCATGAACGCTCTTATGGAACTCGTAGAAGTCGTTGAGGTTTTTGGCCTCGGCCAAAAAGTTGGTCTCCTCGCGAAACGAGGTCCACAACTCCTCGACTACGCCGTGCAGGTCAACGAATTGATCGGTGTTGACGAACTTGGAAACGATACGCACCACCGAGCGGATGATATCGATGTCCTGCGCCATAACCTGCTGCGCACCGGGGCGCTGCACCTTGACGGCCACGTCCTCGCCCGTCACCAGACGAGCGCGGTGCACCTGCGCGAGCGATGCGCTACCAAGCGGATTGGGATCGATCGCATCGAACATCTCCCCCAGGCGCAGGCCGTATTCTTCTTCCAGACAACTGAGTACGACCTCGTACGGCACCGGCTCCACGTCGGAGCGCAGACGACGCAGCTCGTCGCAAAAGCGTTGCGGCAGAATCTCGGACCGGTTGGCCAGAATCTGCCCCATCTTGACGAACATGGGGCCGAGTTCCTCGAGCAGGCGGCGCAAACGAACCGGCGTGAGGTTATCCCACACGCGGTACTTTTTGACCAGGCGAACAATCTGTCCGATGCGTTCGCGACGACCCGCCGGCGTGAGCTGGTATTCCTCGTCCGGCGCCATCGCGTCGGGCTCTTCGGGCACCATATCGACAGCGCGCGGCTTTTTGCGAGCGCCCGAGACGGCGGCATCGACCTCATCGACAACCGCCGCCTCGTCACCCAAAGGATCTAGATTGTTGTAATCGGTGGTGGAATCTGCCATCTGCGCTGCTACTCGGCCTCTTCGGTATCCTTCGCATCGTCGGGCTCAACGGACTCGACGGGCACCGAGGTCACGTTGTCCTCGACCGAATCGACGATGTCGCGCACATGGGCTAGGAAGGCCGTGCGCTCAGGGGCGGTCATAACGCGGACGCGGGCAAGGATGAGCTCGTCGAGCACGCGCTGGGCCGCAGTCTCGCCCTGTATGCCCAAGCGCTCGGTCAGATCGGAGATGGTGCCACCGGCCTGCTCGAACATGTCGGACACGCTGCGGGCGATATCGGGGGTGGCGGTGTCCTTGCGGACCTGCTCGCCTTTGGTGTTAAGGTCGTCGAGGACCTTCTTGCCGCCTTCGACAGCAACGGCGGCAGCGCCAAAGCCCACGTTAATGGCGCCGTTAACAAGCTGATCGAGTTTCATAACCATGGTTGTCTCCAATCACAAACAACTGCATTGGCGTTCTTGTACCCAAGATTGAGCGAAAGCGACAAAGCGTTTTAGCGCTATTCGATCGACGGGAAATCCCTACCTCACGTTGTCGTTCATCGCGAAAGAGTTCTTCATGGCGCAGCTCGTGGTGTAGAGCACCTTGCCCAGCAGGGCATCGGTCTCCACGCGAACACGCTCGGCAAAGGCCTCGTTGGCGCGTGTAAGCTCGGAAGGCACCTCGGCCTCGGGCAGAGCGGCTACGGCAGCGTCGACGTCATGGATCTGCTTGTGGCCCATGCCACCGATCTTCTCCTGATAATCCTCGACCGCGCGGCCGCACTCATGGAAACGGACGTCGGCCAGGGCACCGATCAGGCGGTTGGCCCAGTAGAAGTTTTCGGACGTCACGCGAGCCTGCGTGTCGGCATAGTACTCGGGCATGGTCTCGACGTTGGCGTACAGCGGAACCAGCGCGTTAAACGAGTTGGAGCCAAAGGCCATCCACTGCACGGCGCGATAGGCCGGCTGCGCATAGGAACGCAGCTGCAACACGGCGAGCTGGCTGTTGCGGTTGATGCCGATGGGGCGATAGGCGCCGCGCGTGGCGGGCGTGCCCTTGCTGCCGTAGCAGTCGTACTCCGTGCCCTGGTAGTGGCTCGAAAGCACGTACTTAATGTCCTCGATGGTCACCTTGCGCTCGGGCACGCGGCTCCAAGGGATGTCGTCGCTCTCGGGCGTGAAGTCGGCGTCGGGGCCATCCCACACGTCGCTGGGGTTGAGGCAGCGCTGCATGTACCAGGCGCGCGGCGTGTTGTAGACATGGTCGCTGTCGCTGTGCGAGCCAAAGGCCTCGCGCGGGTTAAAGACCACAGCCGGGCCGTCGCCCTCGACGCCCAGCGTCAGGTCCAGATGCCACTCGGCCATCCAGGCGCGCAAGTCGGCGGAGCACATATGGTCGGCCTGGGCGCCCTCGGCGTCATCCAGGTCAAAGCTGTCGATACCCAGCTGGTTGGGCATGGTCACATAGGCGTCATCGGGCACACGCTTGGCAATCCAGTGGTGACCACCGATGGTCTCGAGCCACCAGATCTCGTCCACATCACTAAAGGCGATGCCGTTGTTCTCGTAGGTGCCGTAGCGCTCGAGCAGGTCGCCCAGGATACGGACGCCGTCGCGGGCGGACTTGGCGTAGGGCAGGACCAGGGTCACCATATCCTCCTCGCCCAGGCCACCAGGTTGCGCCGGCACATAGCCGTCCTCACCCTCGTTGCCCTTGGCGGGCACGTAGTCCACGAGTGGGTCGGCGCCGCGGACGCGCTCGTTGGTGGTGAGCGTCTCGGTTGCGGACATGCCCACATTGAGCTCGTTGAAACCGGCCTCGGCCCAGATGCCGTGGCCCGGGACAACATCGGGGACGCTCGTGTAGCGCATGGGGTTATCGGGCAGTTCAACGGTCAGGTGACTCAGGACGCTCGTGTAGACGCGCGGCTGCTCGTCGGGATGCACCACGCGCATGCGCTTGGGCTCAAACACCCCGTTGGACGAGTCCTCGTTGCGAGCAACCAACGTCGACCCGTCGTAGCTCGCGTTCTTACCAACCAAAATCGTTGTGCACGGCATGCGCATCCTCCTTGAGCGAAGAAATCAAACGATAACAGTGTATCGCTTCGGCGCAGAAAGGGCGAAACCGCGGCGCTGGCAACCCCTGTGGTCAAAAAATGCCAAATATGAGTACTGTCACCAATTTAGTAACAGCAATTTTGCTACGTATGGGTGTCGAAAGTCTACATTTGTTCAAAAATTAGAGGTGGCGCGCGCAGACGTGGTGTAAGAGCGTCCCGAGGTCC
>NZ_QRUF01000025.1:0-222 GCF_003458415.1 Collinsella sp. AF25-2LB
GCGCCCCGCGGTGCGGTTCGCCGGAATGCAGTCTTACTGGCCCTGTGCGCGGTAGCGGGCCTCGGTGGCCTCCTTGGCGGGGCGCCACCAGGACTCGTTGGCGACGTACCAGTCGATGGTCCGCTTGAGCCCCTCGGCGAAGTCGGTGTGGGCCGGCCTCCAGCCCAGCTCGCGCTGGAGCTTGGTGGAGTCGATGGCGTAGCGGCGGTCGTGGCCGGGGCG
>NZ_QRUF01000025.1:232-23561 GCF_003458415.1 Collinsella sp. AF25-2LB
TCGGCGAAGTCGGTGTGGGCCGGCCTCCAGCCCAGCTCGCGCTGGAGCTTGGTGGAGTCGATGGCGTAGCGGCGGTCGTGGCCGGGGCGATCGGCGACCCAGTCGAAGTCCTCGGGGTCCTTTCCCATCGCCTCGAGGATCATGCGCAGGACGGTGATGTTGTTCTTCTCGCCATTTGCGCCGATGAGGTAGGTCTCCCCCATCCGGCCCTTGGTGAGGATGTCCCAGACGGCAGAGGAGTGGTCCTCGGTGTGGATCCAGTCGCGGACGTTCTCGCCGCGGCCGTAGAGCTTGGGGCGGACGCCGTCGATGATGTTCGTGATCTGCCTGGGGATGAACTTCTCCACGTGCTGGTAGGGGCCGTAGTTGTTGGAGCAGTTCGAGATCGTGGTGCGCAGGCCGAAGGTGCGGGTCCAGGCGCGCACGAGCATGTCGGAGGACGCCTTGGTCGAGCTGTACGGCGAGGACGGGCGGTAGGGCGTCTCCTCGGTGAACTTCGCCGGGTCGTCGAGCGCCAGGTCGCCGTAGACCTCGTCGGTGGAGACGTGGTGGTAGCGGATGCCGTGCTTGCGGACGGCCTCCAGCAGGCGGAAGGTGCCTTCCACGTTGGTGCGCAGGAACGGCTCGGGGTCGGCGATGGAGTTGTCGTTGTGGCTCTCTGCGGCGTAGTGCACGATGGCGTCGTGGCCCGGGACGATCCTGTCCAGCAACTCCGCGTCGCAGATGTCGCCCACGACGAGCTCGACGCGGTCCGAGGGCAGCCCGGCGATGTTCTCGGGGTTGCCGGCGTAGGTCAGCTTGTCCAGGACGGTGACGTGGACGCCCGGGTGGTTGTTCACGACGTAGTGCACGAAGTTGCTGCCGATGAAGCCGCAGCCGCCAGTGACGATGATATTCTTGGGTTCGAAAATCTCAGACATGAAAATCCAATCTGAAGCATGTACAGCTTCTTTAGTATGCCGCAGGAAGTGACGCCGCGACGCTATTCAACAAAACTATCGGACATTTCGGCATGCGATAAGAGCCATAACCTTCGCAGAATTACCTCCTGTACAAAACGCCTCCGAAATGCAGTCTTTGTCGTAGTGAAAAACCGAATCCCCAGTTATTTCACGTAAGTACTTATAGAAGAAATCCTCCCAGCTTTTAAACTTCTCACTGTTTACAAAGGCTTCTGGGGTTTCCAAAACCGTCTTAACATCTAGCCCTGAAATTACGCCGGAGCTCAGCAGAAGCCATTCGAACGACTCGGGAAGACAAACCGTAACAGTATCGCGGTGAATGTCTTGCAGCTTAAGGACGCGGTCCGCATAGCACCCAAATGCCGCTCCGTCCGCAACAACAAACACGCGATCGTCGAAATGCTGATCCAACCAGCCCAAAATCGCGCTGTTCGTCATGGCCGAAGCACAGGTAAGCTCACTATCAGCGAAATGCCGTTCAAAGAACTGGAAACCAGACTTACTGTCCTCGCATAGAAGGATAGAAAAGTCCTGTTTTGGCGCCGACCGGGAAATAGCATAACGATGATTCCCGCGATCTTGATAAACAGGGACGAAAGAATGGTATTTTCCGCTCGTCTTAATCTTGTAAATCTCATCCACGCTATACGGAAGATTGGGGAAATCAGCCCTTGAGATCAGCACGAAATAATTCGAGGAATACAGCACATGATGGGCAAACTCATCAGAATGGATCTCTTTTAAGCCCTCATCGACAAATACAATCGAGTCATGAACGGACGAAAGCTGGTTTCGCCAATCATAATCGGTCAGGGCGACACAGGGACAATCGCATTGCAAGGAAACACCCGACTGCTCGCCCGTTCGCATGTAGTCTGCGACCATGTCAAACAGTGTCGTCTTACCCGTGCCACTATCCCCACGCACAATAGTAATGTTCCGTTTAATGGTAAATGTGTACTTGGTTCCCCTGCGGCGGGAAATCTTAACGAGATGCGAACCGTTCATAAGCAGCACCTACAGATACGGAATCGACTCGTGAATCAAATCGGCCATGTTGTGAACGATTCGGCCGCTATTCACGACTTTAATTTTAAAATCCTCGCGACCAAAGTCCATCACATGATAGAGATTCACAACGAGCTTGCGGTCTTTCGCCATGTCGAGAATCCACTTGGCACAGTTGTCACCACAGGTAGAAGCGTTAAAAATATGCTTACGATCAAATCTCATAAGCAGCAGCGTTTTCACGCCACCAGAAAGCTGGAGTGGGGAGATGGATCCAAGCACAGGGCTTTCGATGACGTTTTCGGAGACAACAACCGATCGATCGACATCTTTAATTATCGAGACAGCATAGGGATCCGTAATCCAAGAAGACCGGTAAGAGTTTTTGAAATATGTCGCTGTGTTGTAAATCGCTTCTGGCATATCGCCAAAGTAGACGCTTAACACATCCACTCCCAATCATATTGTCTTTATGGTCAACGTAATCATAACGAAAGGGGCCACCAGATAAACGGTGACCCCTAAAAGAAAACAAGCTGGCGCTAGTACTCGCGCGGGCTGTTGACGATCTCGCCGGCGGCGACCTTCTTCAGGTGCTGCCCGTAGACCGACTTGCCGTAGGCCTTGGCGGCCTCCTCGAGCTCGGCGGTGGTGATCCAGCCGTTCTCCCAGGCGATCTCCTCGGGTACCGAGACCGGCAGGTCCTGGGAGTGCTCCACGGCGCGGACGAACTCCGCCGCCTCGTGCAGGCTCTCCATGGTGCCGGTGTCCAGCCACGCGTAGCCGCGGCCGAGGGTGACGACGGACAGCGTCCCCTCCTCCAGGTACATCTGAAGCTCGGCGGTCGTGATCCAGCCGTTCTCCCAGGCGATCTCCTCGGGCACGGACACGGGCAGGTCCTGGGAGTGCTCCACGGCGCGGACGAACTCCGCGGCCTCGTGCAGGCTCTCCATGGTGCCGGTGTCCAGCCACGCGTAGCCGCGGCCGAGGGTGACGACGGACAGCGTCCCCTCCTCCAGGTACATCTGGTTGAGCGTGGTGATCTCGAGCTCGCCGCGGGCCGAGGGCCTGACCTCATGAGCCTTGGCGGCCACGTCGCCCGGGTAGAAGTACAGGCCGGTGACGGCGTAGGAGCTCTTGGGCTCGGCGGGCTTCTCCTCGATGGAGACGGCCCTCCCCTCGCCGTCGAACTCCACGACGCCGAAGCGCTCGGGGTCGTCCACGTGGTAGCCGAAGACCGTGGCCCTGCCCGACTCGGCGTTCTGGACGGCGCGCGTCAGGTGGCGGCTGAGGCCGTTGCCGTAGAAGATGTTGTCGCCGAGCACCAGCGCGCACGGCTCGCCGGCGATGAAGTCCTCGCCGATGGTGAAGGCCTGCGCAAGGCCGTCCGGCGAGGGCTGCTCGGCGTAGGACAGGTTCACACCGTAGCGCGAGCCGTCCCCAAGCAGGCGCTCGAAGTTGGGTAGGTCGGTCGGCGTGGAGATGACCAGGATGTCCCGGATGCCCGCCAGCATGAGGGTGCTGAGCGGGTAGTAGATCATGGGCTTGTCGTAGACCGGCAGCAGCTGCTTGGAGGTCACGAGCGTGAGCGGGTACAGGCGCGTGCCGGACCCGCCGGCGAGGATGATGCCTTTCATAAAAATCCTCTCGATTGACAATCGTTGAGCAAAAGCCGCTGATTACAGATGCATAGTTAATTAAATTATACGCACCGGCAGCAACCTCCCCGTCTTCTTATTTAAATCGGACAGCAGAAACACGCAACTCTTTCTGCATTTCTAGCGAGGCAACAAATGAAAAAGTACAATGAGCAGTGTCCAACAAACGAAAGGCAAACAATGCGAGTCGAAACAACCGGAGTATGCAGAGGAAACTGGAAAATCTACCAGCAGCTTAAGATTGAAGGCATCCATAAAGGCTCCAGCGTAACAGCCCAGGCGGCTACAGACGATAACCGCTGCTTGCCTTTATCCCTCCTAAAATTCCGGGACAATAGCTGTGATTCGAACTCATACGTCCTTGTAATCCCCGATCCCGATGCTCGCGCAATCAAAATTGAGTTTAGCGAAATCGGCCAAGACGGTCGCACCCTGAGCAGCGACTCCCTTTCGCTAAATTGCAAGAACATCAAATGGGAGTCGCGCCTTAACTACAAAATTAAACCTGACATGTGCAGCAAACTCCGAAACTACGATGACGTTTCAGAGTTTGACATGGCAACGATTGATTTTTGGCAGTGCATCGAAGATTCAAGCGACTATATCCTTAGGTGCACGGTGAGAACACCTTATCGTAACGACTCCAAAATCAAACTGCGTTGCCTCGATCGAGCCCTCAATGAAGTTGATTTGAGCATCGTCAATTTCGGTTCGAATGTAACAAGCGTTGGATTTACGTCCGAGAAAAAGCAACTTGAAACGCAGCTCTCGATTCGCATGCCAAAGGCGTTCGATCGTTACTACTTTGTTATTGACGATCAAAATCACCCATCATTCAGTGCATTTGACTGCTTAACGCCCGATAAATTAGGCTTGCTTCTTGAGGAGACCAACTTTCTCTTTACCCATGCGCAGTTTGACCCCGAATACCCCGAATGGTTCACGGAGCATAAGGCAACTATCGGCGCTTTGGAGAAGCAGAGAAAAATCGTCTTCGACTGCGCTCCGAAGTTCAGCATCATTGTCCCTCTTTACAACACGCCCATTTCGTTCTTTAACGATATGGCCGAATCCGTAAAAAACCAGTCTTATGCAAACTGGGAGCTCATCCTAGTTAATGCAAGTCCTGACAATCAGGAATTAAAGGCTCGCGTTGAGCAGGAGACAGCCCGCGACAACAGAATTAAATCAATTACCCTTGCCGAGAATAAGGGCATTTCCGAAAATACAAATGCCGGAGTAGCCGCTGCTTCGGGCGATTTCGTCAGCTTCTTTGACCATGACGACATCCTTGAACCGGATCTGTTGTTCTCGTATGCCGAGGCAATTGAAAACAATGACAACGTTGATCTTCTTTATTGCGATGAAGACAAACTCATGCCCGATGGAAAGCTGGCACAGCCGTTCTTTAAACCGGATTTCAATATCGATTTACTCAGAAATAATAACTATATATGCCACATGCTTACCATCCGTAAGTCCCTTCTTGACACGCTGGAACCGAATACGAAAGAGTTCGATGGGGCTCAGGATCACAATTTGACTCTCCGGGCCGTGGAAAAGGCTAGGAACGTCCACCATGTTGCAAAAGTTCTATATCACTGGCGCTTAAGCGAAACGTCAACCGCGGCAAATGCCGACAGCAAACCTTATGCCACCATTGCGGGTATTAAGGCGGTTCAGAATCACCTCGACAGACTTGGGCTCAATGCAAAAGTTGAACAAGCGCGTCGTCCCTTTACATATAAAGTAACCTACGCCGCGCCAGATTCCCATCCGCTCGTTTCGATCATCATTCCGACCAAAGATCACGCTGATATCCTCGATAACTGCATTACGTCAATTGTCGAGAAATCCACGTACGACAATTACGAGCTTGTGATAATCGAAAATAACAGCACAGAAAATACGACGTTCGAGTATTACGATAAGTTACAAGCCAAATACCCTGCTATTGTTCGCCTTGTTACCTGGGAGCACGAATTTAACTTTTCCAAGCTCATGAACTTTGGAGTGTCCCATGCCAAGGGCAATTATCTCTTGCTGCTGAATAACGACACCGAAGTAATTACGCCCAATTGGATTGAAACTATGCTTGGCATCTGCGCACGCGAGGATGTTGGCGCAGTTGGTGCAAAACTATACTATCCCGACAACACCATTCAACACGCTGGCCTATGCGTCACGGGCGGCGTGGCAGGACATCTTTGCCAAAGCATGCCAAAAGACAACTGGGGCTATTTTGCACTCAACGATGCGCAGCAAGACTTCAGCGCCGTCACGGCGGCTTGCATTATGACCAAACGAAGCGAATACGAAAAAGTCGGAGGTTTCACCGAAGATCTTCAAGTCGCATTTAATGATGTTGACTTTTGCCTGAAGCTTCGCGAGATTAACGATCTGATTGTATACACGCCCGAAGTCGAGCTATATCATTACGAGTCAATTTCTAGAGGCGTTGAAAACAACACGGACAAGCAAATTCGCTTCCACAAAGAGGTCGCGTACATGAATTATCGCTGGGCAAACTACTATGTCGAAGGCGATCCATACATGAACCCAAATTTCACCGTGGGAGAACCTGGAAATCGCTATTACCACTTGTGAGATCTAAATGCAGGGGAACAAATATGAGACTCTTTTCCGAGCTGGCTGAACGCAATCTCTTTTCGACATATGCGGCTGCTTTGGATTGGATTCTGAGTGACCATAAATTTAGCGTGAATCTATGGGATAACAAGAACAAAGTTCAGGCCTTCACCAAAGCCTTTCATAGGATGGAAGGAGTCTCTCAGGGTAGAGTCCACTACGAGCCGAAAAGGGGGACCACATTCCCACGACTCGGTGAATATCGACAGCATAAGTTGTTTACGTTCTATATCGCTAGGGGCAATTCCGAAGCGAGAGATCTAATTCGTCACATTCGAAATGGAATAGCTCATGGACATATTCATGTTCATGAGCTTGATGGCGAATTGATTGTCGAAATGCTCGATTTCGGGAAAGAGTCCAACCAGCCCGATCGCCAAACGGCATATATGGTTTTTCCTCTGAGGTTCCTGAATGACATTTTCGAGTTGTACCACCAAAAAGAACAGCAGTGGGTCCGAAATGTAAATCGCAAATAGCTTGCTTAGCTAAACAATCATTTAAGCGATTATTTCGGATAATCTTGTTTTCCAGACCGTCTAGTAAGGTGATTATTACGCGGTGTGAGCACCGATTGCGTGCCGAATGTTGGTGTAAGGGGCCGCTTCCCTGACCGTAAATAGCAGGAAGCGGCTATCGCCTAGAATTTGAATTGCTTAGGTTCAGATTCACGGAAAGGCGATAACCGCATATTGACAAGATACACGAGATTGCCGGCGACGGTGCCCTCATGCCGAGATTCGATGACGGCATTGTCAACATGTCCGAGCTCATCAGGGCGATGGCCGAGTCGCTGGTCAACGAGATCATGGACGCCCAGGCCGACGACGCCTGCGAGGCCAGCAACCGGCGAAACGGCTACCGCGAGCGCAAGCTCGCCACAAGCGTGGGCACTATCAGCCTCAGGATACCGAAGCTGCGCTCGGGAACGTACTTCTCCGAGGACCTGATCAGCCGATACTCGCGCGTGGACCGCGCGGTGAGATCGGCGGTTTCCGAGATGGTCGCCAACGGAGTGTCGACCAGGAAGGTGAAGCGCGTGGCGCAGTCCATGGGCATAGACCGCATGAGCGCCAGCCAGGTGTCGAGGACGTGCTCGTCGCTGGACGAGTCGGTCGCCGACCTACAGGAACGGGATTTGTCGGACGTCAGCTACCCCTACATCTGGCTCGACGCCACCTACATCAAGCGCAGGGACGCAGGACGCATGCAGTCGACCGCGCTCGTGACCGCCATCGACACGGAGACCTATGACGGCTGGAAGTCGATCCTGCTTTCGCTGCGCGCACGCAGGATCGACGGCGTCATCTGCGTCACCAGCGACGCCCATGAGGGGCTCAAGCGCGCCATCCAGGAAGTCTTCCCCGGCGCCGCGCGGCAGCGCTGCATCGTGCACCTGATGCCAACGCCGCCGGCAACGACCAGGCAGAAGAGGGGCGCCGTGCTGGACATCCGGAAGGCCGTGTTCGCCAAGCGCGACACCAAGCTCGTGCACGGGCTGTACCAGCTGGCCACCGAGCAGATAGAGGGCTTCTGCCCCAAGGCAGCCGAAGTTCTGGTCATGTCTGCGGTCGATCAGCTCGAGTATGAACCGGCGCTGTTCCTTGCTGAGCGGGTCGAGGAGCCATTCGGCTATCACCTCGGGCTCTGTGCCGCGTGCATTGAGGATCTCGAAGATGGTGGAGGAATCTTCATCGCTCGTAGATGTGATTTCTCGTAAGAAGCGTTAATGACTGCGTTCCGAAACGCCAACAGTTCTTCGTCGTCCAAGGTCTCGCTCAGCTGGAAGAGCTCGAGCCAATGTAGGAAGTCACTGAGCCTGGAAGCCTAGCGCTTCCAAGATTCCTGCCTCACCCCGATTGCTTGACCCCATCGTTTTTAGACACTGAAAAATGAGCTGCAATAAGAAACGGTATCGCTACCAACCAATCACACAACACAGGGACGCAAAGAAAGACATCAGAATCATAGCTACAGGAGGAATGACGGGAGAAAAATTAAAACGCTGCGACACACAATCAATTCGGGCCCGAGGTGCACACAAAGAAATGAACGCCGGAACAAGCACCGGTATCAAATATCTCGGTTGCACACCTGCGACCGAAGTGTCGCCAACGGGCGTGTAACCGACATAAAGCGCCGTGCACACCAAAGAGACACTTGCGACAACAAGCGCAAGGATCCACATACGAAGGACAGGTGTTACAGGGTTTTTAGAGGAATCACCTTCGACATTAAAGGCGCTCGTATAAATACAGAGAAAGGGCAGAGTGGAAAGAAATGGAAGCGATACTGCAACATTGCCCATATAAGCATATGAAAGAGAGTAGTCATTCGATGAAGCGGGCGCGAGCAGATTGACCATAAAACTGAATAACGTACCGAGGAAGTTTATCGGATTATTCAGAATGTAGCGTATTTGTCCTATTCCACTGACCCCCTCGCCTCCCCTCACATCTCCTGCCTGCACAGCGGGGGAAAACAGCATCGGTAAGGTAAAGCTACACACCATTAGGGTGCCGAACAAAATCACCAAAGCCACATATAACTTCCGTTGCTTCGAATTTTTAAATTTCGAAGCAGGCATGAACAGCATCATTCCAATTAACGGAAAATAAACAGCTTTTGCAGACAAGCCCAAAAAGAAACACGCTGTAATTGCGAAAACGCTTAATGGCGTCAACCTCTCATCCGGCTTCGACAACTCCCTTAGAACCAAAGCAACTGCAAGCAATAAGAAGCAAGTCACCCACGGATCATAAGAATAGTTCGAAGCAAGATAGACAGCATAAGGAAGTAGGGCAACCGTCGCAATCAAAGATTTCCATTTCGGAATATAGAGGATTGCAATGGCAGTCACGACAACATAAGCGAAAAGGTTGAACAGCCTTCCCAAGGCAAAACACGTAAGCAATGGAAGGGACAACAACCTCCCCAACCAAAGACCGAGAGCACAGGGAATATAAGCAATGGTCGAAATGTTCCTCAATGATTCACCGGTCACCGCAGCCACAAAACCAGAGGAACTATAAACTTCCCCTGAAGCTATCTGGGACAAATGGAGGTCATTCAGATCCATCTCCGCGTCATGCACCTCATCAAACTGAAGACTGTTATTTTCCACCCATGGAACCGCAACTAATTCAATTTCAGACTCGGTGAAGACGGGATCCCCCATATAGGACAGGCCCAGAGAACGAGCGTAATGAATCTGATCGTCCGGAGAAACAGCAGTGAGGTTCGGTAAGGCTGAAATCAAAAAACAGCCTAGCGAAAGCGCGGCGATGGAGAAGGAGGCTACGGTCTTGTATAGACCCGGTTTCACAATAAACCAAGGAGCGACACCTAGAATAATCACAATGCAGAGGTGAACAGTATGCACAAAGTATGCTCCAAGAAACGGCATCAGTACAGTGGACGCAACCGCCAACAGACCATTTACGGATAGAACGACTATGCACAAAACAACGATGCCCAGAACAGGGTTTGCAGCAAAAAATGCACGCACTCTTCCCTTGTTGGCCAAAGCGGGCTTTTTCACGGCGAGCAAGATAAAGGAGCTGCTGATAAATACAGCAAAGAAAAGAAGTACTAATTCTTTTTTACTCCAATCCATTATAGATAGCACGGACCTCCCTGGCGTACCCAGCACGGTTCCCGCTTCAAGTAATATAGACAAAAGAGCCGAAAATGCGCAGACACTCAAGGCAAGACGAGGAGAAGCCTTTCCGAACAGTGTGCTTCGCTCGGAGGCAAGATAAAACCAAGCAAGGACCGCTAAACAAGCAAATAACGCAAGCTCCATGCACCAATAAAAGATTGCCGCCGTGACGTCATAGAGAACAAACAGCACTGCACCCGAGATAGCAAGCAGCACAAAGCACACAAGCGGAAGCGCGCTCAACCGATGCCCATCGGAACGTCTCCGTATTTGCGTCTTAACCATTTGAGCATGGCCGTGAACATTCGGAATCATCAAATCGTCTCCTGTCTGAATCTAAACTATGACCGTACGATGAGCATCAAAGAACACGACGGCAGAACCGATAGCGATACCCATTTTCAACAAGGCGGCCATCCCTCCCGCAACCAGAGCCGAACACCGTCTGCTGTCTGCTCAGCAGTCTCTTACTATTTCCTTCTCGATAATCGCAAGCCGCTGAGTCAGATTCTTTATGTTTGCTGCTTGTTTCGTCGCGATTACGCTAAGCATCGGCAAAAACGCAAGGAGAAGAAACAGGCCAAGGAAGAACACAAAATTCGTGGTCAACACGGAACCGAACAAATCGCCAATTGCACCAATGAAACCGGAGGAAATCGCAGCGATGAGGATTACCACCGACAAAGACAGCCAGAAAAAGGAATAGCGTAAGGACAACTTGCCCTTGGATACGAGACGGATCACGCAGACGAAGAACACAATCGCAACAATGCGAGGAAGAGACACGGTCTCTCCTTTCAAGGGGCGAACGAATAATTGATATGACAAATTTAACGAAGCGCCTGCTCCTCAACAAGCTGGTTAATCCTCCGACGCAGCTTCGAGATGCTCACCGTGTTACTGAACTCTCGATACAGGAGCAATACAATCACGTAGAGGAACACGAAGTTTGCCGGGCTCTCAAATCCCAAAAGTGAAGACAGCCAAAAGGCAACTTGAGGGAAAGCGGCCAGCACAACGAAACTGAAGGCGAAGAAAAGCCAGAACACAGAATCCAGCACCTCAATCTGCGCTTTTCTCAGCTTCCTGATGACAAAATACAAAACCAAAAGCGCACCGAGCAGGAGGACGGCCCTAAGCACAATAGACACTGTTCAATCACCTAAACCACTGAACGAAGAGAATGGAGATGCAAGCGCGAGCCATATAGGCAATCGATTTAGGGATGTTCAAATAGCTCTCCCCTGCCTGCCTCTCACGCATCTCAACCTGAACTTCACGAACCTTAGCACCCTTCTTAATCAGGTACGAAATAGACTCGGGCTCTGGGTTCAAAGAGTCGTCGTTTGCAAAACGCTCAATCATCTTCCTGTTAAACATGCGCATGCCAGAAGTCGGATCTGCGACACGCTTGCCGGTAGTGAGCTTGATCGCAACCGTAATGATGCGCGAGCCGAGCATGCGTGCAGAAACCTCTTTGCACTTGTTTACAAAGCGCGAGCCGATAACAATGTCGGCGTCCTCGGCGATCGCAAGGTCGAGCATCTTGGACATATACTCCGGGCAATGTTGGCCGTCTGCATCAAACTGCAAGGCATAGTCATACCCATTGCGCAGCGCGTACTTCATCCCCGTCTGGAATCCAACTGTAAGACCAGAATTGACCGGAAGAGTGACATGATTGTAGCCACGGTCGAGACAGATTTGCTCAGTTGCATCCTTGGAACCGTCGTTTACCACGAGATAATCGATATCGGGCACAACAGAAACAAGCTCGTCAACTGTTCTCTCTAGAGATTCTTCCTCGTTATACGCTGGCACAATTACCAACACTTTTTTACTATTCAACATCCGCCAATCTCTCATAGACAACTCAACAAGAACTCGCCGCTACAATTGGTTGCTCTCCTGTCCTCGGCGATAGATTTTAAACAACAGCCTCGCAATAAAAGAAGGCCAAAACCGCTCGAGCATAGCGAGGTCCTCCTTTTCTCGCGTGTCATCCTTAATTAAGGCAGATGTCTCAGATTCTTGATGAATACGGTGGTGCATCAACACCTTGGAATCATAGTAAAAAGCACCAGGCAGCTTTGAAAAGCGCTCCCATGCCGCCCAATCGAGATTCGAGCGGAATTCTGCAATAAACGGAGGCATAGGCAACTTGCTCATATTCAACGTTACGGACGGGCAACAAATTGCAGATCCACAAGACAGAATTCTCCTACGCATCCATCTGGAGGTAGCAAATCTTCCGTCCCTAACGGGAGTAAGCATCAGGCGTTTGATTCGAAGTAGCTGGTTATCGTCAACCTTGGCACCATTCCTCAACTCACCATAGTTGGTAAAGAAGATGAGCAGATTGTCCATCTTATTCGCAGCAGTTAGAAGATGAGCCGCGTACTCAGGCTCATAGGTATCGTCCTGGTGCGCAACGGTGACAAGAGAAGTGTCAGCGCAAGTTACTGCGTAATTCCAATCATCAGCGATCCCAGGATTTCCGTCCCGAACGTACAACTTAACGGAGTATCGCTTAGCAAGCTCACGCGTTGCATCGCACGGAGTCGAAGTGGCAATCAACACGTTGGTCTTTACAGTCTGCGCAAGCAAGGATTGAAGGCACTCTTCAAGAAAGGGGCTCTCTTTGAACGCGCAGAGCGCAAAGGTATGGTCAGAGGGACCAAATGTCATGAATCGCTCCCATTTAATCGTATAGGCATGCCTGTTCATTATACGTTCACCTTTGCACTCGTTGAAAAGGGCACTAAAATTACTAAGGTCTTTCGAACGAACGCTTCGCACGAGAAGGGAGCTGCATGTCCAACGCCCCCGCACCCTTGAGCACGAAAAGGAACACGCTCTGGAACGCCGCTGGTTGCATTTTTTACCTTGGATGCCAGTGGCTTACAACCGTCCTGGTCGTTGTTCTGTCGACCGACTACAACAATTCCGGAGCGCTTGCATTTGCCATGTCCGTTGGCAACATGTTTGCCTCCGTCAGCCTATATAAAATGAGGACCTACCAGGTTTCCGACATTTCCTGCGAGCATTCCGCAAAAGACTATATTGGTTTTCGCTTCGTATCGATCTTATTTAGCTTGATCATGAGCTGCATCTACGTCGCCGCAATCAGCGACAACGCTTCCTTCCTGGTCGCCACTTTTGTATTCCTCGTTTTTAAAATCGATGAGACCTTTGTCGACGTGCTCTACGGAGTCGACCAAAAGGGGCAGCGCATGGACTACATTGGCAAATCCCAGTTCATGCGCGGAGCGCTATCCCTCGTCGGTTTCGTCGCCCCACTTGCAACGATCAACTCGCTGCCCGCCGCGATCATCGGTATGGCGTTTTGCTGCATGTTCGTGACCCTCTTCTACGATCTCCCCCATGCAAGACGATTTGGGGATATCAAGCCCAGCTTCGCTCACGGACATCTTGTCGAACTTGGAAAAGCATGTCTTATGCCGACAATCGCCAATTTCTTAGCAACGTCTATCGTTTCCATTATCCGTCAACGCTACGGCGTTCTTGCTGGACAAGAACTCCTAGGAATTTACGCCAGCATCGCGACTCCCGCAGTTCTTATACAGGCAGGCGCGACGTATCTCTACAGTCCGCTTATTGGCACCCTAGCACACTCTTTGCAAAATGGGGGCGCAACAGCTTTCAAGAAGAGCTTCTTCAAGGTACTCGGCTTGCTCTTTGCATGCATGGCAATAGTTACAATCGGATTCTCTTTCGTTGGTGGCCCCCTGCTTGAACTCGTTTACGGAAACAAGATCGAGCCCTACCTGTGGATATTCCCATATGTTCTTGGAGCCACAACGTCAATCGCCATCCTGCTCTACGTAAATGACTCCCTACTCATCATGCGCGACGGACTCACCCAGATCATCATCAACGCCCTTGCGTTTGCCGTCATTGTTCTTACGGCGGACCATCTTATTACTGGCTTCGATATGAACGGCATCAACGTGGCCATTATTACTGCGTGCGCTCCCGCAGCAATTGCGGGAACCGCTCGGATTGCCGCGAGTAAATAGGCCTCATAGACCATCCCTCCCAACGTGCCAGACGCCGCTCCGGCAGCCACTCAGGCGCTTCGCTCGAAACACACCTAAATGCTGCTAGCATTTAGTGTTGTATTGCACCCGTGGGAAGGAGCCAATATGGACCTGCGTCGAACAAGATCGCTCATCGCTCTTTTTTGCTCATTGTTCTTGGCACTCTCGTTAACGCCAAGCGCTGTCCACGCTGAAGATAAGCAAGCAACAACTGAAGCTGCCACCATCCAAGAACAGGTGGCTGATTCGGCAGGAGATGACGAGTCTGGCACCGGCACTGCACAATCTACTGAAGCTGAACCTACAACCGGAACCATCGATAAGTCATCCGAAGCCGCCGGCACCTCAGTCGGTGAAACGAATAAAACCCCGATCCCCCCGGCAGAGGACGCTTCCACGACAACTGAAGCCCAAACACTGGACTCAGCTACCGAAGCACTAGCAGCATCTACCCCTTCCGTTCAATACGCCGCACACGCAAGCGACCAAGGCTGGGACACCATGCTCAGCAAAGATGGTGCGACGGTCGGAACAACGGGCAAAGCGAGCGCCATCGAAGCCCTCAAGATCTCTCTTGCCAACGCAGATGGCGGCATTCGTTACAGCGCGCATTGCACCAACGTGGGTTGGCAGGACTGGGTGGCAGACGGCGCCGTGGCGGGTACCACGGGCATGTCGTACTCCATGCAGGCAATCCAAATCGAGCTCATGGGCAACATTGCCAGCAGCCACGACGTTTACTACCGCATTCATGCCCAGAACTTCGGGTGGCTTGGCTGGGCCAAGAACGGCGAGGTGGCCGGCACAACCGGTTGGGACTACCGCGCCGAGGCCGTCGAGATCCTCTTGGTGAAACACGGCGATAAAGCGCCCTCATCTGACAAAGATGCCTACATCCCCTCGTACTACCAGACCTCCATTACGCAAGAGGGAGAGTCCACCGTCGTCCGCGTACGTCCCGACTCGCTCAACCTTCTACTCACCGACGGCGTCGCCACGGACATGCGCGTAACCGCAACCATGTCGTACGGCGACACCGTGACCCGCAAGGTGTCCGACACCACTTCGCTGGCAACTATCGACGCGAACGGCATGGCGCTCAATGTTGAAACCTACGGACCGTTCACCGCGACCATTGAGTACCTCAAGGACGGTCGCGTTGTCGGCACCGACACCCGCGAATTCGGCGTGACGGCGAGCGAGTACAACCTTGCACCCCTCTCTGCATCCTTCCCGGTAGTCCTCTACTCAATCTCTTACTGGGACTACACCACCTCCGCCACGGGCACCGCGGTGCCCTCCATTGTCATGCTAGACCGCCCGTCGGCGTTCAACTGGGATGCACTGCCCGACGGCATGTACGCCATGCCCTTTATGACCAAGAAGGCCATTAAGGGCTCCAGCGACTACACCGCTTTTGCAAGCTACATAAAGGAGCTCAAGCGCCTGAAGCCCGACTCGAAGTTCAACCTGTTCATCAATGACATTACCTGTTCGCTTATCCATTCGATCATCTACGCCAACCAGATTCCCCAGGGCAGCTACAAGATTTACCTTCTTTCTGACGGAACGGCGACCTACAACTTCATGAACGAAGCGTTCAACGCTGAAGGTGTGGATCCTGCCACCAAGGAAGCCCAGCTTGAGCAGAGTTGGCTGGCGGCCAAGGAGTACGCCTGCAAGAACGGACAGGCAAGCTCGGACTACGGATGGCACGCCCATTGGGACTCCATGTACGCAGTACTGAAATGCGAGCCGAACACGGAATGGTGGATGACACGCACGAACCTGTTCCAGAGCGCTGACGGCAACACGTTTGCCAACACCATTGCCACCGACCCGGCCGTAAAGAAGAAGAACGTGGCGAGTATGCTCACCGCGCTCCAGCAACGCGGCGACGCAACGGTCGCGGCGTTCAAGGCGCTCTACAATTTCAACGACGGCTACTTCACCGCCGCCGAGGCCGAGGGCAAAAAGCCCATGGTTCTCTTGGGCACCTACGTCAACCTGGAGCAGTCGTTCGAAGACTACGCCAAGCTCACTATGACCTATTACGGGGACGAGTACGCCTACTACTACAAGGGACACCCCAACACGCCTACCGGGCTGTGGCCCTCCAAGCAAGAGCAGTTGAGCTCCCTGGGAATTACCGATATCGACTCTTCGGTGGCGGCAGAGCTGATCTTGTTCTTCAACCCCGAAGTTGCGCTGTCCGGTTATGGATCGAGCACATACAACTCGGCAACGGGTGACGCGGGATGCGGCGTGTTCAACATGACGAAAGCCGCGGCCCTCAGTTCGTCGAGCACGGTCGACTACAGCATTATGGATTGGTTCGCCTCGCCCATCTCATCTTCTTCAGATACAGTTATCCAAGCCCTCTGCCCCAAGGGCGGCACGTGCTACCTCGTTGAATTCTCCGATAAGATTCTGAAGTCCGCCGATTACGACATTGCCGTTTTCTCTGGCAACACGTCCGCGCTCACGTACTACAAGAAGCTTGCCGATGGAACGTACAGGCTGGTTCGCACAAAGACCAACGGTTCGACCCTTATGACCTCTGCCCACGTTTCTGGCACGGGTTGGATCTCCTCGGTCAAGGAGGGCAAGACCGCTGGCACTACGGGAAAGTCCAAGGCACTCGAGGCGTTCAAGGTCGACATGGCGGCCCTCCCCTACTCCGGCACGGTGCAATACCAAGCCCATTGCGCAAACCTTGGCTGGCAAGGCTGGAAGAACGAAGGTAAGGTCGCGGGCACTGTTGGTGAATCGCGCCAAATCGAAGCTATCCAAATAAGGCTTACCAACGAGCTCGCCGAGCACTACGACATCTACTATCGAGCCCACGTACAGGACGAAGGATGGCTTGGCTGGGCCAAGAACGGCGAGATCGCGGGCATCACGGGCTTTGGCAGGCGCGTGGAGGCTATCGAGGTCAAGCTTGTTGAGAAGGGTAATACCGCGCCAGGAAGCACTGCGCGCGCATCCGTCATCGGTCTGCCCAACGTAACCGCGCACGTCTCTAGCATTGGCTGGCAGGCAGCCGTTCACGGCACTACATATGCTGGCACCACGGGGCTGGCCCTGGGCGTTGAAGCGTTGAGGCTTTCCGTTTCTGGAGCCCCCTTCAACGGTGGCATTACCTACCGTTCCCACGTAGCCAACCAGGGATGGGAGGACACGTGGACCTCAAACGGGCGCACCACGGGCACGACGGGTAAATCACGCCATATGGAAGCGCTGGAAGTAAAGCTCACCGGCGATCTTGCAGACCACTACGACATTTTGTATCGCGCGCACGTTTCCAACATTGGCTGGATGCCCTGGGTTAAAAACGGCGTCGCTGCTGGCACCACCGGTCGCGGTCTTCCCATTGAGGCTGTTGAGATGAGACTCGAGAGCAAGTAACGATTCATCGTCCAAGTAATGACAAAGCGGGCCGTCGACGCTTTTGCCGACGGCCAGCTTCTTTCTATCAATCCTCGTTCGGCCCTCCTAAACGGATGTTACCAAACCAGTAATCACGACGTTAACAAGCAAATTTTTCATTTCGGCTCCCCATCGTTTAGCCGACCTTTGATTTATTGTTAACGGATTCATCAGTTAATCAAATACGTAAAACGCGAATGGCGAATAAAAAGAAACGAACGGAACGCAGCAAAAGCGAACCGTTCGTTCTAAATCAAAGAACCAGGCTAAACTCAGCCAGAGTATCTTACGCCCTCGCTATGCAAGCGGGATGTTGTCGTACCAACCCCATTTTGGCTTATACGTAGTGGAATAGTAATCCAGCCAATAACTCATATCCAGAGTCCTTATGTGACCAACATTATCCATAACCTGGTTGTTGCCAATATAGATACAAACGTGACCGTATATACGACCCATATACGTATGCATATGCGAGGGAACAGCAATGACCATTCCGACCTTCAGCTGCGAATAATCAGTATATTTGCAGAAATCCCAATAGTAGTCACAGGCGTCCGTACGGACATTCCTGAATCCAGCCCGCTCATAGACCTGAGCAATCCATTCTGAGCACAACCCAGGACCAGGAGAGGGAACCTGCCTCGACAGATTTACAATCTTCTTCTGCATTGGATTAGCGAGAGCATAGGGTTCGCCAAGAAGCATCGGGGAGATAGTGCTCCCCGGAGCCGCAGCGCCCTTTCTCGTAATTCTTACCTGAACGGCCTGAGCATGCGTCCCATAGCCGGTGCTGCCGGCGACGGCACCATTTTTTGTCCAACCGAGCCAGCCGACGTTATCGACATGGACCCTATACCAAATATCGAAATAAGTTGCCAAGTCGCCCGATAGGGAGACTTTTATTGCCTCGACCGAATTGGATTCAGTATCAGACGACAGCTGATCCCCGTTTGACTTGTCAGAAGTCCAGCCTACATTTGATAGATGCAGCTGATAATTAATTCCACCGGCAACGAATGAAGTGGTCTTAGCCGAGAACCCGGTAATGGGAATTCCCTTGCCGGTTGTACCGGACACCTCTCCGGCAGAAACAATATTCTGCCAAGTGCCGTTCGACTGGGATGAATACGTCACTGTTGGTATTTCAAGATGGGAATAGCCCGTCGTATCAGGATGGGACGCACCTTTCTTAACAAGCTTAATCTGAACCGCCTCAAGGGAACAAGACATTCCGGTGGTGCCGGCCTCCTCGCCGTCCTTGGCCCAGGCCATCCAGCCGATGTTGGAGGCGTGGACGCGGTAGTAGACGTCGTAGTCCTTCGCGAGGGAGCCCGTGAGCCTCAGGCGCACGGCCTCGACGGCGCGTCCCTGGCCGGTGGTGCCGCCCTCGGAGGCCGAGGGGGTGTCCCAGCCCTGCCAGCCGATGCCCGAGACGTGGGCGTCGACCTGAACGGCCGACCCGTCCGAGTAGTCGGAGCTGTCGAGCGAGACCCTGAGGTCCTCGAGGGCGAGACCGCGGCCGGTGGTGCCGGCGGTCGCGCCGTCCGAGACGGCGCCCTGCCAGCCCACGTTGGAGACGTGGGCCCGATAGGTCAGGGACATGGGCTTCTTCTTGAAGGCGTAGTCGACGTTGGCGCCGTCGGACGAGGGGGCGGCGTCGCCCTTCTTGACGAGCCTGACCTGGACGGCCTCGACGCTCCTGCCGAAGCCCGTGGTGCCGGCCTCCTCGCCGTCCTTGGCCCAGGCCATCCAGCCGATGTTGGAGGCGTGGACGCGGTAGTAGACGTCGTAGTCCTTCGCGAGGGAGCCCGTGAGCCTCAGGCGCACGGCCTCGACGGCGCGTCCCTGGCCGGTGGTGCCGCCCTCGGAGGCCGAGGGGGTGTCCCAGCCCTGCCAGCCGATGCCACTTACATTAGCGTTAATTTGCACAGAGCCATCTTCAACGGGATTCAGGATGCTGACCTTAAGATCTTCCACGGCTTTAGACTGCCCTGTTGTACCCGCAGTAGATCCGTCGCGCTTACTGCTCATCCAGCCTATATTCGAGACATGCGCCTCATACTGAATATGCATCTTGCTGTCATCTACGTTCAGAAGAGAACCGTTGAAGCAGTAGTTCATGTCACAGCGCCCGTTAACGCCCGGGACATTGCCGCTGCTTGAATACTGCCAGAAACTGTAGCTGCCAGCATAATCGCAACACCAATTATATTGAGCAACCCAATGGTCATAACCGCTCAGAGACGGACTATCCAAGTAGTTGTTGAGCCAGTTAAGGTTCGCATAGATACCCGACTTAAAGCCAACGGCCTCCATACGGTTACAAAAAGTCTGTGCAATCCGAGCGAGCTTATCTTTGCTGAAATTCGGATCCTGCAAGATATAGTTATCCTCAAGATCGTAATAAACGGGAAGCGACGGATGATGGCCACCGAGCCAAGCAAGCGTTCGATCGGCTTCTTTATTTGCATCCGCTACAGAACGAGCATAGGAGTAGTAGTAGACACCGTAAGGAATCCCGAGACGTTCGCATTCGGTAGCGTTTCGTTCAAACGTTGAATCGGGTTTGCCGTAAACAGGGCCGACCTTGAGAATAGCAAATTCTATTCCAGCGGCTTTAACCTGATTCCAGTCAATCGTCCCCTGAAAGTTGCTGACATCGATACCACGCGCAACGGCACCATTGGGCAAAGCTTCGTCAGCCAAAGACTGTGCATCGATGCCATCGGAGACAGCATCAATAAGCAAGCCGTTCTCATAACGCCAGGAATTCGGCTCCAAAGAGTCAGCTTCAGGAGAATCCGCCTGTATGGAATCACCCGCCGAGGCCTCGCCAGCAGAATCGTCAACGTCCGACCCATCTGTCCCGATTCCAGACTGGTCATCAGAAACTGAGCCTGAGTCCCCATCCGAACGAGCAGCGTCCGCATCGTCACCATACCACTCGGCTACACCCTGAGAACCCGAGGCGTCGCCCTGCCCATCCTGAAAGCTTTCACCTTGAAATCCGCAGTCATTCGATGATTGCTGCACCGACTGTGAAGAAGCGACGGATTGGGCAGACAACGCGTATGCACAGTAAGGCTGAATGATTTGCGACCAAGCTATTAAAAGCGTGCAAATCAAAGCCGCAGACGCTTTGAGACGATTCATATCATATCCCCCGAGATATTGACTACTTTCGAAGACACCAAGTTATATTACCGCACTTCTAAACAAGCATTTAAGGCTTAAGACGCAACAGTAGCATTCAGACAAAAAAGAGGCGCTCCCGTTACGGAACGCCTCAAATGGCTCTATGCAAAAGGCCTTGCGGCGCCGATTACACGACCAGGAGCATAGACCGAGCGCTCGGTGACTCCAATTCCCGGCCACGAATCGATAATTCGACCGTTTCCGATATAGATTCCAATATGACCCTGGTAGTAGACCACATCTCCCCTCTGCATGGCAGAGGTGCTAACCGGCATAAATGTGTTGTTGCGATACCAATTCATGGAGTTATAGGTTTGCTCGGGCAACCAACGATGGTTATAGGGATTATACCAACCCATATCCATGCCAGTCGCATACAGACATTGCAGTACCAAGCCTGAACAATCAACCGCATCCCCCGGCCAAGAAGACCAAGGCTCGATATAACGAGTTCCAATATATTCACGAGCACGCTGGATAAATGCATTAATGCAGTCCTGGCGCGAAGCGTTATAAGGAATACGGGAAGGCGTGACGTACGTAAAGTATCCGGTGCAATACGAAGGAAGCTGCACGCTGTTGCAATTAACCTTTGGATAAGAGCCGGGGGTCTGATATCCCATATATCGATAGGTCTCAAAATACGAATCAGACGTAGAGCCCGGTGCGGAAGCGCCCTTGGGGACAATCTTTACCTGTAGGGCCTGAACAGGAATGCCAAGCTTCGTGGTACCCGCCGGTGATCCATTTTTGGTCCAGCCAAGCCAACCATAATTTGACACATGAACGCGATACCAGACATCAAAGTAATTAGAAACCTCGCCAGTCAAGTTAATCTTGACGGCCTGGATTTGCTGTCCTTGGCCAACGGTTCCCGATGTAGCCCCATCTGAAACAGCAGATTGCCAACCGATATTAGATACATGAGCGGAATACGAAATACCGCCGCTCATGGAACTATCGGAGAGCGACAGCTGCATGGCTTCCATGGCGCGGCTCTGTCCAACGGTACCAGCGATCTCGCCGCTGCCAACGGCCGCTTTCCAGCCAAGACCGGAGCAATTTGCCTTAGCGGATAGCTCGGGAAGTTGGATCAACGCATCATGGTCTTGGACGGGAGCATCAGACGAGCCCTTGGCAACCAACTTAATTTGAATTGCCTCGGCCTGCTTAGACAGTCCAACGGTGCCGGCTGCAGCGTCATTTTTAGCCCAGCCAAGCCAGCCATAATCCGCCGCATGAATACGGTAGTAAATATCGTATTTTGAAGCGTCGTTCCCGGCCAGCCTTAATTTGACCGCCTGAATTGCGAGACCCCTGCCAACAGTGCCAGCATAGTCGACACCCGAAACGTATGACTGCCAGCCGATATTCGCAACATGTGCCGACATTTCGACGGAGGCATCGATGCCTTGCGTCGCAACATACAGCGCCTGCAGGGAACGAGACATACCCGTCTGACCCGCAATCTCGCCATTGTCAACGGGAGTCAACCAGCCCGCAGAAGCAACGTGCGCCTGAGAAACAAGACCGATTCCAGGCGTTTCGATAAACGCATTGGCAGAGGAGCCAGGCGAAGACTGACCTTTATTTACAAGTGCAACATCGATGCCGCACAAACCGGAAGAACCACCAGAAACGCCACATGCCTGACCATTTGACGCCCAGCCCGTCCAGCCATTACCGGAATCGCATACACGATACCAGATGTCATAATTAGAAGCGAGCTGGCCGCTCAGCGACAACTTAATCGCCTTAACAGGAGCTCCTGATACCGCTTTGGCAGCGCCGCCATCCGTTGACGAAGCGCCCCAGCCTGAATACCCATCCATAACGGAATAAGAAATTGACCCGTTATCAGTTTGACCGGCAACGCTCAGGGCAATAGAGTTCAGCAGTTTGGCGCCCTTGCCTCCGATCGTGGCCTTTTGACCAGAAGAGGCGCCAAGGCTCTCCCCAGAAACGGCCAATCCGGAAACCGTAACAGCATCTGGATCGCCAATAAAGACCTTGGCCGAAGAGCCGGGCGCCGCTCCGCCTTTCTCCACGAGGACCACTTTGACCGCTTCGATAGCCCTGCCCTTACCGGCAGAACCAGCAGCAGCACCATTACAGGCCCAATCGAGCCAGCCTATGCCTGACACATGAGCACAATACCAAATGTCATATTTATCGACCGCCTCGCCGGTCAAGCGAATCTGGACGGCCTCGAGGCGCTGAGACTTTCCAGTCGTACCGCAGTGCCCTTTAGACCACTGCTGCCAGCCAACATTCGAGACATGACCACGAAGCTCAATAGAACCCGAGTGGCCATACCAGCCGAGCTGGGCTTCAAGAGCCTCCATGGGAAGGCCCCTACCAGTTGTCCCCGCAACAGATCCGCTTCCAACGGGCGACATCCAGCCAATATTCGAAGTATGCGAGCGAACTGAAATCGAGGCGGGATCATCGCTACGGCTCTTGAAGGGAGAGGTAGTGTCGCCCGGGGCGGGGTCGCCCTTGGGCAGGACCGCGACCTGGACGGCCTGGACGGCGCGGCCGTAGCCAGCCGAGCCGGCGTCGGCGCCGTCGCACGCCCAGCCGAGCCACCCGAACTCGGCGGAGTGGACGCGGTACCAGACGGTGTAGCGGGCCGACAGGTCCGCGGACAGCCTGACCCTCAGGGCCTCGACGGCGCGGGCCTGGCCGGTGGTGCCGGCGGTG
>NZ_QRUF01000026.1 GCF_003458415.1 Collinsella sp. AF25-2LB
GGCCGCTTATTAGCCCGTCCAAGAATTGGGGCGCAGTTCATAGCAGCCACTACTGGGGGTTCTTCTCATTTTACGGTTGAGCCTCCGTTAGGTTAGTTGTCGCTGTTATATCTAATAATTTATCTCCATTCCCTTTAGTAACGTGTAACTTTCCAAATTTACAAAAGCGACTCATAGAATTATTTCCTCCCGTTAAATAATAGATAACTATTAAAAATAGACAATACTTGCTCATAAGTAATGGTACTTAAATTGTTTACTTTGGCGTGTTTCATTGCTTGATGAAATTGATTTTTAGTAAACAGTTGACGATATTCTCGATTGACCCATTTTGAAACAAAGTACGTATATAGCTTCCAATATTTATCTGGAACATCTGTGGTATGGCGGGTAAGTTTTATTAAGACACTGTTTACTTTTGGTTTAGGATGAAAGCATTCCGCTGGCAGCTTAAGCAATTGCTGAATCGAGACTTGAGTGTGCAAGAGCAACCCTAGTGTTCGGTGAATATCCAAGGTACGCTTGTAGAATCCTTCTTCAACAATCAGATAGATGTCAGACGCACGGCTTTCAAAAACCACTTTTTTAATAATTTGTGTGCTTAAATTGTAAGGAATATTCCCAACAATTTTATACCTCTGTTTGTTAGGGAATTGAAACTGTAGAATATCTTGGTGAATTAAAGTGACACGAGTATTCAGTTTTAATTTTTCTGACGATAAGTTGAATAGATGACTGTCTAATTCAATAGACGTTACCTGTTTACTTATTTTAGCCAGTTTCGTCGTTAAATGCCCTTTACCTGTTCCAATTTCGTAAACGGTATCGGTTTCTTTTAAATTCAATTGTTTTATTATTTGGTTGAGTACTTTTTCACTCGTTAAAAAGTTTTGAGAATATTTTATATTTTTGTTCATGTAATCACTCCTGAAGTGATTACATCAGTAAATAAATACAGAAGTTAAACGATTTGTTTGTAATTTTAGTTATCTGTTTAAAAAGTCATAAGATTAGTCACTGGTAGGAATTAATCTAACGTATTTATTTATCTGCGTAATCACTGTTTTTAGTCTGTTTCAAAACAGTAGATGTTTTATCTACATTACGCATTTGGAATACCAACATGACGAATCCCTCCTTCTTAATTACAAATTTTTAGCATCTAATTTAACTTCAATTCCTATTATACAAAATTTTAGAGACCGTTTCAAGTTTTGTGTAAACGTTAAAAACTGATATAAGATTTGTGAATAGTTACAATGGGCAGAGCCGATTTTCCGGATTCTGCCCATATCTGCATTATACAGTAGTTTTTAGGCATGTCAATAAAACCTGCCTAAAATTGACTGCTTTACAGGTTCCCCTTGATTCTCATTTTCATTGAGTTGATTTGCAAGTTCATCCGAACGCTTTGGTTTTGCTCTCGAACTCAGCCGGACGCGTCCGGCTGAGTTCGAGAATTCCTTTCCGGAGGCGAGGGCCGAGGGCCCTCCCGAGAGAAAGGAGAGAGCATGAGGAAAAACGCATCCAAGCCGTACCGCAGGCTCGACAGGTCGGAGCGCGCGGCGATCGAGAGGGGCCTGGACAAGCGCAAGTCGTGCAGGCAGATCGCCCGGGAGCTGCGCCGGTCGCCGTCGACGGTCGCCGACGAGGTGGCGCGCAACCGCACGGTGTGCCGCGGTCCGAACAAGGGCGGCCGCGCCGCGGAGGCCCCCGACGACGCCTGCCCGAAGCTGCTGTCGTGGCCGCATTGCTGCAACGGGTGCAGGTTCCGCAGGTACCACTGCTCGAGAAGGTGGAGGTGCGAGTACTCGGCCGCCAGGGCGCAGGCGCTCGCCGACGCCGAGCTGCGCGAATCCAGGATGGGCGTCGACCGGGGCGAGGCGGAATTCGAGCGCGCCATGGAGCTGATCAGGTCCGACGTCGCGCGGGGGCTGTCGCCCGAGCAGATAGCGCTGGCCAGGGCGGCCGAGATCGGGGCGTCGGCGTCGACCATATACAGGTGGATAGGGCGCGGCTACGCGGGGATGAGCAGCCTCGAGCTGCGGCGCAGGTGCGGCTACAAGCCGCGCTCGCACGCCGAGCCGTCAAGGCAGACGTCGCACGGCGCGGCCCGCTCGTTCGCCGCGTTCATGGAGTTGCCGGGGGAAGAGCGCGCCGCCGCCTGCGAGATGGACACGGTGCTCGGCCTGAAGTCCGACCGCCGGTGCCTGCTCACATTGTACCTGAGGGCGTTCAAGTTCCAGATCGCGCTGCCCATGCCCGACAAGACGGCGGCGTCGACGGGATCGGCGCTCGACATGCTGGAGAAGGCGGCGCCGAAAGCGTTCCGAAGGCTGTTCTCCCTGCTCCTGACCGACAACGGCGCCGAGTTCGCCGACTGCGCGGGAATCGAGCGCTCCGCGCTCGACCCGTCCGCCAGGCGGTGCTCGGTCTACTACTGCGACGCGCGCCAGTCCCAGCAGAAGGGCGGCTGCGAGCGCAACCACGTCGAGCTGCGCAAGATACTGCCCAAGGGGCGCGGAATAAGCTTCGACGGGCTCGCCGGCAGGGACTGCGCCGTGCTGATGTCGCACCTGAACTCCGAGCCCAGGCCGTCTTTGGGCGGCATGTGCGCCATCGACATGCTGCTGGCGGCGCTCGGCGACGACGGCCGCGCGCTTCTCGACGCGCTGGGGGTCGAGAAGGTGCCCTACGGCGAGCTCGACATGTCCGTCGGGGCCATCGAGGCCGCACGCCGCGAGCGCGGCGAGGGGCCGCTGGCACCGTAGCGGCCGGCAGCGAAACCGAATAGGCAGGGCCCTCCAGCCCGTCCGGATAAGTCCGAAACCCGACCCGGGCGGGCCGGCGGAGCCATGCCCCGAACTCAGCCGAACATCTCGTTTTACCGCAATCCAAGCCGTATCGGCCCGGGAAAACGCAGGACGGGCGCTTGCGCGCCCGTCCTGTTAACTGCGAAAACCTCATTTGTGCCGCAAGTGTACGGCTAACAACGAAAATCAACCATAAAATCAGTATCAGAGAGGAGAAACTATTTTGAACCAGGAACAGACGAATAGAACCGCAAGCAGGACTGTTATATCTGCGGCAGCTACAAGAAGCGTACCCGTGACTGTACGGCACACTTTATCCGCACCGACCTTTTGACGGCGGACGTGCTTTCCAATCTCCGGCAAGTGACGGAATACGCCGCCAGGCATGAGAGCCGCTTTGTAAAGCTGCTCATCCAGCAGAACGAAATCGGCGGCAAGAGAAAGACCGCCGCAGCCACGAAGCAGCTTGAACAGGCCCAGACACGCATTGCCGAAGTGAACCGCATTATCAAGCGGCTGTATGAGGACAATGTAAGCGGCAAAATCAGCGACGAGCGTTTCATGGAGCTGTCGGCGGACTATGAGCAGGAGCAGCGGGAACTGAAAGACCGGGCTGCCGCTTTGCAGGAGGAACTTTCCAAGTCGCAGGCCGCCACCGTCAACGCCGAGAAATTCATGGGGATTGTGAGAAAGCACCTTGCTTTTGAAGAATTGACCCCCACCCTCTTGCGGGAAATGATTGAGAAAATCGTCGTGCATGAGTGCAGCTATGACGAGAACGGCACCCGCAGGCAGGACATTGAGATTTATTACAGCTTTGTCGGCAAGATAGACTTGCCGGAAGCCTAACGCCTGACCTATCCGACACAGCCCTAAGTGCCGGATAGGAACGGCAAAATTTTTTACACTTCTATTACTTCTTTATCGCACATTAGCAGATTCGCAAGGGTTATCAGGCGCTGAAGTAGTTTCGTCGGTTTCGGTCCATCGAAATAGCCCTTTCCGTCAAATAGAGATACGAGCTCCTTGGCGCCTTCCTGGCTGTGACCCACTTCTTTGTAAAACATGATTGAAGTTGGAGCCATTCCATCATATTTGAGCTCTGTTAGGAAACGCTTGATGCAAGGGACGCTGTCGCCGTTTGGGCCAAACCAAATGCGGTTATCCTGGAGTCTCTCGCGAAACGCGTTTCGCGAGAGCCTCCAGCAGCGTCCTGCTGGAGGCTCTACAACACGCCCCGAGGGCGTTGTGATTGGATAGTCGGAATCTGGGCTGTAAGTCTTTACACTGAGGTCGCTTGGCTTCCAAACGCCTCGAGGGTCGTTGTCTGGATTCTTGTAGCGGGCGTTTGCCTCGTCTGTTCTCGGCAGGCGTCCAATCACAAAGCGCTCAATGGATTTGGCGTATACGAGAACATAATCATGGCTATTTGAAACGTATTTGGCGTCATTCTTGGGCGAGTAAGCTCGTTCCCAGATTAGCTGAGAAACGAAATTTGCCTCTCCGAACACCTCGTCACAGAGGATGCGCAAATTGCGGTCTTCGTTATCGTCAATCGAAATGAAAATGACGCCATCGTCGGTTAGGAGCTCTCGAGCCAGTCTCAACCTAGGGTACATCATCGAGCACCAGTCGCTATGGTAGCGGCCACTTGTGTCGGCGTTGGACTGGCCGGCGAGTCCCGCCTGCTCCTTATAGTTATCGACAGAGTTGCCGAAATTGTCCTTGTAGACAAAGTCGTGACCCGTGTTGTAGGGTGGGTCGATGTAGATCATCTTGACCTTGCCGTGGTAGCCGCGCTGTAGGAGCTTCAGCACCTCGAGATTGTCGCCTTCGATATAAATGTTGTCCGAGTCGAAGGACCCATCCTCTCCATCGCGGCTGCGGCTTTTCTCGATACGGGGACGCAAAGTAGCAGTGCTGGACATCTGCGACTGGCGGATGGCATCGGCCTTGCCGGGCCACGTGAACGCATAGCGCTCCAGGCCCTCGTCTACCTCGTCGCCAAGCTCCAGCCGCAGTTTGTCGAAGTCGATTCCGCTCTCGGAGAACACTTCGGGCATCAGCTCCTTGAGCTTATTCAGGCGGTCGTCAATAAGACTCTCCGATTCAAGAGTCATCTTTTCTATCTCGCCCATGAGGTCTCCTCCTAGGAAAGTTGAGATTTGATTAGTTGAACTATGTAGGGCATGGCGGCAATAAAAACGTCGGTGCCCTTGCCGGCAAGCCAGCTCAGGAGTTTGTCAAGCTTGCTGCCCCGTTTGCTTTTATCTTTTGTGTTGAGATCGCCCATCATCCCTTTGAGCAGCGTCTTCTCGTCATCGGAAAGCGTTGTCTCTGGCAATTTGTCAATCTGTTCAAAGGTTGCCTCTAACGTGACCTGTACGTTGCTCGTGGCGGATGCCGTGAGGCTGACGCTAGCGCCCTGCGCTTCGGCGATTTTCAGCTTACGGAGCTCCTCATCACGGAAATGCTTCAGTTTGTCGATACGTAGTTGCGTCTGTTCATCGTTGAAATCATTGCGATTGGAAGACCCATAGGAATAGGAGGCTAGTCCGTCCGTGTAGGAGTCGTAGCCCCTCGCGTTTGCGTAGACGTAGTCGATTGAGTCGTATACGGCTTTGAGCTCGTCGTCTTTCACGCCCTCTTCAAGAGCTTGCTCCAGTCTCCTGATATGCTGCGTTATAGTTGCGCAGAATGCGGCACCGAACGCTTTGTCGTCTGAGTCTTCCCGCTTTAGGCGCAGCTTCTGGAGAATCATCCCTAGGTCGCTTTTCGAGTAGCGAAATGAGCTTGAGGAATTGATATATTTTAAAGCCTCGGGGTTAGTGTAGTCGAGGTCGAAGACCTGCATGATTTCACGGCAGAGCGCATCAACATCCTCATCTGCAGCATCACTCAAAAGGCGCGCCGCTCGCAAAATATACTCATCTAGAACGGCCATTGCAGATCTCCTTTATCTCATCGGCGACCGCCCTCAGGCGTCGCTCCTCTTCCTTCATTTCCATCCTCAGCTTCGCGGACTCGTTGAGCGTTATGTCCTTCGACCGCCGCTGCTCCTTCAGCCGCTTGACGGAGGCTCCCATCTCATCGTAGCGCGACGTGAGGGCGATCAGCTTTTCCCGGTCTCGAGCGGGGCATACGGGGTAGAACCCCAGGCCGCCAATCGCGCGGGACAGCGCTACGGTGCGCGACAGGTCGACCAGGTACTCCCAGAGGTCGCCCTGCGAGAGCCGCCCGAATGCCAGCGCGCCTAGGAAGTCCGCGTATTCTGAACGGCCAGGATCGAACGCGCCCGTCGACTCGACTCGGTCGACGACCGTCGCGCCCTGCTCGGCCTGGCTCCTCCGCGTGAGGGCGACCGATATGCACGCGCAGCCGCCCGCCTCGACCAGGAGCACCGTCGGGTTCGGGAAGCACTTGTGCACGAGCTCCGCCACCTCGGCCACCGCCATGGTCCCGGCTGTCATCTCGCAACGGAGGAAGACGACGCTCTGCACGTTGCGCTCGTCGTCCTCGTACGGCGGGATGCGCGTCGTGGACTTCTGGACCGTGGCGAAGTGCTCGAGGCGCGCGACCTTGTCGAGCCTCTTCTGCTCGGTCTTGGTGAGCATGGCCTGCTTGACGAGCACCGTCTTGGGAATGCGGCGGCATCCCGCGAGCGCCGCTTCGGGCAGGCGCAGGATTCCGTTCCAGTCGATGCCGCTCATCGCAGCACCGCGAAACATACCAACGAGTAGTCGTTGAAGCCCATGACGGTGCCGCTGCCGACCTCTCCCAGGCTGAACAGGCTCTCGATGCCTTTGTCCTGCTGCGTTCCGGTGATGGCCGCAACGACATCGTCAAGCAGGTCGGTGTAGGCGTCCATCCTCGTCCCGTCGCGGGTCTCGCGGTTGAACTCGCGGCACAGCTTAGCGATGGGCTCGGGATGCCCAGAGCAGACGGCGCGCATGATGTCGAGCGCCGGCTTGGGCTGGGTGTGCTTCGTCATGACCTCGCCGTCGGCCGACACGTACACCACGTAGTACGGGAAGACAGGGTTCGTGTCCCTGGGATCGTTGCCCTCGTCGTTCTGCTTGAGGCAGAAGACCACGCCTGGCTTCACGTCGCTGCGAAGCTCGTCGGGGATGGGGGCCACGGCGTGCAGTCCCGCCGGCGAGTTCTCCAACGCGCCGGGATGCTCCTTGGCGTAGCGCTGGAGCTCCACGCGGAAGTCGTCGAAGGCGAAATCCGTGATCGAGATGCCGCCCGAGATGTCCTCGAGGTCGAGCACCTCGCTCTTGAGCTGCTGGAGCTGCCGGCGACGGTACTTGAGGTCGTTCATCTCTCCATTGCCCTTGGCCTCCAGCACGTTCTCCTCGCCGGTTGCCGACGCGTCGAGCAGCGCCATGCGCCCCTTCACGCGGCCCTCGAGCTGGATGTACTCGTCGAGCGCGATGTCCGGCCAGAAGTTGACCAGCTGGATCTGGGAGTTCTTCGATCCCAGGCGGTCGATGCGGCCGAAGCGCTGGATGATACGCACGGGGTTCCAGTGGATGTCGTAGTTCACCAGGCAGTCGCAGTCCTGCAGGTTCTGGCCCTCGGAGATGCAGTCCGTCGCGAAGACGACGTCGATCTCGCCGAGCTCCCGCTGGCTCTCCGGCAGCTCCTTTGAGACGGGAGAGAACCTCGCGAGGATGTTCTCGAAGGTGGTCCTGGGAAGCTTCAGCGAGTAGGTCCGGTTGGAGCTGCCCGCCACCTCGGCGCACTCGATTCCGAGCTCGCGCTTCAGCCAGGGCGCCAGCTGCTCGAAAAGGTACGCCGTCGTGTCGGCGAACGCGCTGAACACCAGCACCTTGCGGTTGCCGGGGTTGTACGGCTCGCTGACCTTGCCCGCGATGAAGTCGCGCAGCTTCACGAGCTTGGCGTCGCGCTCGGGCGTCACCGCGTCGGCATAGGTTAGCAGGGCCCGGAGCACCTGGATGTCGAAGTCGAGGTCCTGGCCCAGGCGCAGGGCGTCGACGTCTCGCAGGTCGACTCGCACCTTGCCGCCGGCCTCGAACTCCTCGGCATCGTCGTCGTCGAACCCGTCCTCGAGGCCCTCGGTGCCGTAGGCGACCCCCGACGCGTCGGCGTCGAGCCTCGCGCGCAGGTCGACGCAGCCGTCGAGGATTCGTCGCAGCGTGATGCGGAAGCTGTTCACGGAGGACTCCATGCGCTTGAGGACGTTGACGCGCATGAGGTTGGCCACCGCCGTCGTGCGGTGGACCTGGCTCTCGAAGTCCTTGCCCCACGTGTCCCCGTAGCGGTCCTCGTACTTGCGGCGCTGGTCGGCGCGCACGTAGGAGAGCACCTGGTACTGGGCGAACGTGAGCTGGGCGATCATGTCGTTGAGCACGGCAATCGGCGGCAGCTCGCCTTCTAGGTCAATGGGCGTCTGAAACGACAGGGGCGGCCGGCGCGCCGGGAAGGTACCGCTCGCGGCGCCGTAGTACTTCGTGATGTGCTTGCGGCTGCGCGCGATGGTCAGCACGTCGAGCAGCTTGAAGTAGTCGGCGTTCACCGCGTTCACGAAGCTCTCGGTCGTGCGCTCGGAGTCGGAGAGCTTGCTCCACTCGTTGAACCTCTGCTGGGCGACGCGCGTCACGTGGGTGATCGACGGGATGCCATCGGTATCGGCGAGGTACGCGTCGTCTCCCTCGGTGATGAGCTCGATCTGGTTTCGCAGGTCGAGCAGGCGGTTGTTCACCGGGGTGGCAGAGAGCATGAGCACCTTCGTGCGCTGGCCCGACTTGATGACGTCCTCGATGAGGCGCGTGTAGCGGTCGGTCTTGTCCGCGTCGGTGCTCTTGTTCCTGAAGTTGTGGCTCTCGTCGATGACGAGGAGGTCGAAGTGGCCCCAGCGCAGGTGCTCGAGGTCCACCTCGCCGCTCATGCCGTGGTAGCGCGACAGGTCGGTGTGGTTGAGCACCGTGTAGCTGAAGCGGTCGTCGGCCAGCGGGTTGCGGTCGTCGTTGTCCTGCGTCCACAGGGTCCAGTTGTCCCGCAGGCGCTTCGGGCACAGCACGAGGATGCGGTCGTTGCGCTCCTGGTAGTACTTCATGACGGCGAGCGCCTCGTAGGTCTTGCCCAGGCCCACCGAGTCGGCGATGATGCAGCCCTTGTACTTCTCCAGCTTGCGGATGGCGCCCACGACGGCGTCCTTCTGGAAGTCGTAGAGCTTGCTCCAGACCACGGACTCCTCGAACTTGAGGCCGGGGCGGATGCCGTTGTCCTCGTCGTCCTCCATGAAGTCGCGGAACAGGTGGTACAGGGTCAGGAAATAGATGAACTCGGGCGGGTTCTCGCGGTAGAGCGTCTCGACCTGGGCGGCCACCTGCGCGGTGACCTCCTCGACCATGGCAGGGTTGTCCCAGACCGACTCGAACATCATCTTGAGGCCGACGGCCTCGGTCGCGTTCTCGAAATGGCTCACGCAGGTCACGGTTCCCGGACGGCGCTCGTAGCCGAGGCCCTCCTGCGTGAAGTTCGCGGCGGCGCCCATGAAGGCGTGGTCGTCGCCGGATGGGTTCTCCACCACGTAGGTGCCGCCCGGCTGAATGGCGCCGGACGTCTTGGCGGACTTGAAGACGCCCTTCTCGCGGATCCACTCGGCGCATTCGCGGGCGAGCGCGCGTTGGTTTAGGTTGTTGCGCAGCGTGAGCTCGAGCCCCGAGCCGCCGACGCCGACCTCGCGCGCGCGGCGGGCTACCTCGAACTCGCGCGGCTCCTTCGAGTCGGCCATGCGCTTGATGAAGGTGGGCTCGCTGAACAGGAAGCGCACCTCGTCGACCTTGGAGAGCTCCTCTTTGAGCTCCCCGTAGGCGAACACGGTGAAATACGAGCTGATTATCGACAACTTCGCGCCGTCGTCGATGGATTCGCCGAGGGCGTCTCCCAGGCGCTCCGCGCCGACGTTGCTTAGCGACTTCACGCCTCTATGCCCCCTTTTTCGCGAGCTCTTCGATCATGCAGGTGCGCACGAAGGCGGAGAAGCTCATGCCCCGCAGGGCCGCCTCCTCCTTCGCCGCGTCGCGCAGGGTGTCGGGGATGCGCAGGGTCACGGAGACCTGGTCGCCGTCCACCAGGAAGCTTCTGATCTCGGTCTCGTCGGGATTGCTCTTGATGAGCTCCTTGTAGCTGTCGGGCATCTGCGCTCCCATCGCTCGAAATGCAATACAAATGCGTTTGCAGCATTATAACGCGACGGCACGCGGCGGCACTGGGAATGCGAGGACAGCCGATGTCCAGGCTTTATATGAGCGCGGACGGCGATGGACGCCCTGATCGGGCTTGGATGGCCGCTTTCGTTCGGGTCCTCATCTCTCGTTTTCGCGAGGTTTGGCGTTTGCCCATTCCTCGGCGTAGAGAACCTCGTTCTGAGCCTCCAAGATTCGCGCGGCGTCGCCGATGCGCTCGGCGCACCTCTCACTTATCGACTTCAGGGCCAGAATCCCCTCGACGTCGAGCGGGTCCAGCTGGTCGGCATGCGCCAGGGACTCGAGCAGCTGGTCCAGGCCCCTCGCCAGCCTCCCGGCATCGCACACGGCATCGATGAGCTCGATGCGCTCCAACTTCTCTTCGTGGCTCAACATCAGCTCGCCTCCTTCTCTCAACGGACGTGTCGCGCAGCACCGTAGCCGTTCCATGCGGAGAACCATCTCGCCGCCCGCGGTCCCGTGCGCATATCGGCCGCAAGCGGCACGGGAAAGCCGTCCGTCCCGACTCATGCCGCGGCGCCGCGACTCGGGAACCCGCCTCCGTCCCCGCCACGACGTCGTCGTCAATCCCCGCGGGAGCCCAGCAACCGCCGATGGGCCGCATCCCATGCCCGGAGGGTCTCGGCGCCCACGCCGGATTCCATGCCGCACGCCTGCGCCCCTTTGATCCGAATACCCGCCCCGGCGCTCCTTGGACGCGCAGGGTCGCACGCCGGCAGGCGGCCAGCAAGGGCCGCGACACTTTTTCGGGTTCTTCGCCCCATGCGCTCCGCGCGCGAACAACGCGAAAAACTGCCGTCGGGAGACTTCTATTTCCATGCCCGACTTCGCTTCCTCCCTTGCAGGCACGCCCGCGCTGCATGCGACTCACGCGGCGCAAGGCACGCCACAGGGGCGGGCCTCAGAGTCTAAGGAGCAAGACATGAACGACATGAAGGAAAAGGCGATGGGCGCGGTCAAGGCCTTCCTCGAGCGCAAGGGCTACGAGATCGTCGACGAGGCCTGGCAGGGACCCGAGGGCATCGGCGGGATCGACCTCGTGGCGGTGGACGAGGACGGGACCCTGGTCTTCGTCGACGCCACGGTCCGGATCGGGACGGACGGCTTCCCCGAGGCCCACAGGGCGCGCGGTGCCCGATTTCCTGCACGGCTCCACGACCCTCTGCTTGAATTCCGCCGTGCACCCGGGAGATGGATCTCCCATGGCCCGTCTCGCTTTCGGCCATCATACCGAAACGGAAATCGACTTGTCGACGGATCTGGGGCAGATTCAGATTCAGCTCGCCGAGCTCGAGCACGTCATGAAGTCCTCGCTTCGAACGGGTATGACGGCAGCCGCCATAGCAATGGCCGTGAAAACGGCACCTGTTATCATCTCTGCGATAAAAGATGCAGCTACCGAGGGACACATCGATGTAGATCAGCTCCTGAACGGTGGAGCGGATACCGCGAAAACCGGAGCCGGGGCGTTCCTCTCCGGTACGATCACGGCAGGTCTTACGGAGTCCATGAAATCCGTCATGTTGGGCGATGCCTTGAAGGCCACTCCTCCAGAGGCGATTGCCTTGGCCGTCATCCTCGCATGGGAGGGAATCCGGGGAGGATTCAAGCTTGCTAAGGGCGAGATCTCCCAGGTCGAGTTCGCCGAAAGTCTCTTCAGGAAGTCCTACTACGCATTAATCGCTGCAGGCTGAGGATGCCTTGGACAGGCTCTGGTTCACGTGCCCGTAGTCGGATACATGCTCGACAGCCTAGCAAGGTCTCTCATCGCGGGGTATTTCCTACGAAATCGGATGTACCATCCTCATCGGACTGTGCGTCGACAAGGGCATGACCTTCTTCGGTTTGGTGGACCAGGGCTGCATGCTTCCCGATCGTGTGCTCAAACGCATCGGCCTTGAGGCGTTCGAATACGAGAGCTTCGCATCCGAAAAGCCTGAACTCGACATCTTTACGCCTAAGGCGCCAGTCCTCGAGACACCGAGCTTCGACCAATTCGAAATCAGCCACCCCCGAAGGGGCCTAATAGCCTTCAATTGGGTCGGTTATATCTAAATTCCCCGTTGGCCGCATAGTTTAAAATCTGAATTCCACCTATTGGTGAACTCCAATGAACTTATCAAACTAGGAAAATCGCAAGATTGGAGGATTCGATGTTTGATAAATATGAAGATTACCCAAACGGCATTAGCCGCCACGCAATCCTGAGTGCCTCCGCAACGCAACTCTCCAGAATTCTGGAAATCGAAATTGCCGAATACAGGGACGCGATTGAACGTTGCCTTGAGAACAGCGACGAGCTCGAATCACCATTGAATAGATTGTCTAACATGGGACGGCTCTTGAACGAGACGCTTTCCAGCTTGAACAGGGAAAACAATTCAGAGGAAACGACGGTGGTCCAGGCTTCGATATATATTGGATCCATACTCGAAGGGTCTTTGCAGTTCTTTCTCCTATGCTTTGAAGAAGATTTCCGCGAGTCGAATTGGAGGATTTGGGAGGATAAGAAAGAAGAGGACTTCGAAGCAATTCGGAATCGCATTGGCGGCTTGCTCACCGAACTTGCTGACGAGGGAATCCTTTCCAGCAACCAGCGAAAAAGCCTGAAGAAGGCACTTTCCAAGGAACTCACGGTCAGGGAAAAAGGCAAAAAGATCGAACGGATTATGCTTGATGAGCTAATAAGGTTTTTCGAAAAATTCAACATATTGTGGACCAATTTCGAAGTAGGCCATAATAAGAACGAAGAGACTGAATCGAGCGAAGCGCTAATCGAAAGAATGGATAATATCCGGGAGGCAAGAAACAGCATCCATATATTCTCGAAATACGAGACACCCACTCCAGAGGCAGTGGTCAGTCGCGTACGAGATTTGTGCTTGATTCTGAAAGATTTGTTGTTCCGCACGAGATGTATAAACGAAGAGACAAGAAGGCAGGCTTTCCTTGAGTCTCTTCTCGAGATTCCTGGAGCAACATACATTGAGATTGGTGATAGCTACAGAATAACCTCCATCCGGCATTCTGAGGATGGATGCTAAACCACTGGCGATTATTCTCTGAGGTCGCGCAGGAAACACTAAGCATCAACCAGCCATTTCCTCCCACACCTCAAAACCACTTTCAAGTATTCCCGGGGGATAATCGTAAGTGGCTTGAAGGTTGGCGGTGCTAGGAGAGGATTTCGGACCGCTCCGCCCCGTTTTCCACTGGGGCAAAAAGCGAAACTCAACTCGGCCGAGTTTCGCTTGAGTTTCAGTTTTTGTCCCAGCGTTGTCCCAGTACTGTGCGCAGTATATCGCAACAGGTCGCTATGTTCGGATGACTGCAAACTAGGTAAAATGAGTGAACAGAGTGGAAAACACAGTGCATAGAGTGGGAATAGAATATACGTTCGATACAATAATCAAATACCAGATAGTGGGCACGGTTTAATCGAATCCGTGTCCACTGCTGTATGTGGAGCGATATTGGTGACCGGTGCTCGCGATATTATTGCTTGCGCGTCAGCTTCCGCTGCTCTAAGCACGTCCCCCGGAGTTCCTCGCCAGAGGAGAGCTGACCGTTCCTTGCGAAGCCTCGGAACCATCTATATCCGCTTGCTGCGGGCTTGCTTGAGCCAGTTCCTCTTGAAAGACCCTATGCCTCCGAAGAACTTGTTGTACGTCTCACCGTCCTCCTTGGCTTCGTACTTAATTAAGGCAAGTTCGATAGTGCAGAGGTAGTCCGCCACTTGCTCGAGGCGGTAGTCGGTCATCGAGGTCTTGCGGCGTCGGACGACCCCTTTTGAGAGGACCTTGCCCACAGAGCGGTCGAGCGCTTGCTTGACGATGTCCTGACCGTTGTCGTAATAGACCTTCACATCGTCAAAGGACTGGAAGAAGCCCAAGTGCTCAACTATGGCGGAGGAGATGTCGCGCCCCATGCGCTCCATTAGCCTTGCCGGGTCTTCGAACTGGCTGCGGCGGTAGACGAGCGTGACATAGGAGATGGGAAGCCTGCGGACAAACGAGGAGAAGTAGGCGAGCATGGCCTTGCGCTGATCGATGCCAAGAAACTCGTAGTCCTTGTGCCCGTTCATGAGGGGCTCGGAGTGGAACGGAATGTTGGGGAGGTCGGCCCTGGCGAGTTTGGCCTCATAGCCCGTGACCGCTTCGGCGATGCTGTCTGCCTGGTCATGAAAGACGAGCGTGAGCAGATAGTAACGAGCCTTGCCGCCGCGGTCGCCGCTCTCGTCGACGAAGATGCTGAGCTCCTTGGCCAATGGGGACTCCTAATGCAATGGATAAAAAAATAGCCGGGGGACTCCCCCGGCACTTGGAGGTAGCTTAATAAGCCACCAATATTCTTATAACATGCGCTGACGGTGAATGCAAGAGAGGACGAGCCGGTACATGGCGTCGCGGCCGATGCGCAGCATCGCGTGTGCCTCGTCGGCGTCGAATATCGCGCTGGTCGATGCTGTGAGCCTCACCTGGCTCCTGCTAGTGCTCTTGGTCATGGTCGTCCTCGAGCTCCTCTCGTCTCGAGGCTCCCTCGCGTGCCCGGCCGCGGGCTGCTCCCGGGGCGGTCACCGCCGTAATTTTCTCCCGCTCCTCGACTCGATGTAGGCGTCCACTGACGCCCTCGACACCAGGAACTTCCTGCCGAGCCTGTACGAGTCGATCTCTCCCGACCAGATGAGGTCGTACGCCTTGCTCCGGCTTGCCTCCCATGTACTCCTGAATCTCTAACACCGTCATCCGTTCGTCGCGGCCCCGGTTGCCCTCGGGCGCGGCGCATTTCGTCGTGTTCGCCATGGTCCCTCCAATCATTCCGCGCGATGCGCCTGCGCGGTCCCGCGTGCGTTTTCGTCTGCGCGACGATTGAACCGTCTGATTGCGGTTGGCGCGCTCGACGGGAGCGGAGATGGGTCGAGGTGGGTCGAGCAGGTCGGGTCTCCATGAAACGGCCATGAGCCGCGCTTCGTATCCCTCAGCAAAGTCTCTAAAAAGTTAAAGGCGCCCATGCGGACGCCTGCTTAGTAGCTGGAGTTGTTCGGTTGTGGTCGGAATGCTCGTCTTCCGCGGTGTTGTCATCCGGGGTCCGGCATCTGTCTTTCGCCTCTTATGTCGTATTTGCTGTTGCATGTTCTGCGAGCGACCTTGTGCAGGTTTTTCAGCCCGTTGTCCCAGGTGCACACGGGTAAATGGTAACCATCCGTTGGGATACGGACATTGTGGGAGGGCTGTCTGGGTAAGCTGGGATGTACGAGTGGCGGGGCTCTAAAAGCAATAATTCAAGTTAAAGGGCCTTGTGCTCTATTTTGTAAAACGCGAGGGCGCAATCAACTCGACGATTTCCCCGAACCTTTTCTGAACCATATAGCGACTTGCGCTCTCGTCTCGAACCAGGCGGTTTTCCTCGTCGTAGCAGTCGTCGATGGCCTTGTTAATCGCCTTCACCGCCTCCATGAATCGCGGCCGCTCCACAGGCGATACCCCGGCCGACTCAAAAACGGCCTCGTTGATCGCTTCTACCTCATGAAGCTCTTCCTCAGGTGCGTCGGGCCCGGGTGCGACAAAGTCGTCGCGAAACCTAAAGGCCCTGTTGACGAGTTCCTCCCCGTATTCTGCAACGACGGCCTCCGTTATATCGTCTCTCTTGTCATTAAGCCGAACCAAGCACGCCATTTCGTCGAGAAGCTCTGGGAGGATGGGCGATTTTAGGATTTCGCTTATCATTGCGCTGTTCGAGCCCCGGCTTTCTTCGAGGTGGTACCTGCGTTCGAAATGTGTGATTTTTCGAACTTGCTCGAGGGCGGATTCCTCTATCCCCGTGTACTCATGGGCATCCTGCGCCTTATAGGTCTTGCATTCGATATCGCCTATGAGATAGCCGAGATCGACCTCGAGTACCGCGGCGATTTGAAGCATGATTTCGAATTTGGGAAAAGGCCGCACATGGCCCTTCCTGTCCGGAAGACCAGCATTGACCCACGCGCTGACGTTCTTCTGCGTAAACTGATCGCTCTCGCCATAGAACCGATTGTTTATCAGCTCCGCGAGACCATTCTGCGTTAGGCTCCGCTCCTTCATGAGCCCAAGGAGATTGTCTCGCCACGATTTAAGTCTTGACTTCACGACTTCGTTTGACTGCAGAAGTTCTGCCTTTGGACCACTCATCTTCAATATCCTCCTAAGTGACTATTACATGATTCAATCTACAGTTATTACCGTTAATCGATTCTACCATTCTGCTTTTCATCGAGGCATACTAACAGGCAGAGAGCAAGTAGACAAGGAGTGCTAGATGAGCAAGACCTATACCAACGCGGAGATTCTCGATCGGCTCAAGAGTCTTGAGGGGCTGCTTCTGGAGCGAGTTTTCGAAACCTCGTACAGCGAGAGCCTGCGTACCTACGACCTTATCGACCACCTGCGAAGCAAGGCCCACGACCTTGGGTTGGAAGGGGAGGACACCTACGCCGCCCTCATTCAGGATCTAGAGAAGCTTAGTTCGACCATAGGCGGGCTGATCAACGGGAAGCGCGGCGAGCTTCTCGCCGCAAAGAGTCTCAAATGTCTTCGCGGCGATAGCCTGCTGCTTTCCAACATCGCGCTTCCTAATGGAGACTCGTTCGAGGAATACGATCAAGTTCTAATCGCCCGTTCGGGCGTATACGTGATCGAGGTAAAGAACTATCGAAACGACGTCGTGATAGACGATGGGGGAATCCTGCGCTGCGGTCCTCGCTCCTACAACGTCGGTGAGCGAATGCGTGAGAAGATGCATGCCCTTTGGGATGCGATTCAATTCTCTTCTGACGGCTGCATGAGCGAAGAGGACGTGAATGGCATGCTTCTTTTCGTGAATAACGAGGCAAGTGTTACCGATTTCTTCCATCGAGTCCCCGTGATGCGTTGTGGTCAGATTGTCTACAGCATCGAAGACGCAAACCGATGCGAAGAGAAGCTGTCTTGGGAGGACATGGTTCGCATCAAGTCCGTCCTCCTCGCACGAAAGACGGCGGCAGAGTTTCCAATGCCGCTTGACGAAAACCGTGTAAAAAGCGAGCTCGAGGATTTCCTCGATCTGGTTGAGGCCAAGACTGCAAAGAACGCTGCTAAATCAATAGCTGCTGGCCACAACGAAGTTGATTCTTCAACAACATTCGATAACCATGCTCGACATTCACAATTGCCCAGCTGGGTACCCGCCGTGGCGGCTGTCATCTCTGGTTTGGCAATAGGCGCGGGTGGGCTATTCCTGCATGCAAAGAAAGGATAAGGAGCCTGGCTGTTGGATGCGGAAAGCACAGATTGACTACAAAAAGGAGTAAGGATGACCGAAAACACGATGGGATCCATTGCAATAAGCGACGTGACGATTGATGCCGTGAACGAGAAGGCCATTAATTGCCAGGGCATGCTCAAATCCCTTGTCGATGCGACGAACGGCATCACCGAGCCTCAGGCTGGCCTTCTCGGATGCCTCGTCGTTTCCATTGCCGGGGTGGCGGGATATGGAATATACGCCCTTTGCGACTTGGTCAAATCTGGACACCCCGTCGAGCTCACCTTTGGAGGGGTGCGCTTTGCGGCGAATACGGCAGCGCTCGGCGAGGCGAGCAGCCTCTAATCGGCAGACAGGAGAATCGATGCAGATGAATGAGATGCCCTCGATTGGGACCACGCTGACTTACGGCGAGGCAATTAAAGCATGCGACCGCTCCGAGCGGACGATGCTCGAGAAGGTGTACGGGGCCGAGCTCCTGCCCGCAGTGGGGCTGTACGACCTGCTCTGGCAGCTTGAGTCGCTCGCACAGAAGCGCGGAATCGAGGGCAAGGGGGGCCTTTCTCAAGGCTCAAGAGGGAGATCCGGCCGATCGCGAGCGAGAGGACCGCTCTGGCGAACGGGGTGAACGGCGAGAGGTTCTACCTGCTTCAGGATGAATCGGCGCTCAGGCAGCATGACGAGACGCACCTTTTCAGGGTCGGAATCGATGGGGATAAGCTCGCCGGCGGCCTCGACGAGGCTCTCGAGCTGCTTTCAAAGGAGTCTACCAAGGTCGACGTATACGCCGACACCTATTCACCCAATCGTTCGGAACGGGATTTTGACAGGCTAGGTGAAGACCCTTTCATGAAATGGGTTGGGATCGGGTTTTGCGTGATGATGATCTGCCTCGGAATCTCGATGCTCGTCCATTCGGCCTTCCAGATTGGCTTTTGCTCCAAGTGGTTTATCTAGTGTGGAAGCCGTTGAACGAGCAGGCTTTCATTCAATTCGCCAACTCATGGGCAAGCCGCCCGAGACTACTCACTTTGCCCACCGATGGCGAAGACCCGCGACTTGGGGTTTTGCAAACGGTGCGCGAGCCACCCGCGTTGATTCACTTACGATTGCAGCTGGCGGCTTGCAGGCTAAAGGGAGATTGAGTTTAAAAACGGGCGTTTTTGGTGCTATTGAGCTTCCAAAGGGTGGCGCGCGCAGACGTGGTGTAAGAGCGTCCCGAGGT
>NZ_QRUF01000027.1 GCF_003458415.1 Collinsella sp. AF25-2LB
CTTGCCGCGGAGTTGTTCTGGCCCAGGCCGTTCTGATAGGCGCGCTCTTCTTCGTACAGGCGGCCGAGCGTGGGGGCATCGACGTTCTCGGCAAAGACCGAGAACTTGCCGGCGCGCAGCTGTGGATCGATCATAAAGCGCACGAGGGGCTCGCCGACAAAGACATAGCGGCGCTTTTCGGCCTGCGCCTTCACGAACTCGCGGACCTCGCGCGAAAGCTCGGGGTAGAACGGGGCGAGCATGGGATCGTCGTCGGCGGCGATAAGGATGGTATAGAGTGCCGGCGCCGTGTTGACGCCGTTAATCACCAGAGTCTGATCCTCCATGTCGCGAGCGGCCTGCTTGGCAAGCTTCTTAAAGGAGAACGGGGCACGGGTGGCACCGAAGATGCCGGCCACGTGGTCCTCGAAGATGTTCAGGAAGTTCACGAAAGATCACTCTCCGTATAGGTTCTTTGGTATCCGAGCAAATATAGGCATATCCCAACGATTATAGAGGATAGGATTCCCGCAACCGCCGCCTTGGCGATGACCGCGGCTGCAAGGCTGGCAATTTCCATATGGTGTGCAAGACAGGACGCCGCTGCGCAGCCGATGCCGGTGACAGCGATGGCGGCGATTGCGGCAAGGTTTGAGCCCTGATTGGCACGCTTGGCATGGACATTGAGCAGCGCAGATGACGCCGCGGCAGTTGCCGCGACCAGCACAAAGGCAGCCCAAAGGAGCGGGTCTCCCAGCGCTGCAGCAACGTTACCGAGCCCCAGCACGCCTCCGGCTGAAAGCGCGACCGTGGCCAGACGGGCAAAAAGCGCGCCCATGCCCGTTGCCGCGGCGGCGCTTGCCGGGCCGAGCCAAAATGACGCGACGCCGGCGGCGACCCCAGCTGCCAGGAAGGTATTGCCGGTCAGACAGCCAAGCGCGAGTGCACAGGTGAGCGTGGCGCTCGCGGCAGTCTCGGTGCGACCCCAGGCGATCCACCAACCGGACATGGCGGCGGCAAAGATCACCGCGACGGGCAGCATCGACAGGATGCCCTGTGCCTGCATGGTGGCGTTGGCCATGAGCACCAAAAAGCCCACAGCCGAGATGGCCGAGCCAATCTGGGGGGCCAGGCCAGCCGCCGCTCCGATCGCGATAGCCGCAATGACCAGGCCGGGAAGCGCCGCGACCCCGGCCGTTTGCATCAGCAAAAAGCTAAAGGTGCCGCACGTTAGCGCCGAGATAGTGCGCATGGTGTAGTCGCGCGCATGGCTCCAGCGCGTGCCCGCCCAGCCGAGTGCGGGGTCGACCTCGATGGCGTCGTCCTCGTAGTGCGACGGCTCGATATCGTCGAGCTCCTGCTCGTCATCCGAAAGCTCGCCAACCATTTGCTCCAGGCTGCGACGGCCTTCGCGCACGCTGCCCAGACCGGCAAGGAGCTGGTCGCAAAATGCCTCGATGCTGTTGGGGCGGTCCTGCGGCATGGGGGAGAGCGCGCTCATGAGCGCGCTCTCGGCTCCCGGGGGAAAGTGTGGTATCAGCTCGCTGGGATAGGTGGCGCCGCCGATGATGTGGCCGAGCGAGTCGGCGGGCGTGGCCGCCATAAAGGGGGCGCTGCCACACAGGCCCTCGTAGATCACACAGGCAAGGGCAAAGACATCAGCGCGTTCGTCGACCGTGCCGGTCTCGATATCGAGCTGCTCGGGCGGCATGTAGCCGATGGTGCCGCCGCGCGAACCGCCAAAGCCACCGGCGGACGACAGTCGCGCCATGCCAAAGTCGGTGAGCTTTACATTGCCCGAGTGGTCGATGAGCACGTTGGCGGGCTTAATGTCCAGGTGGAGTACGCCATTACTATGGGCGAAGGTGAGCGCCTGGCCCAGGGCATCGGCAATAGCTGCGGCCTCGTCAAAGGTAAGTGAGTGGCCGTCCACGCGGTGCAAAAACTCGGCCAGCGACATGCCATCGACATACTCCATGACTAGGTAGGCATAGGCTGTGTCGTGCGTAAAGTCGATGACCTGCACGATATTGGGATGTTGAAGCATGGCGGCGGTGTGCGCCTCGCGCAGGACATCCATGATGTCGCTGGCGGGCATGCCGGCACCGTTGATAAGGGGGATACGCTTAATGGCGACGCGGCGGCGCAGGTGCGTGTCGCGGCAGATCTCGATGGAGCCAAAACCGCCGGTCGCAAGTGTCTCGAGCGGCTGGTACCGCTTGAGCAGCTCGCGAGAGCTGGTGCCCTCCAAAGGAACGTCCGGCGAGAACCGGGCGGTATGTTGCGAGAAAAGCGGCATGGCCAACCCTCGTGCGTTTAAAGTTCGTTTGCGAGCGGCGGGCGCCGAGCCGAGCCGTTCGCGGTGGCATAGATGCTGCTAGTGTAGCACGCTCGGGTGCATGGGGAGGATAGCGGGATGCGAGGTTGCCTGTCTGGCTTGGCTCTGTTTTGGCTCGCTCGGAAAGCGCACCCCACTTTGCGACCAAATTAAGGGATGCACTTTCCGAATGGGGTGGTCTGCGGAAACTGCGTCCCAGAATATTGGCGTAGAGCGGGATGCGCTTTCCGGATGGGCGCTCAAAAGGAAACCGCATCCCACTTTGGAGCGCCAAAACGGGATGCGGTTTCCGCTGTCAATCTAAGTTACGCCTAAGCAGGCGGCCGGAGTTTGGACCCCGGCTCGGGTTAGCGCTTCTTCTTGTTCTTCTTCTGCTTGCGCTGCTTGCCCTTGGTCTCCTGGGGCTTGTCGCCCTGTTTGGCTTCGGCGGCGGCCTTTTCTGCCTTCATCTTCTTGCGTTTGGTCTCGATGCGGAGTTTTTTGTTGATGCGTGCCTTAAGGAAGGTGCCAAACTGCTCGGCATCGCCGCGAACAAAGGTGTCCTTAGGGATCGTCACGCCCTGGTCGGCGAACATGGCCACAAAGATGCGCTCGCCGTCGAGCACGTGGTCGAGCTTTTCAAACGGGAAGAACTGCGACTTGCCGCTCTTGCCCCAAACCATCAGGCCGTCCTCGTTGGCGGCGACGCGGCGATAGCGGCCACCCATGGACTCGTCGGCCTCGACGGCGTCGATAAAGTCGCGGGCGAGGGTGTGGTGCAGGTTTTTGCTCCACCAGGCCAAAAAGGCGCCGAATACGATCAGGACGACGCCAAACTTGATCCAGTTGCCGCCGGCCACCAACATGCCGATGCCGATGAGCGCGGCAATCGCGGCGGCGACATACAGCGAGCCACGGCGCCTGGGCGAGGCGACCAGGCGGGCGAAGTCGGTGACGAGGTCGTTTTCGTACTGGTACTCGTTGAGGTACAGGATGCCGTCGTCGGCTGCGGCCTGCTCCTCGAGCGCGACCTCGACCTGGTCGGCTGCTTCGGAGGGAACGAGGTTGCTCTCTGCGTCTGCCATGCTCTTTGGACTCCTATCGCGGCGGGCTCGCCGTACGGGTTATTATGAATGCAGTATGCCGTGCGACCGCATGGCCGTCGCGGCAACAAGACTCAGTATACCCGGGGGAGCACCCATGGAATCGTTGTACCGAAAGTATCGCCCGCTCACCTTCGACTCCGTGGTGGGCCAGCAGCATATCGTCTCGACGCTCGAGCACGCCATCACCGAGGGGCGCCTGTCCCACGCCTACCTGTTCTGCGGACCGCGCGGCACGGGCAAGACCACCATGGCGCGCATTCTGGCCAAGGCACTGCTGTGCCGCAATGCCGAGGCGGCGCGCGCCGAGGGTGCAAGCGGCTGCATGCCCGACGGTACTTGCGAGGAGTGCGAGCTCATTGCCGAGGGCAACCACCCGGATGTCTACGAGCTCGATGCCGCAAGCCGCACGGGCGTGGACAATGTGCGCGAGGAGATCATCAACTCCGTCAACTTTGCCCCGGTGCGCGGCAAGTACAAGATCTATATCATCGACGAGGTCCACATGCTCACGACGGCGGCGTTCAACGCGCTGCTCAAGACGCTTGAGGAGCCGCCGGCGCACGTGATCTTTGTGCTGTGCACCACCGACCCGCAAAAGATTCTGGAGACCATCCTCTCGCGCTGCCAGCGTTTCGATTTCCATCGCATCGGCAACGAGGATATCGAGCACCGCCTGGCATACGTGTGCGAGCAGGAGGGCTTCGATTACGACGATGAGGCGCTGGCTATCGTGGCGCGCCATGCCAAGGGCGGCATGCGCGACGCGTTGTCCACGCTGGAGCAGCTGAGCGTCTTTGGCAACGGTTCTGTGCATGCGGACGACGCCCGCTCTCTTTTAGGCGAGGTTTCGGACCAGATTCTGGGCGAGTTTTCCCGCGCCATTGCCGATCGCGATGTTGCCGAGCTCTATGGACTGATCCGTACGCAGGTCGAGGAAGGAAACGACCTGCTGGAGCTGACGCGCGACCTGGTGGCGCACGTGCGTGACGTGTACGTTGCCTGCGTTGCCGGTGCTCGTGCCGAGCTGTTTGAGGGCGGCTCCGAGCAGGCCGAGGCGCTTGCTGCCGAGGCCGCTGCCTTTGGCGAGCATCCTGCCGACCGCCTGGCCCGTGTGCTGACGGTGCTCGACGATGCCGCACTGGAGATGAGGGGCGCGAGCGACGTGCGCCTGGTGCTCGAGATTGCCTGCACGCGTCTGGCGCGTCCCGAGGCCGATTTAACGATTGAGGCATTGGCCGAGCGCGTGGCACGCCTGGAGGCCATGGTTGCCAACGGCGCCGTGCCGGCGAGCGTGGCTGCTGCTCAGGCCGCCGCGCCTGCAGCATCCGTACCCGCTGCTGCCCAACAGCCGACGCTCATTTCGGGCGCTCGTGCTGCCGCTCCGGCGGCATCCGCTGCCCCTGCTGCTACGTCCGCGCGCCAGGGTGGCATGCCTTGGGACCGTGGTGCTGCCGCTCCGGCGGCTCAGCCTGCACCCGTGTCAGCTTCCAAGCCTGCAGCGCCTGCACCTCAGCCTGCGCCGGCTCCGACGCCTCAGCCCCAGTCCAACAATGCCGCCCAGGTTGCTGCCGCCGGCGCCGCCGAGACCCCCGCGGTCGAGGACGCCGGCGAGCTGCAGCGCAAATGGGCCGAGGTCGTCGAGCGCGTCAAGGCGCGTCAGGCTTCCTACGCAGGGCTTTTGCTCAACGCCCGCGCCACGGCCGACGACGGCTCCAAGCTCACGGTCTCGTTCCCCGCGGGTTCGACTTTTGCCATTAAGATGCTCGGTCGCGCCGATACGCAGTCGGTGGTCCTACCGACGGTCTGCGCGGTCTTCGGTCGTCGTACCGTCGACTATGTCCTGGATGGGGGTGGCACGCCGGCTCCTCAACATGAGGAGCATTCTCCATCTGCACGGGCTGCGGCATCTGCGGACCCGCAACCCGTGTCCTCGGCGGCCCCTGTATCCTCGAGCGCCAGCGCGCCGCAGCAGCAAGCGGCACCGGTAACGGCATCGACCTCGTCGGCGCCTAAGCCCGCGGCGCCCAAACCGGCTGCTCCGACACCCGCGCCCAAGCCCGTCTCGCCCGCGCCCAAGTCGTCTGACCTGGGCAAAGCCCCCTGGCTACGCTCCGACAACCCCGCCGGTGCTCCTGCCACGGGTAAGCTCCCGACCGAGCCCGCACCCCGTGCGCCCGAGCGCTCGGCTGCCCCCAAAGCTCAGCCTGTCGCGCAGTCCGCGCCGTGGGAATCCGAGCAGGTGCCCTACGACGACGCTATGGTCGGCGGCTTCGCTGGCGATGCGAGCGGGGACGATCTGCCTCCGTTCGACGTGCCGGGTGCGACGCCCGCGCCCAAGTCCGCTGTAGCTGCCCCCAAAGAGGAGGACGCTCCTGCAGCTCCCTGGGAGTCCAACCCCGGCGCCGGCAGCCCCTTCGGCCACCAGGGCGCAGCCCCGAGCATCCCGCAGACCGAGGACGAGGCCAAAGACCTCATCCGCAGCGTCTTCGGTCAGGCCACCATCTTCAAACCGGTGGAGTAGCCGTACGGGCGGGTATACTGCTCAAGAAGAGAACCCCTTGCCCGGGCGCATTTGTATTTCGGACATGTGTAGTGTGGTGCCGCGTATGTCGCATTTGAGCAGACAGGTGCGTGACGGTCGGCCTAGGATGCTGAGGTCGATACGATACGTCGCATGGCTGTCCGTGTACTCGACTTGCTCGGCGTTAATGGTTGCTCCGATTGCCAAATAAACGCCTAGCTCGGCATCGACAATCTTGAAGTCCTTTATCTTGACCTTGAACTCTTGATAGAGGGACGGGCTGTTGTAGTAGACGGTTCGGGTTCCGTCGGTGCACTCATCGGTCGTCTCCCATTTGACGACGGGCTGGTCCGAGCTGGCTATCAGCAGTTCTGCTCCAAAAGCTATGGCATGGGTGATGACAACCAACAATGCCCAGCCGACAAAGAGATAGAGAACCACATATGCAACGGGGTGTTTTGAGCGGATGTTTTGGAGCGCGTTGGGGGCATTCATGGGGCACCTCCAAATTACTATCTATGGCAATCAAATTATACCCCGCTGCCATGCGCGTCACCGTGAGCAACGGATCGGCATGCAGGTCTTTAGCGGTGCAAATGAAATGTCGGATTCCGGCTCTACAAGATTTAGCTTTCAATATTATGCAGATGCGAATTATTCAACTTTGCATAATCTTCGGGTGCGGCTTGCACTCCAGGACATGTATATCGACTGAGGTAGCGTGACTGCCCCGCTTGCTGGCCGCGCGCCGTGGTACGATTTTTGAGTTTGAAAGTCCCGCCGCGTCCCGGCTGCCCTTGCAGCTCGGCGTGCGGCCGCACGTAAAGGAGCCATCATGGCCGGTATGAACATGCAGCAGATGATGAAGCAGGCCCGCAAGATGCAGGAGCAGCTTGCCGCCGCGCAGGAGAACCTCAAGTCCCAGACCGTCGACGCCTCTGCCGGCGGCGGCATGGCCAAGGTGACCGTTAACGGCGAGATGGAGCTCGTCAACCTCACCATCGATCCCGATGCCCTCGATCCCGAGGACGTCGATATGCTGCAGGACATGATTATGGCTGCCGTCAACGAGGCCGTCCGCGGCGTCAACGAGCTCGCCAACAAGCAGATGGGCGCCATCACCGGCGGCCTCAACATCCCGGGCATGCCGTTCTAAGACACGCATATATATATGAGTGCGAATCACAGTCTGCAAAAACTGCTCGATGAGCTGGGCCGCCTGCCGGGCATTGGTCCCAAGTCGGCCCAGCGCATCGCCTATTACCTGTTGGAGGCCGACGCCGAGGAGGCGCGCCGCCTGGCCGAGGCCATCCTGGAGGTCAAGCAGGAGGTCCACTTTTGCAGCCGTTGCTTTAACTACGCCACGGCCGACGAGTGCTCCATCTGCCAGGACCCGATGCGCGATACCACTCGCATTTGTGTGGTGGGCGAGCCGCGCGACGTCCAGGCAATCGAGCGCACGGGCAGCTACCATGGCCTGTACCATGTGCTGGGCGGCGTGATCAGTCCCATGGACAAGATTGGTCCCGAGCAGTTGCACATCCGCGAGCTGCTGGCGCGTCTGGGCCACGAGGATATCCATGAGGTCATCATCGCCACCAACCCCAACATCGAGGGCGAGACCACGGCGAGCTACCTGGCCCGCACTATCAAGCCGTTGGGCGTCGAGGTGTCGCGTCTGGCAAGCGGCCTTCCCGTGGGCGGCGACCTGGAGTATGCCGACGAGCTTACGCTTGGCCGCGCCATCGAGGCCCGTCGCGCGATTTAGGTGGCGAGCCTGCTCCTGCCGTATGTTTTCCTCGCGACGCACGGGGTAGTCATAATTTCCCTGTGCGACTGTAAGTTTGTTGTGCAACAAAGATGCTTTGTATCCGCTTATCGCATGGATGCTTCCACTCGCATCCTTAATTTGCTCATTCGTTGCGCAACCTTTTGGGTTCGCTGATACACTCAAATATGGATTCGAATGAATGCGCCGCTCCCGAGCGGCGTGTTTTTGTTGGAGGAGAACGCATGCGGCCCGGTGGCACTCAGACAAAGCGCGGCGCCGCGGTGCGCATACGACGCCGACTGGGCTTGGCGCCGCGGGCGTACGCACTGCTATCGTGCTCGCTGGTGCTGGTCATAGCTGGCGTTTCTGCCTATGGCATGACCGTGCCGTCCATGATGCAGGCGCATGCCGCACGCGAACCGCGCGTGGGGCATGAGGCCAAAAGCGATCTGGGCACCACGACTGGATATGCTTGGGCAAGTGTGGTCGGGCATATTGTGTTTGGCACCGACGATGCGGACGGCGCCGAGGCCCCGGACAACGAAGTCACGCTTGCCAATGGCAAAACCATCGTGCTCACCAACACCAAGATCATCGATCGATTGTCCAACAATAGCGTGGCGGCAACGGTGAATAAGGTCGAGCAGCAAAAGGAGCAGGACGCCCAGCAGTCCGGAAAGCCCGGTAGCTCGGATACTTCTGGCTCCGGCTCGGATTCGTCGAGTTCGGGCGGTGGCTCTGGGTCGGGTTCCTCTGCCGGAGGGTCTGGAAACGGCGGCTCGACGGGCGGCAACACTGACAACGATGCAAACTCCGGCGGCCTTTCCGCTGCTGAGGAAGAGAGCATTCACAGTTGGCTTGTGGCCAAGTACAACATGCTCGACGGCTATGTTTCTCGTGCCAATGACGTGGTCTCGACCTATAACTCTACGGGAGATCCCAGGCCGTGCGACAGCCTGGTCGGGGAGATGTTTGTCATTCGAGCCGAGTTCGGTCGTCAGACATTCTCGCCCCGGTCAAGGTGGTATCAGCAGTATGCCAATCTGTGGGGCTGTTACACCAACCTATGTCAATGGGTCGGCCATTACGGCGATGATGACGTCGCGCTCGGTAACTTCAACAATAACGTGGCGGCGCTTGCCCTATGATGACCGATCTTGCATCCACCACACCACAATCGCTCGGTCGCGATCCCATGGTCGGCCTGCGCCTGGCGCGTGTCGACGGGTTTGAGCCGGCCATTGCGCTCGGTCAGGACGAACTGCCTGCCTATCTGCGTCGTTTTACGATACTGTTTGCCGACGATGCCACCATGCGCCGTGGCGGTATCGGCCGCGTGACGCGTGCTGTCAACGCCCAAGGCGAGGACGTAGCACTCAAACAGCTCATCTTGCCGACGCGCGATGAGTTTGACGACGATGCCGCCCATGAGTCGCTGGTCGCCAAGTTCAAAGCGGCATTTCGCGAGGAATATGAATGCCATCGCGCCCTTTCGGGCCTTAAGGGCTTTCCCCGCCTCTATGGCTGGGGCGAGGTTGATGGTGTGCCTGCAATTGTCATGGAATGGGTCGAGGGCGAGACGCTCGCCCGCTTGCGTTCGCGACTCGCCGTGGACGATGCCGGACGCCTGTCGCCGCTTGTGGCGGCGCGTCTGGGTCGCGACCTGTTCGATCTGCTCTGCCGTATGAGCCTGGTGGGTGAGGGCTTTGTCCATCGCGATATCTCGCCCGCTAATATTATGGTGCGCACGGCGCGTCTACCGCTTGACCGGCAGCTTGCCGAGGGCACCTTTGACCTGTGCCTGATCGACTTTGGCTCGTCGCTGGCGCTTGAGCCTGCGTCGGCCGTGGCCGGTACCGGCGGCAAGGCATCCTTTACCGAGCGCTATGCCACGCTGCGTCGCGCGACGGTTGCCTATGCCCCGCCCGAGATGCTCACCGACGATATTCCCGATCTGCGCGCTTTGCGTATGTCGCCGGCGATCGACGTCTATGCCGCGGCAAGCACGGTTTACGAGCTCATTGCCGGCGTCGCGCCATACGAAGCCGCGCCGAGCACTTCGGGCACCTCGGGTTCGCGCAAAAAGACGCGCGACATCGCGAGCCCCTACCGTCTCAAGATGGACACGCGGCCCGACTATCCCATTGGTGCCCATGCGCCCGGTTGTGATTTGACTCAGCTGCTTCGTCGTGAGCCCGATGTGGCGCTCGCCGCGGCCGAGCAGGCCCAGCAGCTAGGGCTTGAGCCGGATTCCGAAGAGCTACGCGATGCGCTGGCGTTTGTCGATGCCCAGCTGTTCGACGTGGTGATGGCCTGTCTGTCCAGCCATCAAAAAGATCGTCCCGAGCCGGCGGCGGTCGAGGCGGCGCTCTCAGCGTTTTGTGACCACTATGCGCAAAATGTCGGCCGTTCGCTCCGCGGCGAGCCGCTCACGCCGTGCCCCATGGATGCGTCTGGCCGCGCGGTTCGTCGCGCGCTGATGGTCGGCGCGACGGTCGTCTGTGGCGTGGTTTGGGCTGTGATCGTGGTTTCGGCCGCGCTGCTGGCGTCGGGCGCTCGCGTGACGGCGACTTTGGGATCGCTCGTGTGGTCTGGGTCGCTACCGGGTATTATTGCCGCACTGGCGTTGGCGCTGCCAGGCATAGCCGGCGTTGCCGCGGGGGCGCTTGCGCGCGATCGGCGCTCGGGCTTCCTGCAGGGTGTGCTTGCGCTTTCTGCCTGCGAGGTTCCGGTGCTGGTTGTGGCTGCATGTAGCGTATTTTCCCAACGCGCCGTGATGGGCGGCCTTGTTGCCGCTCTGGTTGCAACCTATACGCTTACGTGGTTTTTGCTTGCGATGGGCTTTGCCTTTGAACTTCCCGTTTCGGCACCACGACGCACAAAAGCCCAGATGGCGACTCCGCTTGCCGGTGGAGCCGCAGCTGCCCGTACTTTTGGCGGACCTGTCGAAGTATCGTCCGATTCTATTTCTACGACTAAGGAGGCCTAGGTCATGACATCTCAAGTTGAGCTCACCCCATGCGGGGCCATGTTTGACATCTTTAAGCGCGCGGCGCATCTGAGCCATATCGAGCTGTGCGGCTTGGTGCTTTCGTCCCGTCCGCTCGCCGACGGCCGCAGCCCACAGAGCCGAGCCGCCGATCGCTCTTGGGTTTCCCGCTTTATCGTTCGCGCGCCGGTCGGCACGCTTCAGCATCGCTACTTTGCCGAATACGGTACCTCGGCTGCGCGTATTATGTCGCAACTGGCCCTGCGCCAGCGCAATCCCATGGACTCCACGGCTGTGATCAATATGGTGTGCGGTCCTGCAGGTGAACCGATGGTACGCGCGCTCGAAGAGTGCCACCAGGACACGAATCTCTATCGCAACGCGCTCGATCGCCTGTCCCAGGCGGCGGAACTCATGCCCGCCGAGCGCGCCGAGGCCGTGCTGGTGCTGTTTGTCGCCGTCGGCTGTTCGGCGGATGTGCGGTCCTCGGTGAACTATGCCATCGACTACGCGCACGCGACCTGTGGCGGAGGCACATCCACGCCGCGTTCGCTTGGCATGTCGATGACCGCGGGCGAACGCGAACCCGCCCCGGCGCACCCCTTGGGCTTGCTGCGCGTACAAAACAGTTTTGTCGTGAGCGCCCCGCGCTGGATTCAGCCGAGTGAGCAGGGTGTTGAGATTGGCGCGCTGGCCACTGGCGAGGGCGATATTACCGACGTCGGCGACGATGTCTCGGCCCGCCATGCCCATATCTGGTGCGATGCTCAAAATATCTGGCACGTCGAGGACTTGTCGTCCACCAACGGAACCGTGGTGGTAAACGGGGCCACGCGCGTCTGCATTCAGGTCGAACCCGGCCGTTCCGCCCAACTCAATCCCGGCGACGAGCTCAAGCTCGGCGAATCCACTACCTACGCCATTCTCTTCGGTGCCCTCTAGCCGGCAGATAGGGACGTTCCTTTTCTGCCGGCACTTGGGGACACTCCTTGGCGCACCAGAGCCGGTCGCCCAGGGATGGAGGGGCCATTTTGGCCCTTGGCAGTCACCCAAGGTAAACCTTTACCGCCCGCCTATATTTGCCGAAATTACACTTGACGGCGGGGTACAATAAACCCGCATGCGGATTTCCGTTGCGGGCGCTTCCCATCGCCGGGGCGTGCCCGGGAGCATCCGGCATGCGGCCTTTGCGGCGCTCGGTCATGTGCAAGACGGGTAGCTGGGCTTGTGGAGCGCGTGCAGCCCTCCTCGCCTCGGCATGCCTTCTCTCCACGCCATGTACCTGCTGCTGAGCCTGCCTGCCAGATGATTGGAAGCAACAGCGAAAATCCCATCACGCCAACATCCCGGCGATCGCCGGGGCCTGTATACCTATATGAGAGGAGAGGGGTATATGGCGCGTAAGTTTAAGTCTATGGACGGCAACGAGGCGGCCGCATATGTTTCGTATGCGTACACCGAGGTAGCGGGAATCTATCCCATTACGCCGTCCAGCCCGATGGCCGACCATGTCGACCAGTGGGCGGCCCAGGGTCGCAAGAATATCTTCGGCACCCCGGTCAAGGTCGTCGAGATGGAGTCCGAGGCAGGTGCAGCCGGTACCGTTCACGGTTCGCTGGGCGCCGGTGCTCTGACCACCACCTACACGGCTTCTCAGGGTCTGCTCCTGATGATCCCGAACATGTACAAGATCGCGGGCGAGCAGCTCCCGGGCGTCTTCCACGTCTCCGCGCGTTGCGTCGCTTCCCACGCCCTGAACATCTTTGGCGATCACTCCGACGTCATGGCCTGCCGCCAGACCGGTTTCGCCATGCTCGCCGAGGGCAACGTCCAGGAGGTCATGGACCTCTCGCCGGTGGCTCACCTTGCCGCCATCGAGGGTAAGACCCCGTTCCTTAACTTCTTCGACGGCTTCCGCACCAGCCACGAGATCCAGAAGGTCGCCATGTGGGACTACAAGGATCTGGCCGAGATGTGCGACATGGACGCCGTCCAGGCTTTCCGCGACCACGCGCTCAACCCTGAGCACCCGCACACCCGCGGCAGCCACGAGAACGGCGATATCTTCTTCCAGAACCGTGAGGCCTGCAACAAGGTCTACGACGAGCTTCCCGCCGTCGTCGAGGGCTACATGAAGAAGATCAACGAGAAGCTCGGCACCGATTACGGCCTGTTCAACTACTACGGCGCTCCCGATGCTGATCGCGTCGTCGTGTGCATGGGCTCCTTCTGCGACGTGCTCGAGGAAGTCATCGACTACCTCAACGCTCACGGCGAGAAGGTCGGCCTGGTCAAGGTTCGCCTGTTCCGCCCGTTCTCCATCAAGCACTTTGTGGACGTTCTCCCCGAGACCGTCCAGAAGATCGCCGTCATGGACCGTACCAAGGAGCCGGGTTCCATCGGCGAGCCGCTCTACCAGGACGTCGTCTCCGCTCTCTACGAGGCCGGCAAGACGGGCATCAAGGTCGTCGGCGGCCGTTATGGCCTGGGCAGCAAGGACACGCCTCCCGCGTCCGCGTTCGCTGTCTTCGAGGAGCTCAAGAAGGACGAGCCCAAGCGCGAGTTCACCATCGGCATTGTCGATGACGTGACCAACCTGAGCCTGCCCGAGGCCGAGGATGCGCCCAACACCGCAGCCCCCGGCACCATCGAGTGCAAGTTCTGGGGTCTGGGTGGCGACGGTACCGTCGGCGCCAACAAGAACTCGATCAAGATCATCGGCGACCACACCGACAAGTACGTCCAGGCCTACTTCCAGTACGACTCCAAGAAGACCGGCGGCGTCACTGTCTCGCACCTGCGCTTTGGTGATTCCCCGATCCGCTCGCCGTACTACGTGACCAAGGCCGACTTTGTCGCTTGCCACAACCCCAGCTACATCGTTAAGGGCTTCAAGATGGTCCGCGACGTCAAGCCGGGCGGCACCTTCCTGGTCAACTGCCAGTGGAGCGACGAGGAGTTCGCCGAGCACATGCCCGCCGTGGCCAAGCGCTACATCGCGAACAACAACGTCAACGTCTACCTGATCGACGCTATCGACCTGGCGGCCAAGGTCGGCATGGGCAAGCGCACCAACACGGTGCTCCAGTCCGCCTTCTTCGCGCTGGCCAAGGTCCTGCCCGCCGAGAACGCCCTGCAGTACATGAAGGACGCGGCTACCAAGTCCTACATGAAGAAGGGCCAGGCTATCGTCGACGCCAACCACAAGGCCATCGATGCCGGCGCTACTGCTTTCCGTAAGTTCGAGGTTCCGGCCGACTGGGCTACCGCCGAGGACGCCGCTCCCGTCGAGCTCTCCGAGGAGACCAAGTCCGCCATCGCCCAGCAGGTCAAGAACCTGCTCGAGCCCATCGATCGCATGGATGGCGACAGCCTGCCCGTTTCCGCCTTCGTCGGTTGCGCCGACGGCCAGTTTGAGCTGGGCGCCTCCGCATACGAGAAGCGCGGCGTCGCCGTGGTCGTTCCCCACTGGGACGAGACCAAGTGCATCCAGTGCAACCAGTGCGCCTACGTGTGCCCGCATGCCACCATCCGTCCGTTCGCGATGACCGAGGACGAGGCTGCCGCCGCGCCCGAGGCTACCCGCACGCTCGACGCCATGGGCCCCAAGGCCAAGGGCATGAAGTTCACCATGGCTGTGTCCCCGCTCGACTGCATGGGTTGCACCAACTGCGTCAAGGTCTGCCCCAAGGGCGCCCTCGAGATGGTTCCCACCGAGCAGGAGATGGACCAGCAGCCCGTTTGGGACTACATGGTCGAGAACGTCTCCGAGAAGAAGGAGCTCATCGCGGCCAACGTCAAGGGCAGCCAGTTTAAGCAGCCCTACCTGGAGTTCTCGGGTTCCTGCGCCGGCTGTGCCGAGACCGCCTATGCACGTCTGGTGACCCAGGTCGCCGGCGACCGCATGTTCATTTCCAACGCCACCGGCTGCTCCTCCATTTGGGGTAACCCCGCTGCCACCGCTCCTTACTGCAAGGACAAGGACGGTCACGGCCCGGCGTGGAACAACTCCCTGTTCGAGGACAATGCCGAGCACGGTCTGGGCATGGCCGTTGGCTATGAGGCCGTTCAGCACAAGCTGATCGCCGCTACCCAGGACATCATCGCTGCCGATGGTCCGTCCGATGAGCTCAAGGCCGCCGGTCAGGCTTGGATCGACTCCGTCAACGACGCCGAGGCCTCCAAGACCGCTGCCGCTGCCTACGTTGCCGAGCTCGAGAAGTGCGGCTGCGACGCTTCCAAGGCAATCCTCGCCGACAAGGCTTACCTCACCAAGAAGTCCTTCTGGATCTTCGGCGGCGACGGCTGGGCCTACGACATCGGCTTCGGTGGCCTGGACCACGTCCTGGCTTCCGGCCACAACGTCAACGTCTTCGTCTTCGACACCGAGGTCTACTCCAACACCGGCGGTCAGGCCTCCAAGGCCTCGAACCTGGGCCAGGTCGCTCAGTTCGCCGCTGCCGGTAAGGTGACCAAGAAGAAGTCCCTGGCCGAGATTGCCATGAGCTACGGCTACGTCTACGTGGCGCAGGTCGCCATGGGCGCCAACCCGGCTCAGACCCTCAAGGCCATTCACGAGGCCGAGGCCTACGACGGTCCGTCCCTCATCATCGGCTACAGCCCCTGCGAGATGCACTCCATCAAGAAGGGCGGCATGCAGAACTGCCAGGCCGAGATGAAGAAGGCTGTCGAGTGCGGTTACTGGAACCTCTTCCGCTTCAACCCCGAGGCTGCTGCCGGCAAGAAGTTCTCACTCGATTCCAAGGAGCCCGCGGGCGGTTATCAGGAGTTCCTGATGAACGAGGCCCGTTACGCTTCGCTGACGCGTTCCTTCCCCGAGCGCGCCGAGGAGCTCTTCAAGGAGAATGAGCAGGCCGCTATGGACCGCTATCAGCACCTGCTGAAGCTCAAGACGGTGTACAACGAGGCCTAGGTCTCCCACCGCAGGATCTGAGGGCTAACCTTCGCGGACGTCCTCGGACATGAAAGAACCCCCGCTGCGCACTGAACTGCGCCCCAATTCTTGGACGGGCTAATAAGCGGCC
>NZ_QRUF01000028.1:0-3675 GCF_003458415.1 Collinsella sp. AF25-2LB
GCGCGCCCGAGGCCCCGCTCGACCGAACCGCCCTGACGCGAGCCGCCGCGAACCTCGTGGCCAACGCCGCCGAGCACGCGCGCTCGCGCGTGGCGGTCTCCTGCGACGTCGCGGGCGGGCACCTCGTCATCGAGGTGTCCGACGACGGACCGGGCTTCTCTCCCGCCGCCCTCGAACGCGGCTGCGAGCGCCTCTTCACAGACGACTCCTCCCGCTCCTCGCGCGACGGAGGCCGCCACTACGGGCTCGGCCTCCCCGCCGCCTCCGAGGCCGCGAGCGCCCACGGGGGCTCCGTCTCGCTCGCCAACAGCCCCTCGGGCGGCGCGGTGGCCACCATCGCGGTCCCCCTGTGCGGGGCCTGACGACTCAGGCCCTCACACCGGCGTGGCTCGCAACCAAACGCTTCCCGGATAATTCATGAGGCCGTACTCGTATTCGAGCCTGCCTATCTTTGCGGCAAGCGCCTCCGTCATGTAGAAGTTTTTCGTGCGGCCCGTCGACTTCGCCAGGCGGTCGTACCTGTTCGCAAGGTCCTCGGGGATTCTCAGGGCTGCGGTGGCGGTTGCCATGACGCACCTCTTGGTTAGATGTAATACGTATATTTCTTTCTATCACATCACCCGAACCCCGCACCGGCGTACGGCCGCATCTGCTTTTTACCTTACATTGTGTCAACCGGTCCATGCCCGGCATATTCTGCCGGATTGAATCAACCGTTAAATCAATCCGAGCCTTTAAGGGGCGGTTGAAATCCTTCGAGGACTGAGGGCGCCGTCCCTAGGTCGGCTCCTCGATGGCCTCGGCTGAATTCCCCTGCAATCGACCGCATGGGTTCCGGCACGGGGTTCTGGCGCTGCCCGAACGGGGCGCAAGACTCGGCCGTCGGTCGTGCCGGACGGCATACGTTTTGAGACCGGCAAGCTGTTGCCGGCTCGAGGACAGCGGCCCGGTGCACCGGGCCGATCGATAGAGGACTCAGGTTCACAGCGCAGTTTCTTGGGGCTCGCATATATAGGAAGACTTGATCGGCAATCGATTTTAATGAAGTCGACAGCGCATGTCAGAGCTTTCAACAAATTTAACATGCCACCCTTTATATCCGCACGCGCGTAATTCAACTCATAAGGACCGGCTATCCCTTACCTGTGACACAATCTCAAACGCACAGAACAGAATCATCAGTCCAATCATCGCATAAGAGGCAGCCGAACCTTCAAGCACTATTCCACAAAGAACAATCTCCGCGCCGCCAATAAGAACTGTTATCAGGCGCTCTGCCTTTTTGCTCTCGCCGCTCGCATAAAAAGGCGGCAAAGCGCACAAGATCACATATAGCCCGGGAAGGGAATGCAGGATCGATAGTCCAAGTCCCCCATCAACTGCAGTGCTTTGCGTAAGAATCAACTGAACCCAAACGGCAATTATCACTGAGCAGGTTGTCGATAAAAGAAGACTAGAAATATAGCACGCAACAAAGTCCCGTCGCATTCGAACAGAGAAATCCGCGAACTCTCTTCGCCGCGTGGAAACAATAAGGTACACAGAAATTGCAATAGAACCAATCAGAGAAAACAGCGGAACAACCAGCAATTCAAGCTTATTACCCCATCGATCAACCACACCCCCACTCCAATGAGCGGGAATTGTATCAGGGAGGACTGACCAAGCCGTCCATAGAATCAGAAATGGAAGAATAGAGAGGATGAAAGATGATAACACTGCAGTAATTTTTTTTGAGGCTCTCATCGATTCCGCATCTCCTTGCGCGCCCACATTCCACTCCGCCTTAAATCAAGTATAAATAGATGGCGCTCGGTATTATTGGCGCAATCGCGATAGCGATTACCGCCGTTGTTTCTTTAAAAATGGTAGGAATACATGTCTCCAAGAATTGATATATCGATTGACGAGCTGCCCGAAGCGTCGAGCCTTCTTGATGGACATGACTATTCGTCACAAATCATTCAGCGTATCGCCGGGGTTCCAGTAATACTCGATGCATCGGGATGCCCTCATTCCCCTTTTTTCGAAGTTGAATATGATGACAGGACGACTAGGTTTACAAGTCAAGCAAGTTAATAATCTATGTAGTCAATATAATACCGTTGAACCCGCATATCGATACCGCTCAGCCATTCGCCTCGCCCCCGTCGCACGTATCTTCATCCGGTCTGTTACTTTTAATCTAAAAGTTCTTTGAGGAACGTAGGTGCTTCTGAATGTACTGTCGACTTCTTCTCAAACTAATCCTAAGAGACAAGGCCGCATGGACTTGTACGCTCGTTCTCGCTGCAGCCTTCTCCATCCCCATTGCGTTCAATTCACCCATCTACGGGCCCTTCTTTATGAAGCAGGGCATGCAGGGCTTTGTCGACGCATTCAATACGCGCGCGCCCCAGGCCAGCGGCACAGACCTATCGCCAGAGCAGCAAGATGACGCTGAGCTTGCAAGATACGCGAACGCCGCCCTCGCCGCTCAAACCGACGCCGCCTTTCTCGACTCTGCCGAGAGCTACTACGCGCTCATGGGCGAAGGCTTCCAATCCGGGTCCATCGTGGGAGACCGAGAGACCAATGACGCGGCGCTCGCGTATTGCCGCGCTCTGAGCAGCTCCGGCATCACGGATATCCCGGCCTCCGCAAACGACCTGCCATTCCTTTCCTTCCTGCCTTACACCATTGCCACGGCGCCGTCTTTCCTTCCCTTCATCCCCTTCCTTCTCTCGTCGATACTCGTGCTCGGCGCCACAAGGCCCGGGACCCTGGCGGCAAAGGCGCCCGTGCCCAAATTCCGGCGCCTTATCCAAACCGTGTTTTCAATAATTGGCGCGGGGACCACGATGCTCCTCGCCGGCCTCGCACCCGGGGGCATTTACGCCTCGGTCCTAAACGGCTTCGGGCAAATTGGGTACCCGATCGCCTTCTTCCATGACGGCGCGCTTACCACCACGACCGCGGGAAACGTCTTCACAGCCCTGCTTATCGCGCTTCTTGCGGGCGGAACCTTGATATCCGTTTGTTCCGCCGTCCTATCGACCGCAACGAGGCGCGTCTTCGCGGGCCCCCTTACCTCAGCGCTGCTTGTCGCGGCCCCGGCATTCCCGTTATTGTCCGATTCGGCGCTGGAGCATAACGCCGTGCTCGGGCTCCTGCCGCTGGCCGTGTTCTCGCCTATCGAGGCCACGGGTTACGTAGGATGCTTCCCGACAGAATTCATTGGCTCCGGTTCAGGCAGCGCATCGATGCTTGCCGTGGCCCTGGCATACGTCGCGGTCCTTTTTGCGGTCGGCGCCGTTGCGACACGTTCCCCCAAACAGCCTGGACCCGCGAAAAAGCACCATGGGCTCGAGCTTCTAGACGCGAGCGTGGGATACGGAAGCACGACGATACTTTCAATCGGGTCGCTTTTCCTGAGCCCGGGAACGGCGGTGGGCCTCGTTGCTCCCAACGGCTCGGGGAAAACCACCCTTCTTGAAGCGCTGTCGGGCCAATTTCCCACCCGCATCCGCTCGGGAAGCCTGGCGGCAGACGGAATCTGCCAACGTCGATCAGCCGAATTTGCAGAACTCGTCTACCTGAGCTCTTCGGGCGGCGCGGATCTCTATCCCACGCTATCGGCCCGCGAGCACCTTGCTTTCGTTAGGGAGGCGTGGAAATCGGCCGCCGACATCGACT
>NZ_QRUF01000028.1:3685-7021 GCF_003458415.1 Collinsella sp. AF25-2LB
GGCGCGGATCTCTATCCCACGCTATCGGCCCGCGAGCACCTTGCTTTCGTTAGGGAGGCGTGGAAATCGGCCGCCGACATCGACTCGCTCTGCGACTCCCTCGGAATCTCCCCATATCTCGACAAGCCGACCCGTAAACTCTCGACAGGAATGAAGCAGCAGGTAAAGCTTGCCATGGCGATAGCGACCGATTGCCCGTACCTCATCCTCGATGAACCGCTGAACGGCCTCGATCCGGGAAAACGGAAAACCTCCTGCGACGCGATGCGCAGCGAGGTGGCGCGGGGACGCAGCGTGCTCATTTCAAGCCATCTACTCGACGACCTGGCAGACCTCACCAACTCGTTCTACTTCATCGAGGCCGGCACGCTCGTGGAAAAGATCGAGTCGTCCTCGCAGACGCTCAAGCAGGAATACCTCGATACATACGAGCGAGGTGAATGACATGATAGGCAAGAGCTATGCAAAGATAGCGATTGTTGGCTTTGTACTTTGTCTTGCAATGGTGCTATGTGCATCATTTGCGAGGTATAGGTCCGAGCAGTCGTTCATCGATGGCGCTGAAAATGGGTTTGGCATAGACGGGATGTATGTCAGCGATGGCGCGACCGGGCCGTCTATGGCGATTCTCGCAGGCGAAGACATGGAATGGCAAATCTGTAATGGCGATGGCTCTTGCATGAGTGGTCGTTTGGCCGCAACGAGCGATCCGAATTCGTTCGATCTTCTCGACAATGATGGAGCGGATTGCGGTTCGGTTCACCTGTCATATGCATCGCGAGACGGGATGGACGGCATTCTCTACGTCTCCCACGAGACTGGCGATTTCAAGATGCGCAGGACTAACCGGGTGCCGGCTTTTATCGAGGAGTGAGAGTTCCCGGCGGCCTGCCGATCAGGCCGCCGGGGTATTGAACCCCGCATTCATCCGTACACACACGGATGAATGCGGGAAGTGTCCGGATGAAGTTGATAATCAAGGAAACAAAGCCGTTCTGCCTGGGACGGCTTTGGCCTGGACTTTAACTACAACATCGCAATCGACACTTATCAGCTCGCGCAACGCGCATGGCCAAATCTCGGACGCTGGTGCATGGAGGACCTTCGAGATTTACTGGACATCCAAAACGACGACGCACACCGCGTGCTCGCCGACTGCGAAGACGAGATGGCCGTCTACAATGCGATCAGAAACGGCGTGAAGTCCGGAGATCTTTCTGTGGAACCGCCGCGCCGTCGCGCGAGCCGACCGGGCAACCCGGGTAATCTGGTCCCGGCTCTCCCGGTCGTATTCCTACGATATCGCCCCTAGATCACCAATGTGTCAGATAAAGAATGAGGCAATGGCTGTGATCACGCCTACGGCAGATGCAACGACTGCGCCTTTTTTCCTCTCCTTTAGTCCGACGAATAGGGTTGCCGTAAAGTAAAGGGCGGAAATGCAGGCTATGGCAAGCGAAACGAGTTCCTTGGGCGGTTTCAGCAAAAGGTCGCTAGCAAAGAGTAATGCAAGCAGGGCAAAGCCGATTGTGGTCAAGTATCTCGATTGATTTTGCGACTGCATGGCAACTGCCTTTCAGAACATGCAAGTGAAAAGTCGGTACGATGTCATTGCGGTTGCAAACAAGCCGCCGCCAGGACCGGTTGTCACGAGACCGGCGATAACTTCAGCGGTGCCAGCAAGGTAGGGATCGCGCAGGCAAGCCTCCTCCTTCGCGTTCAGCTTGACCTTGTGAGGGACGGTGCGGTTATTTGCAAATCCGTGAGAATCGCACCACGCCTTGGAATATGAATCCGTGCAGCGTCCGCGCTCAAAAAGGGATATATCGTAATTTTCGTCGTAGTTGTCTCCGACGTAGATCTCGCTGCTCTCGGCGGGAGATCCCTCGTCGGCATAGGCTGCCGCAACGGGCACAAATGGTGTCATGACAAGGGAGAAGCAAAGAGCTGCTGAGACGATGGAGGGCAGGCATTTCTTCATGGCTGGCTCCTTAAACTGGCCTTTGATAGTTACTCGATGTCGCCTCCTTCCGCTTTATATCCGTTGTATTCGGCGTATTTCTTTAATAAGGCAAGAGGTTCTTCCTCTCCTTCGGATGAGCCGATGATGTTTCCTTGGTCATCCAGTATGAATACGGACGGAATATGCTCAAGTTCATATTGGTCATTCACGACCTTATCTTAATCTATGTAAATGGGAAAGTCTCCTTCATGGACCGAGGCTTCTTCAATCGTGCTGTCCTCAGAAACATTGAAAAGGTTCTTCCTTATGGCTGCGAAATTATCAAGTTGTGGCATATCCTCTATGAGAGATTCGCAGTGCGGACACCACGATGCCCGAATACCGCATCATCGGTATCAACCATGACGACCTCGCCGACGGTAGCGGCAAGGCGGGGCTGACGTTTGAGACGACCAACGATGTCCTATACAAACACATCTGGAACGACACAAAGACCAATGTCGGCGGTTGGAGGTCCTCTAAGCTCCGCGCCCGCCTGAACTCCGGTGACCTCTGGGCGCTCCTGCCGGCCGAGCTCCAGTCCAAGGCGAAGGCCGTCACGAAGATGACGGACAACGAGGGCGGCGGTAGCGCCGGCACTCCGACGGCAACGAATGACAAGGTCTTCATCCTCTCGACGACCGAGATTTACGGAGACCTCCAGTCTGACGGCGCCCAGTACGAGTACTATGCGACGCCGAGGTATTCTGGACCTGAGATTGTGTGCTATTTCAGCACTCGTTCCGTGTCTCCGAGTGACTCAACGGACTTTATCTATGTTGACCCTTTCGGTCGCTGGAGCAGCGGTAGTGCCAACAGTGCCGGCAACGTGTTTCCCGCTTGGTGCTTCTAGATTTTCTAGTGCAAGGCCCGCGCGACTCCGCGCGGGCCTATCTTTTGGCAAGTGTACGAACGGTTTAGGTTCGCGGCAGGTATTCGGGTTGAGGAGAAATAGGGTCATACAGCGGCTCTCAGAGCGCCAGCCGCACTCCTCCGCCATTACCTCTGCGGCGTCCTCGTATAGAGCCCGTACTGCTTGGCGTTTCGTTGCAACAGCCCACTTGTCCACCGATCAAGTGAACTACTGGAATAAATACAGCGACACGCTTGTTCGTTACAGTCGCTATATCTGCGTAAATCGCCGCGATAAATACAGTCTGTACTCGACTGTATACCAGCTACGCGTATGTAGATTCATATCGCGTTAATAAATCGGTCCAAGCGTGTGCAAAACGCGCAAGTAGCCGCAAAAGGCGATTATCGCGCAGGGTGATTTTTGGCACCCTGTTGATTAATCAGAACCACCCTTAAAAAGGGTGGTTTGCTCTTAGGGT
>NZ_QRUF01000029.1 GCF_003458415.1 Collinsella sp. AF25-2LB
ACCTCAAGTACCGCCGCTACTACCACCAGTTCGACTACTAATTTCATTTGGGGGAAACCGCAATGAGGCAATACATCTTTGCCAGCCACGCGCATTTTGCGACCGGCATCAAAGAGAGCACCGAGCTGCTCTCGGGCGCGCGCGATAACGTCCACGACCTGTCGATGTTTGTCGACGGCCGCACCGACGTCGCCGAGGAGGCCGCCAAGCTCCTGGCGACCTTCGACCCCGCCGACGACGTAATCGTGTGCACCGACCTGTTTGGCGGCAGCGTCAACAACGAGTTCACCAAGATCGTCCAGACGCGCCCCAACACCTACCTGGTTGCCAACATGAATCTGCCGCTGCTGATCCAGCTGCTCTTTTCGGACCAGGAGGCTCCCGCCGATCAGGTTATCCGCGAGATCCTCGCGGCTGACGACACGCGCGTCAAGTTTGTCAACGACCTGCTGACCGATGCGGATGACGAGGAAGAGTTCTAGTCACCGCCTGCTATTAATGGGGCCGGGTTTCCGGCATGAGACCTTTGGGGGTCAATCATGATTCAACTGCTTCGCGTCGACCATCGTCTGCTTCATGGCCAGGTGGCCGTCTCTTGGGTCCAGGGCTTGGGCTCCGACTGCATCTTCTGCGTTGGCGACAAGGTTGCCAACGATCCCGTCTGGAAGACTACGCTCAAGATGGGAAAGCCGGCCAACGTCAAGCTCGTCATCAAGGACATGGAGCACGCCATCGAGGCCATCAACTCCGGTGTTACCGATAAGTACAAGATGATCATCTGCGTCGCCAGCATCGCCGAGGCCAAGCAGCTTGTCGACGGCTGCCCGCAGATCACCTCCATCAACCTGGGCAACACCAAGTCCAAGGACGAGCAGCGTCCCGATGCCCGTAAGATCTCCCGCCAGATCTTTGTGACTGCTGCCGAGGAAGAGGACATTCGTGAGCTCGTCGGCCGCGGTGTCGAGGTCGAGATTCGCGCTCTGGCCGACGACCCCAAGGTCGATGCCCTAAGCGCCCTCTAATTGGGAACCACGGGCGGCGCGCACGGCGCCGCCCCTATTCGTGGGCGTACCGGATAAACGCTTTACCCGTTACCCCCATCTACCGTTCACCGGGAGTACACGCCCGTTGAGCGATTGGTATTAAATAGTTTTCTCATGACTATATAATTGGTATCAAATCATTTGCACCGGTTTAGGTGTTAACAGCACACCGGTACAAGCTGGATCTGTCTAGGCGATTGTCGGCATGGAAAAGGGCGCGCTGACAAGTCGGGAATCGCCGCGCGGATCCAAGAGGGATCAAAGGGAGGAACAATGCTTGTTCAAGCGATCCTCATCGGACTTATCGCTGCCTTCGGTAAGCTCGATTATCAGCTCGGTACGCTCTATGCGTTCCGCCCGATCGTTCTGTGCCCGCTCGTCGGCATAGTCCTCGGGGACCTGCAGTCCGGCCTCGCCATCGGTGCGAGCCTCGAGCTGCTCTTCATGGGTTCAATCTCCATCGGCGCTTACGTGCCGCCCGATGAGTGTATTGGCGGTGTGCTCGCCTGCGCCTTCGCTATTCAGCTGGGTCAGAGCACCGAGGCCGCTATCGCGCTCGCGATGCCCATCGCCACTCTGTGCCTGGCCATTAAGAACGTCGTCAACGCCGGTATGCCCCTTCTGGTCGACCGTGCCGACGTCTTTGCCAGCAAGGGTAACCTCAAGGGTATCTACGCTATGCACTGGATTATCGGTCTCGTGATTGTCGTCCTGGCCTTTATCCTGTGCTCGGTCTCCTTCTATCTGGGTGCCGACGCTGTTCAGGGCCTGCTCGACTTCATCCCGACGTTCGTCCTCGATGGCTTTGGCGTCGCAGCCAACATCCTGCCTGCCATGGGCTTCGCCATGCTCGGCCGTCTGGTGCTTACCAAGCAGCTCGTGCCGTTCTACTTCCTGGGCTTCCTGCTGTGCTCCTATGCCAACGTGCCCGTCCTCGGCGTCGCCCTGATCGCAATCATCATCGGCATCGACAAGTACGACCTGCTGGGCCTTGGTGGCGCCCAGTCCCAGCTTTCTGTGGAAGGGGATGAGGACGATGACTTCTAATTCCGAGAACCAGATTACTCGCTCCGACCTCATTAAGAGCGCCGTGAACACCGGCGCCCTGGGCATGGAATTCTCCTGGACCTACTACAAGCAGATGAACATTGCCTTCTGCCTGATGGTCGCCAACATGCTCAAGAAGATCTATGCCGGCCGTCCCGATGATTACGCCGAGGCCTTGCACCGTCACAGCGCATTCTTCAACATCACCCCGCAGCTCGCTCCCTTCGTGGGTGGCATCGCGATGGCCATGGAAGAAAAGGTCGCTCGTGGCGAGGTTGAGCCCGAGAGCGTCAACGACATCAAGGCCGCCCTCATGGGTCCGCTTTCCGGCCTGGGTGACTCCTTCTTCCTGTCCACCCTGCGCGTCGTCGCCGCTGCCGTGGGCATCAGCCTGTGCCAGGCCGGCAACGTCTTTGGCCCCATCGCCTTCCTGCTCGTCTACAACATCCCGGCGTTCCTGATTCGTATCTTTGGCGCTATCAAGGGTTATGAGCTAGGCATTGGCTTCCTCGACGAGGCTCAGAAGACCGGCCTGATGCAAAAGATCATGGCCTGCGTCGGCATTGTCGGCGTTATGGTCGTCGGCGCCATGAGCAAGGACATGTTCTGGGCTTCGTTGCCCATCGCCATCGGTCAGGGCGACTCCGCCCAGACTCTCCAGGACATCCTGGACGGCATCATGCCCGGTATGCTCGGTATGGCCGCCTTCTGGCTCTACTACTGGCTGCTCTCCAAGAAGATCAACCCGATGGTCCTGATCCTCTGCACCATGGTCGTGGGCATTATCGGCGCTTACTTTGGCGTGCTTGCCTAATATGTTCGAATCGCGCTTCCATCGCGTCTAACGGTTGCGTCGATCTTTGGGGGGCTTGTCGCATCTGCGGCGGCCCCCTGTTTTTTAAAACTCCGTACGAAAGGGGAGGGCTATGGTCGTACCCGAGCTTTCGCTCATGAACATCAACCATCGTTACTACAGCATCGAGACGTTTTTTAAGGCTGCAGGTGAGGCCGGCTATCGCAATATCGAGCTGTGGACCGGCTCGATGCACCTGTATGTGGATTGCCATGAGCACGATTCGGTGGATAAGATTCGCGATCTTGCCGCCCAATACGGTATCAAGATCGTGTGCGTGTGCCCCGAGCAGAACAACCCCAAGCCGTGGAACGTCGCGGTGCGCGGTGAGGCGGGCCAAAAACGCATCCTCTCGTACTTTAAGAATGTGATCGACGTTGCCGTTGAGTTGGGCGTGCCGCAGATTCTGGTGACGAGTGGTTGGGCCTATCTGGACGAGCCGGCTGAGGACGCCTGGGCCCGCAGCGTTGCCATGCTGCGCTCGGTGTGCGACTACGCCGATACGCGCGGTATTCGCGTCGCGCTCGAGGCCCTGCAGCCGTCGGAGTCCGTGTTGGTCAACACCGCACAGGATGTCGCGCGCATCCTCGAGGCGGTCGATCGCCCCAACCTGAAGGCATGTATCGACTTTGGCGCCATGGAAGTTGCCGGCGACACAATCGACGGCTACTTTGAGGTTTTGGGCGACAAGATCGTTCACACCCACTTTGTCGATGTGGGCGGTGGCACGACGCATCTTGCCTGGGGCGACGGCGAGCGTGATATGCGTGCCGACCTCGAGGCACTCATGCGCCACGGCTATACGGGCTATGTCTCGGCCGAGACGTGTGACGGCCGCTACTATCAGGATCCGTCCAAGGCGACGACTCAGGTTATCGAGATGTATCGCCGTGTGACAGCGGAGATGGAAGCCGAATAACTAAACTGCGCGGTTGCGCCGGAAACGCTTGGGCGGGTCTGGCGCAACGCTTTTATAGCTGGCGAGTTGTGGGGAACCCGTTGGCAGTAGCGCTCGAAATAGACAACTATTGGCGTTGTAATACCACTCGGGCGAGGAAACCGACCGTTCGCCGCAAATCTCCGTGAGTTTGGATTGGTATTAAATAACAAGCAATCGTATGGCTATAATTGGTATCAGCAAGAAGCGCGATGTATAGAATTGCGCACATGTGATGGGAGGACACACATGAAGGAGACCGAGAAGATCGAGATCATGCACTTCGACCA
>NZ_QRUF01000003.1 GCF_003458415.1 Collinsella sp. AF25-2LB
GGGCCGCGCGGCAAGGAGATATATTGCCAGACCGGAGGGGCGCCGTGGGCGGGAATCGCGCACTCCATATTTTGTTCACAAATGAATAGGTCCCTCAGTCGCATCACTGAGGCTAAAACTGAAGCATTGGCTTCTGATATTGGCGATGACCAGCTGGTTTATAGGTGTTAAGGCATCGGTCATCTCTGGAGCGCCACTTTACTCCAAAAGCATCAGCTATTTGTTTCCCGTCGGAAAAAGGCAGGTTTTGTTCGCCAAGCGTTCTTATATATAGAGAAGTTCGGGTTCGAACCCGTGCACCGGCAACAAAAAAGCGACCAGCCGGAGCCGATCGCTTTCTATTCTATGCTGGATCATCCAGAGGGCGCTTCCGAACTCATTTTCTCGCTGCCATTCATGCTTTCGAGGCATCGTTCGACCTCCACAGCCTCATGTTTTGAGGATCTGCCGTGTTTATCACTGTTATTAATGAGTGTGTGGAAGTGATCCTCATACAGATACGTGCGATCCGCCAGAGAACTGAGAAGCATCTCTCTGCAACCCTCGTTGCCTATCCTCGCATCTCTCAGGTCTTCCGGAAATTCACAAGCAGTCTTAGAGTCAGTTTGTTTCCGTTTTCAGAGACTTGTTTGAGAGTTTTTAAAGACAGTTCAAAACAATAAGTGAGACACCATAAAGCAGAGCAAGATGTGCCGGATAGAAAATGTAGAAGAAATATTTGAGCTTCAGCCCTCGCTTACCATTATAAAGATTGATAAGCAGCAACGAAACGACCGCGGCAGCAACATCAGGATTAAATACATTAGCTGTAGCAAACTCAAATCCGCCGCCAACTATATGGCATGACGAAAGGAGCACTGCACATACTGCAGCAAAGAACATCTTGGCCTTGCTGTCGTGGAATAAATAGAATGCAGCCACAAGCATAATGCCATACACACCGCCATCTAGTTTAGTGTATTCAGCTGCCAGTGCTGTCAAAACAATCAGAGCAGTTTCTGCGATGTATCTTTTCCGTTTTGAAAGACTTTGTATCTTTTCCAGAACAATCAAAAAGACCAAGGAAAGCAGGAGCTCACACATAACATTTTGTTGCCGAAGGTCAAATAGTTGTCCGGTTTGGACGAAATCGTATATGGGCTCCGCAATGATTGCGAAGACAAGCATATTTCGCAGGTACTTCTTTAAGTCATGAGTATGCAAAAATCCCTCAACTATCAAAAAGCAAAATAAGGGAAATGCAATTCTGCCAAGAACATGAAGCATATCCGAAGCCTCGCTTAGAATCGCCCACTGTTCGTCTGATATCTGACTGTACGATGCGTGAGTCATGATTCCATTGGTCAGGACGATCCTGCTTACATGATCGAGAACCATCGAAATGGCTGCTATTATCTTTAATGTGCTGCCGCTAATTCCGTATCTATTTGTTTTCATTTCGTATTCCTTACTTTGGGTGGGCCGTCAGGGGTTCAGCCTGCTCCGCAGGCGGCCGCTGCGGCGCTTCGCGCCTTGCGCGCTGCGCTGGCAAACGCTCACGCGTTTACTCAGCTCCGCGCCCTTTCGGGTTCGAACCCGCGTCGCGGCAACAAAAAAGCGGCCGGCATCCGCCAGTCGCTTTTCCATTCTATGGTGGGCCGTCAGGGGTTCGAACCCTGGACCTTGGGATTAAAAGTCCCCTGCTCTGCCAGCTGAGCTAACGGCCCGCGGGTGGCATTGTACCACGGTCTGGGACTATTCCCAACTCCATTGGCCGTTCTGGAAAATCACAACTTCACGTCCATCAGGCGTAATGCCCGTAATATCGATGTCGTCCGTGCCAATCATAAAATCGACGTGCGTGCTCGAGACGTTAACGCCATGCTCCAGGAGCTCTTCCTTGGACATGTCATACCCACCCTCGATGCATTCGGGGAAACCGACACCTAGCGCGAGATGGCAGCTAGCGTTCTCGTCATAGAGCGTATCGTAGAACAGTACGCCACTTTCGCGGATCGGAGTGTTCTTGGAAATGAGCGCGGCCTCACCCAGATGAGCGGCACCTTCATCGGTGTCAATAATGCTCGCAAGCGTCGCCTTGCCCACACGGGCGTCGTAATCCACCACGCGACCGTTCTCGAACTTAATCCAAAAATCGTCAACCTTGTTACCGTGGTGAATGAGCGGCATAGCCGAATACACGATACCGTCGGCACGCATACGATCAGGCGAGGTGAAGACCTCCTCGGTGGGGATGTTGGGGAAGAAGGGATGTCCATCGGGCGTCTTACCCTTGCCGCCGGCCCACTCGTGACCCTTCGTCATGCCAATCGTCAGATCGGTTCCATTTGCCGCGGTGTAATGCAGCCGGTCAAAACGATTGTCGTTCAGGAAGCGCAAGTTCTTTTCGAACGCCGCGTCATGAAGCTCCCAGTCGCTCTCCGGGTCCTGGCCATCGGCGCGAGCGGTGTGCAGAATCGCATTCCACAGCTTATAGATTGCAACCTCATCGGCGTCTCCCGGGAACACCTCGCGCGCCCAAGCCACGACCGGAGCGCCGGCGATGCACCACGGATTGATGTTGTAATCCAGTCCACGGCGGAAAACTTTGCACTGCGTATTCCTCGCCTTGGATGCCGCGGCGGGCTTGGCGGGATCGATACCCTTGAGGGCTGCAGGATCGGCACCCTCGATAAAGATAAAGCAGGCACCGTCCTGGGCCAACGAATCCAACTGCATGCGCTTCCACTCGGGCGTCTGCTCAAAGTAACTTTTCTCGACATGCTCGTACGTAAGCCTCGTCACGGCGTCGTCGGCCCAGATGACCGTCACGTGACCGGCACCAGCGTCATAAGCCTCCGCAACCACCACGCGCGCAAATGACGCGCACTCGACGGGAGACTGAACGACGACCTCCTGGCCGGGCTTAACGTTTACGCCCTTGCGGACAACGAGACGTGCATAATTTTTGATCTTGGGCTCCAGGGCCTTCATGCCCTCCAGAGCCTCTTCGACCGTCAGGGCAGCTCGAATCATGTGCCACTCCATCTATCTATAGGACAGTAAAAAGGCGCGCCGCAAAAAACGACGCGCCTTATATCTTAGCGATATCTATAGGTTGTAACGCTACTACTTCTTCTTGGAGGCCTTCTTGTCCTCCTCGGCAGCCGCACGCTCAATAAGAGCGTTGAGCTTGTTCTCGGACATGCCCTCGGCCTGCGTGCGATACCTGTTGCGCAGAGGACGAATACGAACGAAGTCGTAGATAAAGTCACCCAGAATGATGACATAGGACAAAATGATGCCGACCATCTGGACGGGACTGGACACCGTGCCGCCGGGAGCGAAGTAGAGCGAGGCCCCAATTGCCACGACGAGCACCATGCCGATAGCGAGCACAGCCCACCAAATACGGCGGCGCTTGGTGTAGTCCTCATCCTGCTTGAGAAGAATATTCGACACCGTGTAGATACGATCCTCGCGAGCACGCTGCTTGGCCTTGCGGGCGCGCTTCTCCTCCTTGGAAAGGCCGTCCAGGTTTTCACCCTTCTCGAGCTCTTTGCGGCGTGCCTTGGATGATGCTGGCACGACGCGGACAGAGCTCGCTGCCTGACGGGCGGGCTTAGCAGATGCGGCGGACTTGCGCGCAACCCCGGTAACCTCGTGGGATTGCGTGCGCTTGTTCGTGGCGCTACGGGTACTCACTTATGCGTTCTCCTTCATGCTTGTGAACTGGGAGCCCGTGATGATCTGGAAGGCCTCGCGATAGCGCTCGGACGTGCCATCGATGACCTCGGCGGGCAGGTGCGGGGTCTCCCCCGTCATATCCCAGTTGGCCTTGAGCCAATTGCGGACGAATTGCTTATCGTAGCTAGGCTGGATCTTGCCCTCCTCGTAGCTGGCAGCAGGCCAGAAACGGCTGGAGTCGGGCGTGAGGCACTCGTCGATCAGCGTGACCTTGCCATCAATAACACCAAACTCGAACTTGGTGTCGGCAATGATGATGCCACGAGTCGCTGCATACTCGGCAGCAGCCTTGTAGATCTTGAGGGACAGATCGCGAATCTGCGTGGCGATGTCCTCGCCAACGATCTCGCAACAACGCTCAAACGAGATATTCTCGTCGTGATCACCGATCTCGGCCTTCGTGGACGGGGTGAACAGCGGCTCGGGAAGCTTGGAGGCCTCGGTCAGGCCCTCAGGCAGCTGGATGCCGCAGACGGTGCCGTTCTCGTCGTAGGTCTTCTTGCCCGAACCGGTCAGATAGCCGCGGACGATGCACTCGATAGGAATCGTCTGGGCCTTCTTAACCAGCATGGCGCGGCCGGCGAGGTAGTCACGATACTCAGCAAACTCCTCAGGGAAATCCGCCGGGTCGATGGAAACGAGGTGGTTGGGAACGATGTCGGCAAACTTATCGAACCAGAATGCCGAGATGCGGTTGAGCACCTCTCCCTTAAACGGAATCTCGTCGGGAAGAATGAAGTCGAACGCAGAAATGCGGTCGGTGGCGACCATCAGCAGGTTTTCACCGGCATCGTAGATATCACGAACCTTGCCACGGGAATCCGGACGACGCTCCATCGTTGTCACGTGAGTCACTCCTTACCAAAATACGACAGTAATGCGGGTTCTTTCCCGCGCGTTTTCGCAAACTCGGAGCGGCAGGGACGAAACCCCTCCTTCACCGAATAGCGAAAAGCTAGTGCTCCATTGTAGTAGATGCCGCGTCCGCCGTGTGCTCGCGAGGCAGATGAATTGTAAAAGTCGTACCCTTTCCAAGCTCCGACTCCACGGAAATGTAGCCATGATGGCGCTCGACGATTTGTTTAGTCACGGCGAGGCCCACGCCCAGGCCACCCGCCTCGCGGGCGCGACTGGCGTCGGCACGCCAAAAACGACCAAAGATGCGCGACAGATCGTCCTTGGCAATACCGATGCCGGTATCCGAAACGGCAATACTGACATGCTTGCGGTCACTGAGCACCGACACCACGACCCAACCGCCCTCGGGGGTGTAGCGCATGGCGTTGCTCATGAGATTGATGACACACTGCGTGATCATGTCGGGATCGGCCTCGACGACATCGTCGTGACCCTGGGTTTCATCTGCAAAGCGCAAGCGCAGATCGCGGTCAACAAACAGGCGCTCCTGAGCGTTGACGATGGAACGCACGAAGGGAACCATGTCCACCGGCTCAAGGTTGAGCGGCGCTGTGCTGTTTTCCATGCGCGATAGATCGAGCATCTGCTGCACCAGACGGGCCAGGCGACGTGTCTCGGATGCAACGGTTTCCAGATGCTCGTCGTCGGTGGGATACACCCCATCCTGCATGGCTTCGACTGTCGCGAGCATGGCCATAAGCGGAGTACGAAGTTCGTGAGCCACGTCTGAGGTCAGGCGCTTCTCGTGTTTCATATCCTTCTCGAGCGAAGTGGCCATCTCATCGAAGGTCTCACCCAGCTGATCAATCTCGTCATCGCCGCGCAAGCCCGTACGAGCAGACAGATCGCCATCGCGAATTTGCTTGGCCGTGCTGGTAATACGGTGAATCGGCTTGGTGAGCATGCGCGACACGAGTGATCCGATAACGACCGAAATGCAAACTGCAACAACCGCAGCAAGGGCCATGGCGTTAAAGGTCTTCTCCCTAAACGCAGAATCTGCCTTGGTGAGCAAGGCATCGGAGCCGATGGCCCACAGCTTTACCTGTCCGACATGCTCGCCGGAAGACGTTATGATTTCGACGTTTGCAACGCTATCGGAGCCGGTGGGAGCCGACGAGACCGGACTATGCGATGCTTTTTTCCCGCTCGAGCTGCTCGACGGCGATTCGTTCTCGCGCACATCGGCGGTCGCGCTTGCCGAAGGCCATGAGTCGTCATAAACGACAACGCCTTTCTTGTTGACGACCTGCATACCCAAATCGTCGGACACCAAACTCGATGTCGCGACCGTACGTAGCTCGCCCGCAGTCCAATTGCCGTTTTCCTCATACGACGTCGCAAGCTTTTCGGCAGCGGAATTTGCGATTTCGACGATATTAGAGCGCGTGTAATCCGAAAAGACCGTGCCCCACACAACAGAGACCACGCCCACCAGCACCAATACCGTCATGAGCGATGTCAGAGCAAAAGCAAGTGCCATGCGCGAGGGATAGCTCATCGTTGGCCGTGAATCGGAACGAGGCGTGTTCCAACTAGCCTTGGAACCCGCCTCGCTCTCCTGCTTGTGCTTTTGTCCGATTTCAAAGCGCGCAGGTGTCATATGTGATTTCCCTATTTCTCGTCCGACTTATCGGTCTTGGCCGGAGCCTCGAAACGATAGCCGACACCATGGACGGTGTAGAGCCACTTGGGCTTCTTGGGATCATCGCCCAGCTTGGCGCGAAGGTTCTTCACGTGGCTATCGATGGTGCGCTCATAGCCCTCAAAGTCGTACCCAAGCACCTTCTCGACCAGCTCCATACGGTTGTAAACACGGCCGGGATGACGAGCAAGCGTGGTGAGCAGCTTGAACTCGGAAGCCGTCAGATCGACTTCCTTGCCCTCGACCAAGATCTTGTGGCCCGAGATATCGATGACCAGATCGCCGAAGTCGAGTACCTCGACGGCGGGCTCGTCGGCCTGATGGGCACGGCGGAACAGAGCGCGAACGCGGGCGACGAGCTCGCGCGGCGAGAACGGCTTAATCAGATAGTCGTCGGCGCCGAGCTCAAGACCGATAATACGGTCCTCGATCTCGCCCTTAGCCGTCAGCATGATGATGGGGACATCCGAGGTATCGCGAATGGTGCGGCAAACACGCTCGCCGGGGATCTTGGGGAGCATAAGGTCGAGCACGACCAGGTCAAACTGATGCTTCTCGAACTCCTCGATCGCGGACTGGCCGTCGCCGACGCCCACAACCCAGTAGCCTTCGCGCTCGAGATAGGCAGCGACGGCGTCACGGATTGCCTTCTCATCCTCGACCAGCAGAATCTTTTTTGCATCTGAAGCCATAACACGGCCCCCCCTGTCTCAATTAGCTAAGAACAAGCCCATTTTAACGCACCTGAGCCCGCCGGATGCCGCTATGACGCGGCAGCTCGGCGGGCGGTACTCACAATTACAACGCGCTTATTCCCCTGTTGGCGCCTTTTTAACCCCTCTAAGCTTAAAGAGAGAATAGGCGTGCGGTGACCGTCTCTGGTATACCCTGGCTGTTGCGCACCGTGGCGTACGTAAGGAATGAGTCCGATTTTCCCGCCGTAGCTGGATAATCGCCATACTCCAGGGCTCGGTCGGGCGACAGAAGCGAGCCGTAGGTCTTAGCCGAAGTGTCAATCAAAAAATGCGACGCCTGGACTTTAACCAGGTATTTATTTTTCCTTCCCGCAACGCACGCGAGCGGCTCACGCGAAAGGAAGAGGTACGGCCCGCCCTCGTTACCGATATAGGTGCCCATATTGCCCAGGCTACCCACACCGTTATACGTCGCCTCAATGGAGAACACGAAGGTGTCGCCCATATACACGGCCTCGAAAGGCGAAACCGACGAAGGAAGCACCAGCTGAGCTCGCTTCGTGTTGTTGCCGTCAGTCAGGTCGATCGCCGTCATACCGTAATAGACGCCCTCATCATTGTGCACGCGGGGCGAGATGGTCAGGATGCCGTCGCTCACACGCGGGGCGGATGCGAAGCGCCCCGTCGACTTCCAAATAGTCTCAGGCTTGGACTCGCTGGGCGACTGACGGTAGCAGTACGAATCGTTACTCGTCTTGCTGCCGCCGGACGAGGGCATCTTATACCAGATGACCGACGACCCATACGCTGTGAAGAGCGGCGGATCATAGTCCTTGCCACCCCGATCGAGCTCAACCACGTCGCCAGAGAGCGAAGCGCCCGACAGATTTTGAGCGTAGAGCTTCCACGATGAATTGGCAAAGTTCATCTCAACCCACGCAAACACGCCATCGCCGGCACGGACATCGTAAAATGCATATCCCGTGCCCTCGATAGGATCCTCGATTAATGTGGTAAGCGAGCCGTCGCCCAAGTTGAGCACGCCAAGCGTGTTGGCATGTAACGCAGACGCCGGGGCCATCATCGCCGCGGCGTAATCGCCGTCGCAGTAGTACAGCAGCGTACCCAAGGGCAATGTCCATGTCGCCATGGGCTCAAGATCGATATCGACGGCCTCATACTCATCCGTGATCGAGACAATCTTTGAGTCGTCTTTGATAACCTGCGGCTCGCCGGCGGCGTCGTCGCTGGTACCCGTTTTCTTTGAGCATCCGGCAAGCACCGTGGCAGCGCCCGCGGCAGCCCCTCCGAGCACAAAGCCGCGGCGCGATATTCCGTTCTTGATCTGGTCGGCGATACTCATTAGGCGATCTCGGCGCGAGCGGCCTCGATAGCGCGCGTGAGCTGATCGGCGCAAGAAGTCTTCTTCATACCGCAGGTGTTACCAGCGAGAACCTCGATGACGCGATCGGCAGGAGCGCCCTCGACCAGCTTAGAGATAGCCTTGAGATTGCCGTTGCAGCCACCGGTAAACTCGACGCCCACCACCTTGTTGCCGTCATCAGAAAGATCAAGGTGGATATTGCGAGCGCATACGCCCTGAGGCTTGTAATCAAAACTAATCATTGCGTTCCCCTCTCGTAAAGCAATTTCAGACGTCTATTATCCCCGCCTGGGCCGACTTATTATCGCAAGCACCGATTCAACATCCTACGATGCATGGACTCGCGGGGGCAAGATTAGCAGTCCGCACCCTGTGCGTGGACCGTGCGCTTCTCCCGATACATATTGTGGTCGGCGACACGATATACATCGGCCAGCGTATTTCCAGCCGTCTCGACGGTCGCCACGCCAATCGATGCGCTGACCGTCAGGGCCTCATCGCTTACCGCGGCAAGACCGAGACGAAGATCCTGTTCCAGCCCGAGCGCAGACTCGTTGTCAGTATGGGGGCAAACCAGCAAAAACTCGTCGCCGCCAAGGCGCATCGGCAGATAATCCGCACCAGCCACCCGCCGCAGCACGGACGCCGTCCGTCGCAGCAGTTCATCCCCCATCTCGTGACCATAGATGTCGTTGGTCCGCTTGAGATAATTGCAGTCCAACATAATCACGCTCACGGGCAAGTCCTCGTTTACCAGGCTATCTCCGCGCGATTCAAGATAGTTGCGGTTGCGAAGCCCCGTCAGTTTGTCTTGATATGACAGCTCCTCGGCATGCTTGACCATCGATATGTTGTGCGTCGCCACGACGACCGACTCCAGCCGGCCTTGCTCATCGCGATGCTGGGGGACAACCTGTAGCGAGTACCAAGCGCCTCGACAATCTCGCACCTCGGCAGCCAAGTACGGTACGCCCTCCATACGTTCACGAAGCGAACTTACATCTACGAGGCCCACAACCGCTTCGCGGCTTTCGGGGCTCACGATATCCCGGCAGACCGTGTCCATAAAGTCATATGCCTCGCTGTGCTCGGCAAATATTTTCGCTATCGCCGGCGACATATTGATCCCCTCGATCTCGAGGGTGTCGAGATGCAAAAGGAAGGTCGAATCGTAGATGGCGCTTATGGCATTGATAATGCCGAGCTGTTTATCCTTTTCGACCAAATTGCGGTGGTCAACGATATTTCGAGCCAACAGCACCACGACCCAAAACGCAAGACACACCAAGACGCCGACGGCGACAAATGAAATCCTGTCAGACATGACCTCAGATTTGGGATATAGCGCAAACAGGCGGTAGTCCTTATATTCCGCACGCACGGCATACCATTCGTCTCCTCGATATTCGATGCGCGTCAGGCCGTCGTCTTTCCACTCAACTCCTACGCTGGTGAGGAGTCGGGCGAGCGACACGTCAGCATCGGCACTGTTGGATGAGACAATCTCCGCATCCTCCATAACAAGCACCGTGGGACCCTGGTGGAAGGTACTGTTCGAAAGCACGTCGGCTATGGCATATGAATAGTCGTCCGCCGTATCGGAAACAAGTGAGCGGTATGCCAGGGCAACGCCGTCGCCATACGGAACAGCACAGACGGCAAAAACGACACCACGGCGCTCATCGACAGTTGAGTAGGTCACTTTGGAACCTTGATACATCGATGCGACCGGCGAACAGGCCAACTCATCTCGCCACAACATGAGCGGATCGCGACCATCGATGTCGTAGTGGGCAGCCATATGGCCATCGGAGTCCATGACCATCAGCCCCGAAAGGTTCTCGGCATGGACAAATTGCTCGATAAGATCGTCGTTAACCTCAACGCGATCAGAGGACAGGAACGTCGCAAACGATTCGACCGCGGCGAGCAAATCGTGCGTCGCCTCGGTTTTTCTCCCCTGTTCGTAGCGGTCATATTTTTCGCAAGCGTTCTCCAAAAACACCATGGTTTCTTGGCCAAACCCAAGCGTTTTTTCGAGGCAGCGATGGGTTCCAACCGTATACAACAGGCCTAACAAGACGGCGCTGACAATAACGCTGGCAGCTATGACGTTCAGAGTCTTTCGACTCAAGCGGTGCTCATCAGTTGTCATGAATTTCCTCCTTGCCCGCCCGTCGTCGCTCCTGTCTTGTAATTGCCCACAATACGGTCAATCGTGCCATCTCGATCCATGTCGAACAGCGCGGTATTGAGATCCTTTACGACCGATCCTTCATAGCTGTCATCAAACGCGACGCCCAGGTCAACCGTCATAACATTGTCGGCAAACACACGGTAAACGCCGGGATACTGAGCAACGAGTCGGTCAAGCGACTGGACATCCGCCATCCAGCAGTCAACGTACCCTTTGACTAGAGCGGCTTTGCAGAGTTCGGCAGAGCCATATGATTTGATTTGAACGTCCGACGAGACCCCCAGATCCCCCGCAAGCAATCGGCGTTCACTCACCGAACCCGCAATCACCGCAATGGTCTTACTTCCATCGAGATGTGCCAAGGACTTGATGCCACTCGTTTTCTTGGCGGCAACCGAGACCGTCACGGTTAGATACGGCTCGGTCCAGTAATACTTATCCTCGCGATAACAGGGAGAATAGTCACACCACAGGCAATCGATATCACCGTTTTTGAGCAGCCGGTCGCGATCGTTCCAGTCAATATCGACAAACTGTGGCTTGAGCCCCGCACGCTTGCAGGCCTCGCGGGCGATGTCGATATCGATACCGGCGTAATCGCCCGTGGTATCGACATACACATAGGGGTCGTTATCCGTAACGCCGATTTTGAGCACCGGGAGATCTCTATCGGCTTCATTCGAGGAGGAAGAACTGCTTCGAACGGTATACGTCAGGGAGCCCGCACAGACGGCAACAAGGAGTATGAGCGTAAACGAGACGATGGTGGCCCGCTTGATGCGTCTGGGCACGTGCCCCCTTTCATCGAAACAGCAGTCGGAGTTCATTTTATTACCCGGGCGCATATGCGACAGTAAAAAAGCGCCTCGCCCAAGACGGGCAAGGCGCCAAAGGTTGAAATGCATCCGCAAGCGGTCGAATTAGGTTAACCCTACTCGAAGCTCAGCTGCTCCAGGCGATCGAAGACCGTATCGATGCGGGTGAGGAAGTCCCACGGATCAAAAATCTCGTCGAGCTTCTCCTGGCTGACGGTGCAGCGCGGATCGGCCTCGAGACGCTCCTTAAAGGTGGGGCCAGAGACACAATCCTGCACCTCGTGCCAGGTGGCCATGGCGTTCTCCTGCACAATGGCGTACGCATCCTCGCGGGTGATACCCGTATCGACGAGGGCAAGCAGGACCTTGGAGGAGAAGATGAGGCCGCGGGTCTTGTTGAGATTGGCCATCATGCGGGCCGGATACAGCTGCAGGCCGTCGATAACGCGAATGAGGCACTGGAACATATGGTCAAGCGCGATGAAGCTATCGGCCTGGGCGACACGCTCGGCGGAAGAGTGCGAAATGTCGCGCTCGTGCCACAGGGCGACGTTGTCGAAGGCGACCTGGGCGTTGGACTTCACGACGCGCGACAGACCGCAGACCTTCTCCATGGTGATGGGGTTGCGCTTGTGCGGCATGGCGGAGCTGCCCTTTTGGCCCTTGCGGAAGGGCTCCTCGGCCTCGAGTGTATCGGTCTTCTGCAGGTTGCGGACCTCGGTCGCGATGCGCTCGCAGGTGGCCGCTGTAGTGGCAAGCACGCCGGCAAGATAGGCGTGGTGATCGCGGCTGATGACCTGCGTGGACAGCGGGTCGTGAACCAGACCCAGGTGCTCACAGACGTACTCCTCGACGAACGGCTCGATGGAGCTGTAGGTGCCGACGGCACCGGAGATGGCACCGAAGGCAACGTTCTTGCGAGCATCCTCAAGACGATCAAGGTCGCGCTTGAGTTCCCATGCCCAAGAGCCAAACTTCATGCCGAAGGTCATCGGCTCAGCATGGATGCCATGGGTGCGTCCGGCGCAGAGCGTATTGCGCTCCTCGAAGGCGCGGCGCTTGCAGATCACGCCGAGCTTCTTGACGTCCTCGATAATCAGGTCACACGCCTGAGTAAGCTGATAGCACAGAGCAGTATCACCCAGGTCGGAGCTGGTCATACCGTAGTGAACCCAGCGACTAGGCTTGGGCTCGCCCTCGGGAACATCGGCGTCGATATATTCCTTCATGTTGGTCAGGAAGGCGATGACATCGTGGCGCGTGACTTCCTCGATCTCATCGACCTTCGCCTTCTCAAAGTTGGCATGGTCGCGGATCCACTGGGCTTCGTCTTTAGAAATGCCGATCTTGCCGAGCTCCGCCTGGGCCTCGCAGGCCAGAACCTCGATCTCCTGCCAAATGGCATACTTGTTCTCGAGGGAGAAGATATGTCCCATCTCCGGGCGGGTATAGCGATCGATCATAGCGGCTCCTTTTTGGTTATTGGCACGTTGGTCGTAACTTAACCATTGTACCGTGCGCGGGTGCGAGTATGGGCAGCAGGCATTAACCTAACATTTTGGAATTGGAGCGGGCATGGGGACATCCGCGCATTTGCTTCGCAAATCCGCACCGGCTGCGGTCGATCTCCTCGGATTCACGGAGACGATGGGGAAGACTTTGTTGAATTGGCCGTCCCAAGGTCTCCCGCGCTCGATGGAGCGGGCAACGGGACGTCCGCGTATTTGCTTCGCAAATCCGCACCGGCTGCGGTCGCCTATCGGCGACCTTGCCTGCTCGCTATAAACGCTTCGCGTTTATTTAACGCTCGCACCCTGTCGGGTTCGAGTCCCGGCACTTTATTGAAAAAGGCACAGTAACGAAACGTTACCGTGCCTGAAATTCGAATGGAGCGGGCAACGGGACTCGAACCCGCGAGTGTCAGCTTGGGAAGCTGATGCCTTACCACTTGGCGATGCCCGCTTGTGTGTTGGCTAGTATAACGCGGTTGTCTTGTTCGATACAAGGGTGGCGATACTTGTTTTAGCTGTGGAGATTCGTTTGAAAATCGCGTCAATTGTGGAGACGAGGACCTTTGACTTCCTGTTCACCTTATCTTCTACCTGCGCTTTTGCTTGATTGTTGTATTTGAGCTCAATTTGTCAGGAATTGGGCAAGCTTTTGGTCAGGCTCCGGTACTTACCCGCATGAACCTCGGGGGTAGCCTCATCCTACGCGTCGCAACGTCCCCATGCGGCGCACGAGGGATAAGGAGCAGCCATGTCCAACGCACCCACGCACTCTGTCCACAGCGCAATCGCAACAGGTCCGCTGCTCCTGCTCCTCTTCCTGCTGTTCGGCTACCTGGCACCGGGAGCCGCATTTGCCGTCGATGGCTACGACCAGCTCGGCTTCCGCACTATCAGCGATGATTGTGGGCCGTTCTTCATCGGCAAGTATGAAGCTCAAGACGCCTCGATTGCCTACTGCATGAACCAGGAACGCCCCGGGCCCACCAAGCCGGGCGGCCCATGGCTCAACTTTGATCAAGGCTGGGTGTGGCTCGACGACGAGTTCGCGGCAATCGTTTGTCACGGATATCCTACCGCCACGTCGTTTGGCGGTTACCATCTTTCACCCGATCGCGCCCGCGCCGCCACCCAACTCGCCGTATGGATGCTCAACGGCACTACCCATGTCGACGGCACCTACTCCTACACGACCGCTCAGGGCAAAACCAAGAGCGGGCACTTTACCGCCGACGATGAAGTCGTGGCGGCTGCGCGGTGGCTCCACGACAGCGCAAAATCAGGAAGCATCAAAGCCGCTCCGCACCGCGCGCGACGCTATCTAGGAACCGTATCGGGCGGCAGCAGACGTCAAGACATGCTCTATGTACTGCCGGCGGTCTCTGTTTCCTTCCAAAAGCAGTCTGCGAACACTGTTATTACCAGCGGAAACAATACCTATCAGTTTACCGGGGCAACATTCGATGTTTTTGAGAGCGCCGGCGACGCACATGTCGGCACCATCAAGATGGACGGCAACGGTCGAGCACAGGCAACACTTCTGCCCAATACGGCATACTACCTAGTTGAAACGAAGGCGCCGGCCGGCTATGTCCCCCGTCGTGATCGCATCGCCTTTACCACGGGGAATGACGGTGGACAGGTCGCCATTGATGAACAGCCCGGCACCATCAACCTGTGTATCGTAAAACTCGATGCCGCGACGAATGCCGGCCCCCAGGTGGGATCTTCACTCGCAGGAGCAGAGTTCACGTGTGTGTCGCAATCAACCCCTGGATGGGCGCAAATCCTCACGACCGACGAAAGCGGTCGAGCCACCCTCACCGATGTCCCCCTAGGAACCTTTACCATCTATGAACCAAAAGCCCCCGAGGGCTACCTGCCATCCAACGATAGCTGGTCCTATACCGTTAGAGCCGACCAGCTCGGTGATTCAGGCGTGGTCGAGATCGAATCGCGCGTTTCCGATATCCCCATTGCGTTTGACCTTGAGATTTCCAAATTCAAGGACTACGGCAATAGCGATCAATCCGGCCTGGAGCAGCCGGCAGGAGGTGTTGTCTTTGAGGTTGTCAGCAACAGCTCTCAGCAGGTTGTTGGCACACTGACCACAAACATCTATGGCTTTGCCTCCACCAAAGATCAGCCCGAAGCATGGTTTGGCGCAGGCAAGCGACCCGCCGGTGTCCACGGAGCCATCCCATACGACCGCGCCGGCTACACCGTTCGTGAGGTTCCGGAAACCGTCCCAGAGGGTTTTAAACGTGCAGGGGAATGGACCGTCGAGGCCAATCAGATTTCCGACGGCGCCGAGCTTCAATATATCGTGGACAACCACGCTCTGTCGACGCATCTCCAGATTGTAAAACGCGATGCCCAAACAGGCGCTTCTGTTCCCCTAGCCGGATTCGCCTTCCAACTCCTCGACAGCAATCACGAACCTGTCTCACAAACTTGCTGGTATCCAGCACATAACGTAATGGATACCTTTACGACTGACGCGACCGGGACCGTCACACTGCCCGAATCGCTCGTGCCGGGCACCTATTATGTACGCGAAACCTCGGCCAAAGAGCCCTATCTTGTCGGCAAAGAGATCGAGGTAAACATACCCGCCGACATGAACCTAACGCCCGTTGCAATCGCCTCGTATTATGACCACGCCGCGACCGGAAACATCAGGATCGTTAAAACCGATGTCGTAGACGGCAGCAGCCTCGCGGGCGCCATCTTTGAGATCCGTGCCTCGGGTGATATCGTGCGCCCCGACGGTAGCATTGCCGCGCTCGACGGTGAGACTGTCGCTACCGTCACAACGGATGAAACTGGAGAAGCACGCGCGGACGACCTCCCGCTGGGATCTGGCACCGCACGCTACGAGGTTGTCGAGACTCAAGCGCCGGCAGGCTTCTTACTCGACCGGACGCCCCATATCGTAGACCTCGCTTATGCCGACCAGAAAACACCCGTTGTAGAAGCACGGCTTAACGTATCCGACGATTACACCAAGGTTGATATCTCCAAGGTCGATGCAAGCGGAGAGCAGGAAGTGAAAGGCGCACAACTCACCTTATATGGTCCCGATAAAACCGAAATAGACTCCTGGACCTCATCCGACAAGCCGCACCGCGTCGAACATCTTGCACCCGGCACCTACTCGTTGCGCGAAATGATGTCTCCGCGGACCTATGACCTTGCCGAGGAGATAACGTTTGAAATAAAGGATACGGGAGAAGTCCAATCCGTCGCGATGAAGGATGCGCCCATCGAGATCAAAGGACAGGTCGACAAGCGTCAGGAGCTTGTCCAACCTATCGGGAAGGGTCTGCTGGCCAACGGCGATGGTAAAAATCGCGCCGCAACGCAAACCAATACGGACGGTCTTTTCTCCTATACCATCGACGCTCGAAACGATTCAGCTACCTGGGTTGATGAGTTCACAATTACCGATGATCTTGAGTGCGCCGAGGACGATACGGCGAGATTCGTCTCAATCGAAACCCCCGTCGCCATCGGCGACCTCAACGGTCTGTGCAACGTGTGGTATCGCACGACGCCGTTGGACTCGACAGACGTCGATGAGCCGGCAAACGCGACGCTTGACGATGGGCACGAAAATCCTTGGCTTGAGTCCGACGAAGTAAAAGAGAGTCTGGGTGAAGATTGCCGCCTCGTCGATTACGACGGCTGGCACCTCTGGAAGGCGGATGTCTCGACCACGGAATCCGCCACACTCGAGGCGAAAGAACTCGACCTTGCATCCAATACCGTCGTAACGGGCATTCGCATTGAATACGGTGCGGTAGCCGCCCACTTTACGACTCGAAGCGATACGGATTCTTGGACCCGCGATGATCTCAAAGATGAGCACGACGACCTTGACGATGCCAAAGCAATCCTTGGCACAGATGCTCGGAGCGCAGTCGTGCACATGCAGGCAACGTCGGCTTACACACCCCAAACTGCACTCACCAACAGCGCACGCGTCGATCTTTGCCGCAACGGCGGCGGCGATAAACTTGAGTCACATGACGAGGACCGTGTCATTCAACGCTGTACCCTACCGCAGGACCTACCGGCAACAGGATCAGCCCCCATCGCCGCTAGCATCACCGCGCTCCTGACCTCGGGTGCCGCAGCCCTATGGTTCGCTCGCCTTAGGTCAATCCCAAAGAAGCGCTAGCGCGATGAAAAAGCGGGCGAGCCAGTCCCCCGGCTCGCCCGCTTTCAATCATTTAAATCGCCGCATCTACTCTGCAGACGAAGATCCACCATCAACGATTGCCTGCTCGGACTCAGGAATCCCATCGGCGCCCGTGCTCTGTTCTTGCTCCACCTCTTCGCTGATTGCGGAGGCGGGGGTCGAGCCCTTCGCGCCCACGATGTAGGCAGCTCCAAACCCTAACGCAATGGCAATCAAGGTCAAAATCACGTAGACAGGCCAATGGCGCTTAATATACGAAAACACGTTGACTCCTTAGAGCTCCGTCTACGAACGGCGGATAACCTCGGTCACGACCTCGGATACCGTGGCAATGTTCGTCGGGTTGACATTGTGGGGCAGGTCGTCCTCGGTACGAGCACAAGCCAGGCGCGTGCCGTCCACGCCGGCGATGGTGAGGGCTCGGCGGCTCGCCTCGAGCGCGGCATAGGCATCGGTCTTGGCATAGGGCATCTCGAGCGCGCCACAATCGACATGGAACGACTTGCACACCTTGCTGACCAGGTTCATGATGCGGCGATCGCCCTTGAGCAGCTGCTGTTCGCCCTCAACATTCACCACCGAAAGCCTACCGGCGCCGACGGATTCAAGATTGATGAAGAATACGCCGCGGAGCTTATCGCGATGCGAAGCCAAGAAGGCCTTCATACCGGCGCCATCACAATCCGAGGCGCCCGTTGCCACAAACCAGATATCGTGACCGAGCAGCTCATCGTCACCCATAGAGGCGACAGCCGAGAGCATATCTTCGGAAGAAGCGCCGTCGGAAGACGTAGCGCCGCCCTTCCAGCCATCGTTATCGTCCTCGAAATTATCCCACGAACCGATGCCGCGACCGGACTTCTTGGCATCGTAATCGTCTTCGACGCCCAGCCAGTCACTCATGCTGTCCTGTTCGTTTTTCTTTTTACGACCGAACAGGCCGCCCAGGCCGCGCTTGCGAGACTTGGGTGCCGCAGGGGCGGGAGCCGAAATGGTCTCGATCGGCTGTGCGCCCGACGCAACGGGCATAGGAGGCGCAACGGGTGCCGATGTGGGTTCGGGACCCTGGGCGGTAGCAAAGGGGTCGTTGACCTGTGCGGAGGGATCGGGAAGGTCGAACAGCGACGTGCGAGACGCAACGTTTGTCTGCTTCATCGACGGCAGCGACGGATCGGGGACCGAAGCCAGCGGAGACGAGGAGGGTGCAGGCGACGGTGCCGACGCCGGATCGGGAACATTCATCTGCGGACGCGGCGATGCTTGGGAGGAAATCTGGGCCATAAGGGAATCGACCGTTTCGTCCTGAGTGGGAGCGACATTGGCAACCGTGGCACCGGAACCACTCGGGGTCGGCATGGTGAAAATCTGCGTGGAGTAAGGCCTCGACTCATCCGTCTCGGGAGTCTCGGAAACCGCAGGCACTTCCTCCTGCTCGACCTCGGTTGAATCACCTTGATCGGCTGCCGCGTATTGCTCTTCGTCAGAGTTGGCCTCGACGGACTCGTCCTTGGCAGCATCCTGAATTTCGGCAGCATCAATGGGCTCGTCATCGTCTGCCGCGTCGCCCTGCTCATCGGAAACAGGAAGGGGCTCGGCAATCGCGGTGCCTTGCTTTTCAAACGTTATCGTGGAATCGAACTGCGCGGCATCAAACGACATGGTGCTATCGACATGCTGCTGAGCCTCGAAAGACGTCGTCGCCTCAGCAACATCCGCGGACGCCGGTTGCTGGGACTCAAAGGACGTCGTAGCTTCGGCAGCGTCGACGGGCACGGACTGCATAGCCTCGTTCTGCTCGAACTCTTGCGCCGCGCGCTCACGTGCCGCCTCGGCTGCCTGCTGCTGAGCGATAGCCTCCTGCTCGGCAGCCTCGCGTGCGGCAGCGCGCTTCCCCTCGAAATCGTCGACAAATTTCCTGCCCTTTGCAAGCGCACCCTTAAAGAAGTTGGAAGCGCTGGCGCCAATCGAAGAGAACGTGGATGCAATATCGGCATGGGGCGTTGCCGCGGGAATCTCGGCCGAGAAATCAGTATCGCTCTCGTAAGACACGCGCCTCGGCTGTTCAGCGTAATCGTCGTCAGGCTCGTCCGTAACGTCTTGCGCCGGCGCGGCGGGAGCCAAAATGTCCAGTCCTGCCGCGGGATCGATCGCGGACACCGCCTCGGGCTCGGCAACGGCAGCGGCAACCGCGGCAGACTTATCATCCACGGCGACAACGGGCGCAGATGCAGTCACGACGGGGGCAGGCTCGGGCTCAAACGTCGGCTCCTCGCCTTCCTCGTAATCGAGCGTGCAGGACTCGGGAAGCATTCCGAGCGCACGGATGGCATCCGAACCAAAGCGGATGTTGCCGGCGGCATTGCGATAGAGCTTGGGCTCGGGCTCGGCCGCGACAGGCTCCTCCGCCGGCTCGGCAGCGGGAACCTCGTCATTGAACTCTTCGGCCTGGACAGCCTGATTCTGATCCTCGGGCACGATGGCGCCAATCAGCGTCTCGTCGGCAGACGCACCCTCAAAGCCCTCGATCTGCTCGTCGAAAGCCTCGCCCTGTTCGGGCTCGGTCTGAGCGTCGGAAGCAATCGGCTGGCCGAACTCGTCCTCGGCGTAGGTAGGCTCTTCATACTCGATGGTGTTGCCGTAGTCGTTTTGCTGTTGGGCCGCGGCATACTCCGCCGCTGCGCGCGCCATTTCCTCGGCACGACGCTTCTGCTCCCCAAAATAGGTATCGAACGGAACATCGTCGGGAAACTCGTTTTCGCCCTGGAAGGGAGCAACGTTGTCCATAACGCCGAGCATAGCGGCGACAGAAGACTTGTTGCACACTGCGCCGGACGTATAGGGAAGCACAAAACGGTTAGAAATGATGTTTGCCGCGTTGGCGAGCGCAACGAGGGAAGCGAGGATCGCGACAATCCACAGCAGAACCTTGAGCGCGCCGGGGAGCGGCAGGATACGCAAGATGGCAACGGCAGCAGGGGCAACCGTGGCAACGGGCAACAGCTTGGCGATGAGCGCACGATAAGAAGCATAGGGCTCGCGGGCGAGCAGCTCAGCACGGGGAGAGTCGTAGTGTGCGACAACGACCACCGGGCGGTTGCGCGGAGACGCGAGCGGGCCCGAGGCCTTGTGGTAGGCGATGACATTTTGGCTCACGCCCGTCTTGCCCAGGCGCGAAACCACGGGGTGGCCCGTGCGTTCGAGCACGTAAAGAACGGCGCCGGCAATGGCCAGCAAGGTGCCGACCAAGCCGATGCCGCCGCCGATGCCCATCAGTAGGGCGCCGGCAAACGCAAGAATACCGGTAACGGCAAATGCCAACCTACTGGGCGCCGGGGCATTGAACTCCTGAACCTCGGGATCAAAGCCGTGGTTGCGGAAGATCTGAGCGATATCCTCGGCAGCCAAGCACTCTTCTTCGCTGCATGCCGGCGTAATGCCGGTGTTCTGCAGCAGGTGGTTAATATAGTTCTGGGTGTTCGCCATGTGCGCTCCACATCCATAATCCGACAAATAGGCCCAATGCATGCACATTAGAACCGTATATAGTCGAAAGTATACCCCGAGCGAGCGCAAACGACCGAATTCGGGCCATCTTAACGCCCCGAGCGGACAAGGATATAGCCTAATCTCCATATCGGACTAAAATCATGGCAGCAAACCACCTTCTCATGCGAGGACTCTATGACGGCAAGCGACACGACCGCGACAATTAAAAAGGAAAATTCGGAGCCCAGTTTCGATAAAACGGCTCAGCGCATCCTCAATCTTTTCTTTGTGCTCAACAGCTCCCCCGAACCGCTGACGACCGAGCAGATCGTCTTGGATTCTGACCTGGGATATGGCTCGGGCAACATCGACTCTGATAAGCGCAAGTTTCGGCGCGATCGTGACAAACTGCTCGAACGCGGCATCCTAATCAAGGAGGTTCGCCCTGCCGGCGCGCAGGAGACCGAGGAAAGCTCGTGGACAATCGACCGCGAGCACACGTTTGCAGCAGGTGGCCTCATCACCGCAGACGACGCCGACATCCTACTCAACGCCATCGACCAAACGCTTGCAAGCGGCTCTTCCACCTTTGCCGCACCACTTGCCGATATTCGCTCCAAGATTGCCTACCTCACCGGCAGGACGACGGCGGACGAGGCGACGATCAGCCGCTCTCCCACCGTCGATGCGGTTTGGAGCGCCTTTGCCGAGCGATGCGCGCTGCGATTTTTATATCAGAACGGACGCGGTGAGCAAAAAGAGCGTACCGTCTGCGTCTACGGCATGTTCGAGCGCGAGGGCGTGGCGTACTTCTGCGGCCTCGACAATGCCACCGACGACATCAGGACATTCCGCTGCGACCGTATCGTTCGCGCTTGGCGTCCTTCGAAGGCCTACACCATCCCTGCGGACTTCAACCTCAACGACTACCTGTTCTTTGAATTCGATTTTGCCGACCGACCGCCCGTTGCAGCTACGTTCTCATTCGCCCCTCAGACGCAGATCGATATGATCAACGGTCTCACGCGCGGGCGAGGTAAGCTCGCACACACCGATGCGGGATGGATCTGGACCGTTGACGTGCGCGACCTTGAAGCCGCCGCCTCATTTTGCATGGCCCACGCCATGGACGGCATGAGGCCCATGGCCCCCAAATCGCTCAAACAGGCGTGGAACCACCTCATCGAAAGGACGGTGCACGAGCATGCCCGTGCGTAAACTCACCAGCGAGCAGAGGCTCTCGCGCGCCATCGACATCATGGAGGCCCTCTACGCCGCCGGCGAGAACGGCATGACTCGAAACGAGATTTGCAGTCGCTTTGACATCACGGGGGCGTCGCTCGACGAGATTCTCGAGATCGTCTCGACGCTCGCGGACCGAGAATCGGGCGCGCGCATCATCTGCGAATGCCACGGCGAGCGTGTGGTCCTCACCGGTGACGCCGGTCGTGTGCTACCGCTGCGCCTGAGTGCCGCCGAGGGCGCCGTGCTCAACCACGAGCTTGAATCGTTGGGGATCGAGCCGCAGACGGCGGCTCGGATTCGATTTGCTCTTCTACCCGAAGAGCTCGGCTATAACCAGCGCGTCTTTGACACCGTCAACCACGGGTCGCACTGGCAGCAGCTGAGCTGCGCCATTCAGGACGGCGTTCGCTGCCGTATCTCGTATCGCTCGATGGACGATGCACGGCCACGCGAGCGTCTGGTCGACCCCTTGCGCATTACGGCAAACGGCGACCAAACATACCTGATTGCCTGGGACATCGCAGTCGATGAGCAGCGCACCTATCGCATGGATAAAATCGAGGGACTCGCCTTGACGGAAGACTCCGTCGTGCCTCACGCACCGGACGTCGCATCCCTCCACGATTCCCTTGCCCGGACGCAGCGTAGCGCAAAGCTCTTGATGCCATTCGATATGGCGGAGCATCTGGACTGGGCCGGCATCACCCTCATCGAGCGCAGCGGGGCAGACATGGCAACGGTAACCGTGCATTACGGCTCCGAGCGTTGGCTACTGAGCCAGATAATCGCAGCGGGCGGAGCCATCCGCATCTTGGATGACCCCACCCTGTCAAAGCGTCTGTGCGATATGGCAAAAACTCTCGTCTGTCCGCTTTAGCGCCGCCGCTCGTGGCGTGCGCGCCACAGCTGTAGATAGTGCCCGATCTGCGCCGATTCGATGCGCTGGTAAGAGCTCGTGGGCAGCGACGTTAAGAACTTCTTGCCATAGCCCTTCGTCACCAGGCGAGGATCCGCCAAGATCAGCACGCCGCTATCGGTCGACGAGCGAATCAAACGCCCCGCGGCCTGCTTAACCTCGAGCACCGCCTCGGGCAGCGAATAGCGCGCCCATGCGCGGTCTTCGCGCAGGTTGCGCTCGCACGAGAGCGGGTCCGTGGGGCTCGAGAACGGCAACTTGGGAATGATGACGCAGCGCAGCGTCTCGCCGCTGGCATCAAACCCCTCCCAGAAGGCCTTGAGCGCAAAAAGCGACGAGGTCGGTTCGTTGATAAACCGGTCGCGCAGGCGACGAGGAGATGAGTTGCGCTGCTGGCAGTTGAGCTCCAGACCCGCACGGGCCATCTTGGGCTCAACGCGGGCGTATAGGTCCTCCATGTCGCGCCGATTGGTGAACAACGTGAGCACCGATCCGCCCATGGCAAGATGGGCGTCGACCAGTACGCGCTCGAGCGCCGTAAGATAGCTCTCACGATCGCGCGGATCGGGGATATCGCCCGCAACGACTACAGCCATGTTCGAATCGAAGTCGTAGCTCGAATCCAAGTGCAGCGATGACGACGTTGAAGCACCGATGCGATCAAGGCCGACCGCATGGTTAAAGTGCTCAAAGCTTTTGGACACCGTCATGGTCGCCGAGGCAAAGATAGCCGTGTGAACCTCGGGCAGCCACTCGGTTGCCAAGGCCTCGCCAATGTCGATGCGCTCTGCGGTCATTGACTCTCCGCCGGCACGCAGCCTGCGATTGACCTGCAGCGAATACACGTAGTGTTCATCGGTACCATCAATGATGAGTTTTAGGTTCTCGGCCAGCTCGTGCAGGCGGCGCGAGATATCACCCAGGTCGACAACAACCTCTGGCTTGTCGGCGGCGACGGCTTGCACCAGCGCGTCGACGCTCTTGTCAGCTTGTTCCAATGCGTCGATGCCAGTGTAGGCCGACTGTAAGAAATCATGCCAGTCGTCAGATTCGCGCAGCTCGGGGCCAATCCATAGATTGGCATTGTCATAACCCCCACGCGCACGGCGGCCGAGCTCGCGAACGCCATCGAACACGCCGGCGATCGCCATGCTCGCGCGCGCAACCGTCGACGTCGCCTTGGCAGTAAGGCCCAGATAGAGCGTAGAGCCCTCGGAGGTTGCCAAATCACGGGAAACCTGGCTTAGCGCGCCGGTGCTCGAGCCACCCAGACGCTCAAACAGAACGCGCGATTCGTCCGCCGACACCACACGCGCCCACTGACGGCGCGCCTCGCGCTCGATGGAATGGGCCTCGTCGATTACCCAATGACGAATCGGAGGCAAAATCCTGCCCTCGGCCGCGACGTTGCGGAACAGCAGGGAATGGTTGGTGACCACCACATCGGCATGCGCCGCACGACGGCGAGCGCCGTGGACCAAACATTTATCAGGGAAAAACGGGCAGAGGCGACGAGCACACTCGCGCGAGGCCGTCGTAAAGTCGGGACGGTTGACGCTGCGCCACCGAATGCCGAGCGAGTCGAGGTCGCCATCGGCTGATTGGCAGACGTACGCCATAATGACCGCGACCGCCGTGAGCGTGTCCGCCGGATCGCGCTTGGTGGTAATCTCGACCTGGCCGCGGCTCATGCGCTCGAGCTTGCGCAGGCACGGATAGTGGTCATACCCCTTGAGAGCGCAAAATGACAGACCACCGTCCAGTTGCTCGGCAAGTTTTGGCAGCTCATGGTACATGAGCTGGTCGGCAAGATTGTTCGATTTGGTCGCAATACCTACCGTGATGTTGTTACGGCGTGCTGCCTCGGCAAAAGGCACCAGATAGGCCATCGATTTGCCGACGCCTGTGCCTGCCTCAATTACTCGATGAGTGCCCGTGACCAGCGCATCGCGGACCTCGAGTGCCATCGCGATCTGCTCATCACGCGGCTCGTAGGTGGGATACATGCGATTGACCAGGCCACCTGGCGCATAGTCTGCCTCGATCTCCTCACGACTCGGCATCTTGAGAACCGGCAGCTCATCGGCGTCCACCCGATCGTCGGCGCGATCGGCCTTGAGAACGTCAGCACGAGCGGCGCTGAGAGAGAAGATAGAACCAGGGTTCTGCCTTGCCAAGAATGAGAAGATAGGACGATAGGACCAAGGCACGTCCGGATGCATGTCGGCTAGGCGCGCCATGAGGCCCTGGGGCAAGTCGGTGAGCGCCACGAGCAACACGCGCCATACGCCACACAGGGCGTCGACGTCGGCATTGGCACGGTGTGATACCGAGTCGCAGCCAAACAGATCGGCCATAAAAGACAGCTTGTGAGAGGCCAGGCGCGGAAGCGCGATGCGCGACAGCGCCAGCGAATCGATCCAAATATCGCTCACGTTGACGCCGCCTTTGACCGACTCGATAAACGAGCGGTCGAACGTGGCGTTATGTGCGATCACCGGGCAGCCACCGACAAAATCGGCGAGAGCGGCGACGGCCTCAACCGCCGACGGGGCATCTGCCACATCGGCATTTGTAATGCTCGTGAGCTCGGTAATCTCGGCGGGAATCAGCTGCCTGGGATGCACGAAGGTATCGAAGCGGTCGATGACCTCGCGGCCCGAAAGACGGGCCGCCGAGATCTCGATCAGCTCGTTGTCCTGCACCGAAAGACCCGTGGTCTCGGTATCGAGGACGATAACATCTTCCTCGATGAGACCAAACGCTTGGGTTTTGGCGCGCTCGGCAAGCGTGGCATAGGAATCGATGACAAACTGCGGCGTTCCTGACGAAACCGCGTCCTCGATTAGCATGCAATGCCCGCTCGACGAAGGCCCATACGGATCAGGCTGTCACAGACCTGCGGGAACGTCATGTCGTCGGTGTGGCGGATCTCATCCGGATACAGCGACGTATCGGTCATGCCGGGAATGGTATTGGTCTCGAGGATAACGGGGCCGTCCTCGCTCACAATAAAGTCGCTGCGCGAGATACCCAGGCAACCGAGGGCCTTGTGAGCGGCACAGGCAAGTTCCTGAGCGCGAGCGTAATTCTCGGGTGAAATCTGCGCCGGAATGCGATGGATATCCGTAGGGTCGACATACTTCACGTCCAGATCGTAGAACTCGCAGTCCTCGGGCTTACGAATCTCGACAATCGGCAGGGCGCGTACGTCATCTTCGCCGTATACGCCGACGGTGATCTCGGTACCCTCGATGCACTTCTCGACCAGCACTTTGTCGCCGTACTCAAACGCCTTGGCGATTGCCGCGGGCAGCTCGGAGGGCTCATGGACCAGGGAAATGCCATAGCTGGAACCGTTGACGGCCGGCTTCACAAAGCAGCGCTCGCCACAAACCTCGACGATATGATCGATATCGACTTCATCGCCCACCTCGAGCGCAAGGCCGGGGGCAATGGGAATGCCCGCCTTGGCGTATAGGAGCTTAGAGACCTCCTTGTCGGCACCGCAGGCGCTGGCAAGTACGCCCGAGGCCGTGTAGGGGATACCCAGGGTCTCCATGGCACCCTGCATGGCGCCATCCTCACCGCCGGCGCCGTGCATGGCGATAAATGCCACATCGAATCCGCCGGTCGCCATGGTTACCATAAAGTCATCAGCGGCCGTGTCAAGCAGCTCCACCGAGGTGTAGCCGGCTTCCTTCAGTGCCACCACAACGTTCTTTCCCGAATCGAGCGAGATCTCGCGCTCGGCGGAATGACCGCCCGCCAAGACCGCTACGTGCATGTTCTCTAGGCTTTTACCCGGCATGGGCAGACTCCTCCTCTATAATTTCTGCAGCTGATACCATATTGTAGCGATACCCTCTACGTTTCCCCAAAATCGAAAGGCTTCCATGAATCCCAGGACTAAATCTCAGGACATTCGCGACTTGAGCCAAAACGATATTCGCGAGCTCGTGGCCGAACTTGGCCAGCCCGCCTTCCGCGCGAAGCAGCTCATCGAATGGGTCTTTGAGAAGAACGTTTGTTCGTTTGACGATATGACCAACCTTCCCAAGGCTTTCCGTGAGCAGCTTAAAGAGGCTTTTGCCTTTGATACGCCGACTGAACTCACCAAGCAGGTTTCCAAAGATGGCTCGCGCAAGTATCTGCTCGAGTACCACGATGGCATTTCCGTCGAGACTGTCGGCATGCCCCGTCGTAACAAACTTTCCGTCTGCGTTTCCACCCAGGCAGGCTGCGGCATGGGCTGCGCCTTTTGCGCTACCGGTCTCAACGGCCTCAAGCGCTCTCTGACCGCTCAAGAGATCGTCGACCAGGTGCTTCATGTATCCAACGACTTTGGCGAGCGTGCCACGAGCGTTGTCTTCATGGGCCAGGGCGAGCCGTTTGCCAACTACGACGAGGTTCTCAAGGCACTGCGTATCCTCAACGACCCCGATGGTATCGGTATCGGCGCTCGTCACCTCACCGTCTCTACCAGCGGCGTTATTCCCGGTATTCGCAAATTTGCCGATATCCCCGAGCAGTTCACTCTTGCCGTGTCGCTGCATTCCGCCATCCAGTCGACGCGCAATAAGCTCATGCCCGGTGTTAAGAAATACACGCTGCTTCGCCTTCACGAAGCGCTTCAGCTCTACACCGAGAAGACTGGCCGCCGCCCGACCTATGAGTATGCCATGATCGAAGGCGTCAACGATACGAATCCCGAGATGCAGGCACTCTGCGACTTCTGCGAGGGAACGCTGTGCCACGTTAACCTGATTCAACTTAACGACATCGAGGGCAGCCCGCTCAAGCCGTCGCCGATTCATAAGGTTGAGGATCTTCAGCGTCGTCTTGAGTCCCGTGGCATCGAGACCACGATTCGTAACTCCCGTGGTAACGATATTGACGCCGCTTGCGGACAGCTGAAACAGCGTTTCAAAGTTCAGAAGAACGCATAGGGGAGTCACACTCCAAAACGTTTCATGTGAAACATCGAACGGCCCCTGTTGCAGGATATGCAACCGGGGTCGTTTCATTTATTGACCTTAATTTTGAATCAGCTGCTACCTGTCCCATTTTTACGGCCAAAATAAGGGGTCCTTGTCTCATGAATCAGACAAGGACCCCTCAAAATTTGCTGAGTAATTGTTAGGTACCTAATAGCCTACATTTTCCCATTGGTTGCTGACCCAACCTTGATTAATCTTGGGATTCTTCGTTACCTGAGCAGTACGCATGGCAACATCTTCTGTCATAACATCCATTTTCTTTTTGGAAGTATCGACGATATCTTGCGCGCTACGAAGCAAACGACCTCGAAGTTCATCGTCTGTCGCGATCCTATAGCCAGCAAAGGCACCAGCCGCGACAGTCGTCACCAATGCAATCGCTGTTAAAATCTTATTCCTCATCTTGGCCTCCTTGATCAAACTGAATCATTTCGCCAAGAATACGAGAGAGCTCTTCCTCGTCTTTAAACTCAATCTCAATCTTATTCTTTCCACGCGAGCTCTTCACACGCACGTTGGTATTAAAAACCTGACGAAGCACGCGGGCAGCCTTTTTAAAAGACTGAGGCGTTGCAGGCCTCGGCGTCTTAGGTGTCTCTCCGGCAGAAAACAACGGAGCAAGATTTTCTGTCGCTCTTACGGAAAGGCCCTCTGTAACAACTTTCTCTGCAAGTCGAATACGCGCGTCCTCATAGGGAACTGCAAGAATCGCACGTGCGTGACCAGCAGTAAGTTTACCCTCAAAAATCATCTGCTGAACTACTTCGGGGAGATCGAGAAGGCGCAGCGAGTTTGTAATTGCAGAGCGTGACTTGCTTACGGCCTTCGACAACGCCTCCTGGGTCATACCGCTAGCATCGATGAGCTGGCGATAGCCCTTAGCCTCTTCGACGGGATTCAGATCAGAACGCTGAAGATTTTCGATAAGAGCAAGAGCCAGCATCTCTTCATCATTAGCATCTTTAATGATGACAGGCAGTTCCTCAAGACCAGCAAGCTTTGACGCCTGATAACGACGCTCACCAGCGATGATCTCATAGCCGTTTCCATGCTTGCGAACCAAGAGCGGCTGCAAAACGCCATGTTCTTGGATTGACTCGCTCAACTCGCGAAGTTCAGTTTCATTAAAGTGAACTCGCGGTTGATTAGGGTTGGGAACGATATCCTCAATAGGTAGTTTTGTTTCAGATGCGGCATTTGAAGCCGATGCAGCAGAACCACCGGTCTCATACTCAGCCTCTGAGACCAAAGCATTGAGTCCGCGTCCCAATCCACCACGTTTCTTTGCACTAGGCACGCTTGATCACCTCTTTTGCAAGGTTCATATACGCTTTTGCACCCTTATTTTGAGGTGCATAGGTAATTACCGGTTCTCCAAAAGACGGAGCTTCAGAGATTTTAACCGTACGGGGAATCAGCGTCTTAAACGCCTTATCACCAAAGTACGATTGAACTTCCTCAACAACCTGATTCGACAAAGAAGTACGTGAGTCATACATGGTCATAAGCACGCCATAGGTGTCTAAGCCCTTGTTCAGACGTGATTTGACCATCTTCATTGACTCAAGCAGCTTCGTAACGCCCTCGAGTGCGTAATACTCACACTGGATCGGAATCAAAACGCTATCTGCTGCGGTCAAGGCATTGATAGTAAGCAGGCCGAGCGAAGGAGGACAGTCAATGAAAATAAAATCGAACTCGTCCTGAATCGGCTCAAGCAAATCTTTGAGGCGGGTTTCACGAGCAATTGCGCTTACGAGCTCAATTTCGGCACCTGCAAGCTGAATCGTAGCTGGAATTACGAATACCTTTTTGCAATTTGTATCAAGAACAAGCGATTCTGCCGGCACATCATTCAACAATGCATCATAGATGCAGTGATCAAGGTCTTCTTTTTCAATTCCAAATCCACTGGTACTGTTTCCCTGCGGATCAAAATCGACAATCAGTGTCTTACGACCCTGCTCACCCAGTGCTGCTGCAAGGTTTACAGCCGTCGTTGACTTACCGACGCCGCCTTTTTGATTGATGATTGCAATGATACGCGTGTCTTTTGCGTTCTTAGAACGCTTAACGTCGCGAAATCCCACGGTCCCTCCTGGTGTATATTAAAGCTGTCAAACGGAGGATGTTTCACGTGAAACATTCCGATTCGATATCAACCGCCATGCTTCACGTGAAACACTGCAAGTTGTTAGTATCCATTATGTTTCACGTGAAACATCTAGGCAAGCGGATTCTTCTTAGCCATGCCATTTGCACGAGGCAATGAAACGGATGCTGGATGACTCTTCTTGAGAACAATGAACTCCCTGTGGCCCAAGCCCTCAGGCAAATCGATTGCGTCATTAAGAAGCAAAGTGAAGCCGCAAATCTTAGCTGCCGACATGCCGGAAACTAGCTCCTCATCCGAAGGATTACCCTTGGTGATAACAAATAGACCTCCATCCTTGAGGAACGGAGCCGCATACTCAACAAGAATCGGTAGAGGGGCAAGTGCGCGGGCGGTTACGACAGAAAACTGCTTCTTATGGCTTCGAGCATATTCTTCAAGGCGATCATGAACCGCATGAGCATGTTTCAATCCAAGAACATCAACAAAAGAATTGACAGCATCAACCTTCTTACCAACAGAGTCAATATAAGTAGCTTTACGATGCATGGTTATGGTTAACGGAATACCAGGGAAGCCCGCACCTGTTCCCATATCGAGCAAAGCTCCCTCAGGAGCCTTATTGATATAGGGGAGCAAAACAAGTGAGTCGAGGATATGAAGTACCGCAGCATCTTCTATGTTAAGAATACGGGTGAGATTGGTTGTCTTATTTGTTTCCAGAACCAAATCCAAATGTTGAATACATTTCCTCAGCTCAGTATCAGTTACGCTCAAGGAATACTCTTTGCAATAGGAAGTTAGACGACTCAACATCTCGTCAGCCTGCTGATCAGTAAGTACTAACAACGAAAGCTCCTTTCTGACAAAAATCAGTGTATCGAGAACTTTTGACAAAAAAAGGGGACGTGGAAACCACGTCCCCTTAGCATAAGCTCGAGTAGATTATCGAGCAACAATCACCACATGGCGATCGGGGTCAGAACCCTCAGAATGAGTATCGACGGCGTCATTGCCACGAAGTGCAATGTGAACCAGTCGGCGCTCGTAGGCATTCATGGGCGGAAGCGAAACACTCTTATGAGTGCGGATGGCACGCTCGGCAGCAGACTGAGCCATGGAGGCAACCTTGTCCTGACGGCGGCTCTTGTATCCCTCGACGTCCACTACAACCGGATACCTAAAGCCGAGCTTGCGGCTCACCAGCAATGAGAACATAACCTGAAGGGCATCAAGGGTGCGACCATGACGGCCAATGAGAACAGCAAGGTCGGGAGCCGTTACATCCAGAATCAGCTCACCCTCGTCGCCCTCATACTCATCGATAGGAGAGTTGGCGGCATCGAAGTGCGAAAGGATGGAACGCAGGATGGAAATCGCGACATCGGCAATGGTGTCGAGCTCCTCGTCGGTCAGCTCTTCACCAGCCTTGTAGCGCTGTGCAATCTCGGGATAATCGCCCGCGACCTGCGGGGCAACCTCCTCAAGCATATCCTCGATGATCTCTTCAGACATAACGTACTCCAAAAGTTAGGTACCTAAATAAGATTGATGTCCCACTACTTCTTCTTGTGCGGGCGCGGCTTCTTCTCGCGACGAGTAACCTCAACCTGCAGCGGCGCGTTCTTAAGGCGCTCCTCCTCATCGGCCTTCGCCTTGTCGATGACCTTCTGCGTCACAAAAATCTGCTGGATAACCTGCCAAGCAGACGAGACGTCGTAGTACAGCAGAACACCAACGGGAAGGCTCCAGCCCATCCAAAGCATCATGACCGTCATGACAACGGCCATCATACGCATGCTCTGAGCCTGCTGGCCGGTCTGGTTGCGCGACATATAGAGCTGCGGAATCAGGGTCAGGACAGCGAACAGGATCAGGCAGACCAGCGCAGGCAGCGCGACCATAAAGCCATCGGCAAAGGAGGCACTCGGCGTGGTGGTCAGGTCGGGCAGAATATTAAAGAACGAGAACGTGCCGTCGTTAAAGTAGTCCGGCAGGTTACGCAGCAGCGTAAACAGGGCGAACAGGACAGGCATCTGGATCAACAGCGGCAGACAACCAGCCATGGGGTTGAACTTGTTCTCGCTGTAGAACTTCTGCATCTCCTCGGCCTGCCGCTGGGGATCGTCGGCATAGCGCTCCTGGATCTCGAGCATCTTAGGCTGCAGCACCTGCATGCGAGCCGTCGACTTGGTCGACTTGAGCATAAGCGGCGTCAGCAGCAGACGGATGATGACCACCAGGATGATGATGGACAGGCCCCAGTCGACCGCAAAGGTCTGGATGAGCTTGAGCAGCTCGAAAAGGATGTTAACGATCCAATCCCACATGTAAGTTTTCCTCCGATAGCGAGTGCCCGCTAGGGCACAGGGTCATAACCGCCGACGTGCAGGGGATTGCAGCGAGCGATGCGCCTCACGGCAAGCCAGCAGCCTCTCAAAACACCGTACTTCTCAATCGCCTGGACGGCGTATTGCGAGCACGTTGGGTAATAAATGCAGGCGTCAGGCAATAAGGGCGAAATAACCTGTTGATATATGCGAATAGGAGCGATGGCAACACGTCGCAAAACGTGATTGCTCATCGCTCCTCCCCGGCAACGCCGGCGCGTTTCATAAGCGAACGCAATGCATTGTCCATCTCCTGCGGCGAGGAAACCCTCGTCTTGGGAGTTGCGAACAAGATGATGTCATAACCCGCAACGGGAAATCCGCAGCTGCGGGCGGCCTCGCGCATCACACGCTTAGAACGGTTGCGCACGACAGCACAACCGAGCCGTTTAGCACCAACGAAGGCGACCCTTCCGGAGTCGCCTTCGCCAACCGATTCACATATGGTCATTCGAATCAGAGGGTGATTAAAACGACGCCCCTGACTGAACACATGCTCGAAATCTTGCCGAGACTTAATAGTCTTCATGCGAGATGTGTGTATCGCTGCTAGACAGTGAGACGCTTGCGGCCCTTGGCGCGACGACGGGCGAGCACGGCACGACCACCCTTAGTGGCCATACGGGCACGGAAGCCATGGGTCTTGGCACGCTTACGCTTATTAGGCTGATACGTACGCTTCATCTTAAGTTCCTCCTGCTGCATTTCGAGTGTCCGCGGGGGCGCGGACGCAGATATAGACACGTGAGCTTGAAGATTGTAGGGAAATCAATGTTCAAATGTCAAGAAATCAAAGGTAAAAGGTTGCGCAGTTCACACGGTTCCCCCATAAGCCGAGCTCGTTTTAGCGGTGCATGGCAACTTTTCACGATATTTCATCGAGTTTTCAACAGGTCATGTTGGCAATGTTGAGAACTTTTCGTCCGTTTTCCAAAGTTTTCAACAGGTTTTGAAAAGTTGTCAAAAGATGAGAAACATTGCACGGTGAGCTACTATTTGTTCGAAACCTTTTGAAAGATTGCGAGCGGCATGTCTGACGACTTTTACACCATGGTCGATTCCGGAGACCCGGCACCCGACAACGAGCACATCACCGGCGTGCGCGAAGAGCGTGACGAAGGCGAGCAGACGACCACGCAGACGCCAAAAGCCACGTACGCCGCACGTATCGCCGTCTATGACGACATGCTGTCGACACCGCGTGTGATCGTCATTGAGCCGCAAGATGTCCGCACGTATTTGGAAGAGACGACCAACACCGTCTACCAGTGCATGAAAGAACAAGGTGGCCGCATCTCGCTCATGGTCATCCGCGAGATTGTCGAAAACTTTATCCACGCGCACTTTGCCGAGCCCATCATCTCGATTCTGGACGGCGGAGACACCATCCGCTTTGCTGATCAAGGACCCGGCATCGACGACAAGGAACGCGCTTTCGACTTTGGCGTCACCAGCGCAAACAGCAAGATGAAGCGCTATATCCGTGGAACCGGAGCAGGGTTTCCCATGGTGCAGGAGTATTTGGAAAACGCCGGCGGGGCCGTGTCCATCGAGGACAACATGGGCAACGGCACCGTGGTTACGGTAAGCCTGGACCCTAAACGCGTGCAGGAAATCGAACGCGCCGGCGGACGCGGTGCTGCCGTGCGGCCCGAGACGGAGCAGCCCACATATCCCCTGCCGGGAGCTTTTGCGCAGCAGCCCATGGCAACGCAACAGATGCAGCCCCCCGTGGGACAGATGCAGCAGCCCGGAATGATTCCTACACAAGAGCCCCAGGCGGCATCGATGTCGATGCCGCCAAACGCGCCAGAGGCCATGCCGCTGGCGGATCAGGATGCAGCAGCAATGCAGCAGGCGACGGGGGCACCGGGTGGCCAGCAAATGGGCTATCAGCCGTACCAACAGGGATATCCATATCAGCAGATGCCGCCACTGGGGTATGGCCAGCAGTTCCCGCAGCAGTACCAGCAGGGATATCAGCAGCCGTACCAGCAGATGCCGCAGCAGCAGTACAACCCCTGGGCCCAGCAGATGCCTCCGCAGCCTTACCAACAGTGGCCTCAAAGTTTTCAACAGCAAATGGCGCCGATGCAGAGTTCTCAACAACCACCAGCTCAAATGATGTATCCTAATGCAGCAAATCAGTATGCGCAGCCACAACCGGACGTGTTCGTAAGCGATCGCGGCAACGCCGCGCTGGGCTATCTGGCGCAAAATCAAGCGTGCGGTGCAACCGATCTGGCGAGGGCGTTTGGAAACTCGGCCCCCACTTGGTCACGCACGCTCAATGACTTGGCGCAGGCCGGCTTGGTCATCAAGCATGGCCAGAAATACCATCTGACCGAACTCGGCGCCGCTCGCGTGCGAGCTCAGAGCTAAAGAACGGGAGAGACAGTGGACGAGGAAGCAAGCATCATCCTGGGGGATGCCATCGCCTTTTGCCAGCGCGACGGCCAAGATGCACGCCTCATCAACATGCTGGGGCAATCGCGCGCCATAAGCCTGACCGAAGATACGCTCACGATCGAGGCCCCCTCGCGCTTTGCCATCGCGCAGCTCAAAAAGCATCAGCCGACCATTGAGGCCTATCTGGAAGAAATCGCCTTTGCACCGATTGCGCTCGACATCGTGGCACCGCAAGGCGCCGCGACGGAATCCGCTGCCGCGACGGCGCCCGGCGCTGCTCCCGCTGCTTCCCCGGCGGCGCCGGCCTCCGCAGGCGACGTGCCGACAATCGAGCACCAGCACAGCGATGTTTCCCGTGAAACCATGGCACCGTTGCCGACCGCCGCTGCGACGTCAACGAACGTACCCGTCACGCACATGCCCATCGCTCACGACGCAGCGGCGGGCGCGGATTCGGGCATTGCAATCAAGAACACGCTCTCGGCCGATGATTTTCGTCGCATGATGAACCAGATGAAGGGCGGAGCGCCGACTAAGTCCACGCAAGCTGCGACCCCCGCTTCACCCATGCCAGCACCGACCGTACCGGCCGAGCAGAATACGGATGGAGCCCCGCTCGCCGCGAACTCAAAATTTACCTTTGAGAACTTTGTCTACGGCCCCGAGAACAGCCATGCCTATCGCTCGGCACTCAAGTTTGCCGCCCTCGCGGACGAGCGCGGCACGTGCACATCACTGTTCATCTACGGCAAATCGGGCCTGGGCAAGACGCACCTGCTGCTTGCCATCAAAAACGAGCTCGCCGAGAAGTCGCCCGAGATCAAGGTCAAGTATGCCAACTCCCAGGCATATCTGGACGACCTGATGACCGAGTTCGACCGCCAAAAGAAGAGCAACGCCCCTATCATGCAGGCATACCACGGCGTGGACGTGCTCATCATCGATGACATCCAAAACATCATCGGCAAGCGCGCGAGCGTGGACTATTTTTTCCAGCTCATGGACGAGTTCATCCGCAACAACAAGAAGGTCGTCATCGCGGCAGACCGTGCCCCCAAGGACCTGAGCATGGACGAGCGTCTGACCAGCCGCTTCAACGCCGGCATGCTCTGCCTGGTCGCAGAGCCCAGCTACGAGATGAAATACAAGATCTTGCAGCGCTATTACGAGAACACCATCGTCGCCGCTCCCGAGGCAGGCGACGACTCGCTGCTGGCGGCCTATGGGGGCGACGGCGGACACCTGACCGACGAGCACTTTAAACACATGGCCGAGGTCTCGGGCACCAACATCCGCGAACTCGAGAGCTTTTGCGAGCGCTGCGCCGGCGAGGCGGGCGACCGCGAGCGCGAGGGCGGGGAGCTCACCTTTGACGATATCGACGCCATCGCCAGCCAGTACTTCGACACATCGGCCAAAAAGATCAACGTCCAGACGGTTCAGTCCGTCATCGAAGAGCAGTACGGCGTGACGCACGAGGAGCTCATCGGCCCGCGTCGCAACGCCAATATCGCCAAAGCACGCCATATCGCTATCTACCTGGCCATCGAGATGTGCGAGATGACGACCACGGCGGTGGGCGCCGAATTTGGCAACCGCAACCACTCGACCGTCAGCACGAGCTACAAAAAGGTCCAGAAGATGATCCAGGAAGACCGTACCGTCACCGAAGACCTCAAATCGCTGCGCGATAAAATTACACTGCGCTCGTAGGGAAATAGAGACACCTGTTGAAAACTTGTCGAAACCATGGGCATAAGGTGTCTAAAACCCAACCCGCGGTGGTGAAAAGTTTTGCGCAGGTTTTGAACGTGGAAAACCACCCCCGTTGCACACAGGTTGCTGTCGATTCTCTTTCTGGGTCTGACCTGCGTCTTTGGGAGTAATCAACAGTTTCGTCAGTGCTATTACTATTATTAAGATATTTATATCTAAAGAAAGGTATTAAAAGATGAAGTTCACCGTCAGCCAGAGCTCGCTTACACAAGCCATCGGCGTCGTTATGAAGGGTGTCGCTTCGGCGTCCACCCTTCCCATCCTGTCGGGCGTGCTCGTCAAGGCGCAAGACGGCATCTTGGAATTCCAGACCTCTAACTACACCATCTCGATCCGTCATCGCATCGCGGCGCATGTCGAAGAAGAGGGTGAGATGGTTATCCCCTGTAAGATGCTCTCCAATATCACCAAGACCCTCCCCGATGCCCCGGTCACCTTTGAGCTGTCCGAGCGCCAGGTGCTGATTAGTTGCGAGAAGAGCTCTTTCCGCCTGAACACGCTCGACGCCAATGACTTCCCCGAGTTTCCGGCCTATGCCATCGAGAGTGCCGTGGAGCTGCCGACCGATATCTTGTCCGAAATGGTCGGCCGCGTGTGGCGCGTCACCTCGACCGACAAGGCCCGCCCCATCCTGGGTGGTGTGCACATGAAGGTCGAGAACAACACCGTGCGCCTGGTGGCGACCGATTCCTTCCGCTTGGCCGTGTGCGATACGCAGGTCGAGACCTCGACCCTCGAGGGCTCCTTTGAGCTCAACGTTCCGGCTGACGCCTTTAACGACGCACTGAGCATCATGGCCAGCCAGGCGACCATCATGATCGGGGCTACCGACACCCAGGTCGTCTTCGAGGCCGGCAACACCACCTACGTGTCGCGCCGCATCGAGGGCGTGTACCCCAACTACAAGCAGCTCATCCCCGATTCGTGCGTGACGAGCGTCAAGATCGACGTCGCCGCCTTTAACGCCGCCCTCAAGCGCGTGGCCGTTATCGCGAGCGCCAATCCCGCCGTCAAGTTCGAGATCGATGTCGAGAACGGACAGATGGGCCTGTCCTCCATTTCCAATGACCAGGACCTTGCGCAGGAGACGATCGATGTCGAGGCCGAGGGCGAGTCGGGTACTATCGCCTTCAACTACCACTACATCTTCGGCTGCCTCAATGCCCTGTCCAAGGAGAAGGAGATCACGCTGGAGCTCAAGAGCTACTCGCAGGCGGGCATCTTCAAGTCCTACGACAAGATCAACTACCTGTACCTGGTTATGCCGGTCCGCATCTAGCGCTGCGCTATGACCATGTTCGCCCGCGATCTTTCCGTCGCGCACTACCGCAGCTTCGATAGTTATCGCCTTGCCCTGGACGAGGGCGTGACGATACTTGCGGGACCCAACGCGGCGGGAAAGACCAATCTCATAGAGGCGCTGCAGCTGCTGACGAGCGGCGCCTCGTTTAGACATCCGACCGCAGCCGAGCTCGTCCATGATGGCGTGGGCTCGTGCAAGGTCGAGCTGAGGCTCGAGGGCGACGGCCGCGTGCTTGATATGGGATTGAGCGTGGAGGACGGTAAGCGCTCGTTTAGCCGCAACGGCAAGAGGTGCTCTGCCGCCGGTGTGCGCGGGGCTCTGCCGAGCGTGCTGTTTTGCCCCGACCATCTGGACATGGTTAAGCGAGGCGCCAGTGTGCGCCGCGCCGCCCTCGATGACTTTGGCATGCAGCTGAGCGCACGTTATGCCGATCTTGCGAGCACCTATGGACGCTGCGTGACCCAGCGTAACGCCCTGCTCAAGGAGACCTGGTGCTGTCGCGAGATGCTCGGCGCGTGGAACGATTCGATTGCCCGCGCGGGCTCGGCCCTGCTTGTGCACCGGTTGGCCCTGCTCGACCGGCTGGCGGGCCATGTGCGCGCTGCCTACGGGCAAGTGGCATCCGGTGAGGCCGCCAACGTGACCTATACGTCCACGCTGGGGGATTTGCCCCAGGTCGATGATCGCGAAGAGCTGAAGGGCTGGGCGTACGAGCGCATGCTGGCTGCCCTCGATGAGCATGCCGACGAGGAAATTCGCCGCGGCGTGACGTTGGTGGGACCGCATCGCGACGAGATTGAGTTTACCGTGGCGGGTCGCTCCGCCCGTTCATTTGCCAGCCAAGGACAGCAGCGCACGCTGGTGCTGTCCTGGAAGGTGGCCGAGGTTGCCGTGGCTCGCGATGTCCTGGGCACCGCCCCACTGCTGCTTTTGGACGACGTGATGAGCGAACTCGACGGCGAACGCCGCGGTGCTTTTCTGCGGCTGATCGGCGATGATATCCAGACGGTCATAACCACGACCAACCTGGGGTATTTTACCGATGACCTGCTTGATCGAGCCAAGGTGGTGAGCATGGGTGAGACGTGCTAATTACGAGCGCGAGAGCGAAACGGTTGCCTTCAGTGGATTTTTGAACGCAGAGCGTCAGCGCATCCTGGCGGCCGCGACACCTGAGCGCCGCGCGCAGATGGAGGCTGCCGAGGAGTCGCGCGCGGTCTATCGCGCGTGGAACGCGGTGTGCTCGGGCACGCGCGAGGGGCGGCATGTGACGGGCTTGCGCTACCTGCCCGAGTCCAATGAGCTGCTGGTATATCTCGATTCGCCCTCGTGGACGCAGGAAATGACGCTGTTGCGCGAGATCATCCGCGCGCGCATGGAGCGCGCCGGTGCGCATGTGGACGGCCTGGTGTTCAAAACCACCGCGCCCGGTCACACGCCGCCCGCCGCCAAGCAGCGCCTGCGCCCGGCGACGACCGAGCGCCCGCCGGCCCCGCACGCCGACCTAAGTGAGGCCGAGCGCACCGAGATTGAGCGCCAAGTGGCGCCCATCGAAGACCAAAAACTGCGCGAGGCCCTCGAGAATGCCATGAGAGCCAGTGCCGAGTGGGCCAAGGGCGTAGAAAGCAAAAAAGAGCCTTAAATCGCATCTGGTGGCCTTGTAGAGCCAAATACCCTCGTTCCCGAGGGTATTTTTTTACGATAAACTAGTAAGGCTGTACACATTTTCTTGACTGAAGGAGGACGTGTGGCAAACGAAAACGATTACGATGGCGGCGAGATTAAGATTCTCGAAGGTCTCGAGGCCGTTCGTAAGCGCCCGGGCATGTATATCGGCTCGACGAGCGCCAGCGGTCTGCATCACCTGGTGTGGGAGATCGTTGACAACTCCGTCGACGAGGCCATGGCCGGTTTCTGCACCGAGATCCAGGTGACGGTCCACGCCGACAACTCCATCACGGTCGTCGACAACGGGCGCGGCATCCCCGTCGACGAGCACCCTGTTAAAAAGATCCCGACGCTCGAGGTCGTCATGACGATCTTGCACGCCGGCGGTAAGTTCGATAACTCGGCCTATAAGGTTTCGGGCGGCCTGCACGGCGTTGGCATCTCCGTCGTCAACGCACTGTCCAAGCGCGTGGTCGTTCAGGTTCGTCGCGACGGCAACACCTACGAGATGGAGTTCTCGCGCGGCAAGACCGTTAAGAAGATGGAGGTCGTGGGCACCTCGGATTCGACGGGCACCACCGTCACCTTCTGGCCCGACGACGAGATCTTCGAGACCTGCATCTACGATTTCGATACGCTGCACAACCGTCTGCAGGAGACGGCGTTCCTCAATAAGAACCTCAAAATCGTGCTGACCGACGAGCGCGAGGCGACTCCCCACGTGGAGGAGTTTTGCTACGAGGGCGGCATCATCGACTTCGTCAAGTTCCTCAATGAGGGCAAGGACGTCCCCGAGGCCTTTAAGGAGCCTATCTACATCGAGGGCAAATCGGACCCGGACGCACCTGTGGCCAAGATGGGCGAGGTCGAGGTTTCCCTGCAGTGGAATAGCGGTTACGGCGAGAACGTCATGTCGTTTGCCAACGACATCTACACCCCCGAGGGCGGCATGCACCTTGAGGGCTTCCGCACCGCGCTCACCCGCGTGATCAACGACTACGCGCGCAAGCAGAACCTGCTCAAGGAAAAAGACGCCAACCTGACCGGCGACGATGTACGCGAGGGCCTTTCGGCCGTTATCTCGGTCAAGCTGCCCGACCCGCAGTTTGAGGGCCAGACCAAGGCCAAGCTCGGTAGCTCCTATATGCGCGCGCTCACGCTCAAGATCGTGACCGACGGCCTCGCCGATTACTTGGAGGAGCATCCCAAGCCCGCTCGCGAGATCGTCAAGAAGGCGCAACAGGCCTGCAAGGCGCGCAACGCCGCCCGCAAGGCGCGCGAGGCGACCCGCCGCAAGAGCCTGCTCGAGACGGCGTCCCTGCCCGGTAAGCTCGCCGACTGCTCGGTGCGCGATGCCGAGCTGACCGAGCTCTTCATTGTAGAGGGCGACTCGGCAGGCGGTTCGGCCAAGGACGGCCGCCGCCGAGACATCCAGGCGATTCTGCCCCTGCGCGGCAAGATTTTGAACGTCGAACGCGTTGGTGACCATCGCGCGTTCTCGAGTGACACCATCCAGTCGCTGATTACCGCGATCGGTTGCGGCGTCACGACGAGTGCCGGCGACGGCGGCGATTTCGATATCACCAAGGCGCGCTACCACAAGATCATCATCATGACCGATGCAGACGTCGACGGCGCGCATATCCGCATCCTGCTGCTGACGTTCTTCTACAAGTACATGCGTCCGCTGATCGATGCCGGCTACGTCTATGTTGCCTGCCCGCCCATCTTTGGCATTAAGGTGCGCAACAAGATCCACTACGTGTATCCCAACGGCCGCCAGCCCGAAGACGAGATCCTGCGCGACACCATCCAGAGCCTGGGCCTGAACCCCGACGATAACGACGAGGACGGCAAGGCCAAGGACGGCAAGATCACCAAAAAGCGCAAGGGCTATACCGTCCAGCGCTACAAGGGCCTGGGCGAGATGGACCCCAAGCAGCTTGCCTCGACGACGATGGACCCCAAGACCCGCATCCTGCAGCGCGTGTCGATCGAGGACGCCGTGGTGGCAGACCGCGCCGTGCGCGAGCTGATGGGTTCCGAGGTCGGCTATCGCCGCGAGTACATTGAAAAACATGCGCATGACGCGCGTTTCCTTGACGCTTAAGAGGAGGTAACGTGGCAGACGATATCAACAATAACGAGGGTATGGACGAGGCCGGCGATGCCGGTATGCCCGATGATCTGAAGCGCCTGCTTGCCCGTGCTGAGCAGGGCGAGGACGGCGATCCGGACGCCTATAACCCCGATGCCGATGATGATGAGGAAGAAGACGACGCCGAGCTCGAGGAGAGCTTTGGCGAAGTCGACCGTGGCGCCTCGGCCGGCGAGGATATCAACGGCGGTCAGCTCCAGATTTCGGAGTTCGGCCGCGAGATGAAGCAGTCGTTCATCGAGTACTCGATGTCGGTCATCACGGCGCGCGCCCTGCCGGACGTGCGCGACGGCTTAAAGCCGGTGCACCGCCGCATCCTGTACGCCATGAACGAGAGCGGCATCTACCCCAACCGTCCGCACAAGAAGTCGGCCTGGACGGTCGGCGAAGTTATCGGTAAGTACCATCCGCACGGCGACTACGCGGTCTATGAGGCCATGGTTCGCCTGGCGCAGTGGTTCTCCATGCGCACACCGCTCATCGATGGCCACGGTAACTTCGGCAACATCGATGGCGACGGCGCGGCGGCCATGCGTTATACCGAGAGCCGCCTGGCAAAGCCCGCCATGGAGCTGCTGCGCGACCTGCAAAAGGATACCGTCGACTGGCAGCCCAACTACGACGAGTCGCTCGCCGAGCCCGTGGCGCTGCCCGCGCGCTTCCCCAACCTGCTGGTCAACGGCAGCCAGGGCATCGCCGTCGGCATGGCCACCAATATCGCCCCGCATAACCTCACCGAGGCGATCGAGGCCACCTGCTACCTGATCGACAATCCCGATGCCACCGTCGACGAGCTTATGCAGATCATGCCCGGTCCGGACTTCCCCACCGGTGCCATCATCATGGGCAGCGCCGGCATTAAGCAGAGCTACGAGACCGGCCGCGGCTCCATTACCGTGCGCGCCAAGGCTCACGTGGAGTCCACCAAGACCGGCCGCAGCCGCCTGGTCTTTACCGAGATTCCCTACATGGTCAACAAAGGCACCCTGCAGGAGAAGATTGCCCAGCTCGTCAACGACAAACGCATCGAGGGCATCTCGGATATGCGCGATGAGTCCAACCAGAAGGGCATCCGTCTGGTCATCGAGCTCAAGAAGGGCGTCATTCCGCAGGTCGTGCTCAACAACCTGTATAAGTACACCTCGCTGCAGACGACCTTTGGCGCCAACAACCTGGCGCTCGTCAACGGCGTTCCCAAATGCCTGAGCCTGCGCGAGATGCTGCAGCACTACATCGACCACCAGGTCGACGTCGTCACCCGCCGCACCCGCTTCGACCTTAAGAAGGCCCAGGCCCGCGCGCATATCCTTGAGGGCTACTTGATGGCTCTCGACCATATCGACGAGGTCATTAGCATCATCCGCTCCTCGCAGACCGACTCCGAGGCCAGCAGCCGCTTGATCGAGCGCTTTGGCTTTACGCCCGAGCAGACCACGGCCATCCTCGAGATGAAGCTGCGCCGCCTGACCGGCCTGGAGCGCGACAAGATCCAGGAAGAGTTGGACGGCCTGCGCCGCGCCATCGCCTACTACGAGGACCTGCTGGCGCATGAGGAGAAGATCCTGGGCGTCATCAAGGAAGAGATGCGCGAGATCTCCAAGAAGTTTGGCGATAAGCGCCGCACCGAGATCAGCCAGGTTGAGAAGGACCTGGATGTCGAGGACCTCATCGCCGACGAGGATATGGTCGTGACCATTACCCACACCGGCTATGTCAAGCGCATTCCGGTGGCCGCCTACCGTGCCCAGAAGCGCGGTGGCAAGGGCGTGTCGGGCGTCAACCTCAAAGAGGACGATGTCATCGATGAGATGTTCATCGCGTCCACGCACGAGTACGTGCTGTTCTTCTCGAGCAAGGGCAAGGTCTATCGCCTGAAGGTGCACGAGCTGCCGGTGGGTACGCGCCAGGCACGCGGTACCGCGATCGTCAACTTGCTGCCTTTCGAGGAGGGCGAGAAGATCGCGAGCGTCATCAGCTGCCGCGAGTTCCCCGCTAACGAGTACCTGATGTTTGCCACCAAGAGCGGCATGGTCAAGAAGACCGTGATGAGCGCATATGACCGCAGCCGTCGCGACGGCCTGATCGCTATCAACCTGCGTGACGACGACGCGCTGCTGAACGTGCGCCGCGTGCGCGAGGGCGACAAGATTATCCTGGCCACCACCGCGGGCAAGGCGATCATGTTCTCCGAGGAGCAGGTGCGCGCCACCGGCCGCGATACCAGCGGTGTTCGCGGTATCGGCATGAAGGACGGCGTGAGCGTTCTGGGCATGGAAGTCACTAACGGCAACGGCGATCTGTTCGTCATCACCGAGCGCGGCTACGGCAAGCGCACGCCGGTTGCGGACTACCCGGAGCAGAATCGCGGCGGCCAGGGTGTCTACACCATCCAAATGACCGAGCGTAAGGGTAACCTCGCGGCCATGAAGACGGTGGGCCCGCAGCACGAGCTGTTCATCGTGACAGAGGGCGCGACGGTCATTCGCGTCAAGACCGACGAGATCAGCCAGACCGGCCGCGCCACCCAGGGCGTCAAGATGATGACCGTCGACGACAACGACCGCATCTGCGCCGTGGCCCGCATGACAGCCGCCAAAGAGAAGCCCGAAGGCGAAGGTGTCGAGGCCGCAGCCGATACCGAAGAGGCCCCAGTCGACCTAGGCGACGGCAACGACATGCCAGAGGATCTCCTCGACGAGTAAGAGGCCCTAGCTGGTAGAAAATATCAGACCCCATATATCGGCGGTCGGCGCACCTGCGCGCCGACCGCTTTTTTGAAAACCTTGGGATCCCATGGTCGCTGGGCCGGCGAGATGGTTTTGGTTTGTCGCGAGTTCCGCACGCAAAGAAGGCCACTTAATGTGGCCTTCGTCTTGCGCAGGACTGTCCGAGCAGCAAACCAAAACCATCTCGCCGGCCCAGCGACCATCCCTCCCAAAGATTTTCAAAAAAGTTGTTGACGCGCGCGTAACGACTCGTCTAATATATCCCTTGCGCGATGGACCTGTAGCTCAGTTGGTTAGAGCGTCCGGCTGATAACCGGGAGGTCACAAGTTCGAATCTTGTCAGGTCCACCACTTTCTTTCGCAATAAACACCCCAGCGAGAGCCGAGTCGCCGCTGGGGTGTTTATTACTGTCTCCGTGGGGGTTTAGCTCAGCTGGGAGAGCGCGGGCTTTGCAAGCCTGAGGTCAGGGGTTCGATCCCCCTAACCTCCACCATGATGGACCTGTAGCTCAGTTGGTTAGAGCGTCCGGCTGATAACCGGGAGGTCACAAGTTCGAATCTTGTCAGGTCCACCATCAAAACTGTGAAGAGCCCTGGGGCGTTGCCTCGGGGCTTTTTTCTTGTCTGTGATAAATCTCATTTTGGTTTTGTGTTCTGTGCGAAAGATTGGGTAGTATAGCTATTCAATGCGGCGACCCTGCCGCGTGTTAACCGCTACATACCGGAGGTGTTCCATGGTTCGCGTCGACATAGAGACCATCGTCATGGCCGCCGGTCCCGTGCCATCGCTTATTGTGCTTCGCGAGCGCTGCGGCAAGTCGGATTCGACGGCGCCCCTGCGTTCGCTTTCCATTCAGACCGGCTCGTTTGAGGCCGCGGCCATTAGCCGTGGCATCGATAGCGGTCGCGCCGAGCGCCCGATAACGCATGACCTGCTGCTTGACACCGTCGATGCCCTGGGCGCCAAGCTCGAGCGCATCGAGATCGTTCGTGCCGAGCCGCCGGTGTTCTATGCGACGATTGTTGTGCTGGTCGATGGTGACGAGCGCAAGATTGACGCCCGCCCCAGCGACGCCATTGCCCTTGCCGTGCGCAGCAATGCCCCCATGTTTGTGGAGGACGACATCATGAATCGCCTGGGTACCGTTTCTGCCCATGCCGAGGAAGTTGACGACGAGCAGGAGTTCGAGAAGTTCGACGAGTTCGTCCATACGCTCTCCCCCGATGATTTCTAAATGTCTGGCACGCGAGCGGAGAGGTCGCTGATGGGTACCCGCGTATCGGCTGAGGCGGCGGCCATTGCGCGCGAGGCCCAGATGCGCTCGGAGGCTTCTGAGGCGGCTCGCATTGCCTATGTGACGCAGGCCCGCACGCTTCGCGAGCGCCGCGGCTCGTTTATCAAGATGGTTGTCGTCTCCGCCCTTGTCGCGGTAATCTGCTCGCGCCTTCGTGGTACAGTTGGTGCGCTTGGGTTTTCGATTTCAACAGGCTTGGTAATCTGGGGTGTGGTCGATGCGGTCATGCTGACCAACCAGATCAAGGTACTCGACAAGCGCGCGATGGATATGATGCGCGCCCGCGACGCTGCCGCCAAGATCGCTGCCGAGGCACAGGAACTGTAACGACGCCAGACTCGATGGGAAGGTCTAAAGATGGCACAGGATATGCAGGACGCCGGTAACGTCTCCGCCGAGCTCGACGCCATGGTGTGCGATCTGATCGGCGCGTTCTTGGACGACCTTGCCGCCGGCGAGAATCCGGGCGTAGTTGTGGCGATCGAGGACGCTGCTTCCAACCGATATCTGGCGGCGCTCGACGAAGATGGCGAGGAGGCATGCCTCGAGGCTGCCACCAACTTTATCTCCGAGCACAAGATGGGTCTTAAGGACGAGGGGCTGGGCCGCATCGCCCGCTATGCCATCGGCTACACCGGTTGTGTCGAAATTGACGGCGGCTATCACGACGCCCTGCTCGTGAGCTTCTTCGAAACCACGCTCGAGAGCGGTTTTTCGGCATACGTGCTGTATGAGGGCATGGGTGCCGGCGATGGTTTTATGTGGAGCGACCCTGAACCTGCAGGTGAGGAAACCCCTCTCATCTAAAATCGCTAAAATAAACGAGTTTTCGGTAAAAGGCTCAATATTCCCGCTGAGCGTTGTGTCGCTGGGCGGGCCGCATACGCGTGCCGTTTGTATATGGATAGAAGATAGGGGAACTACATGCGCGTAGACAATCTGAGGAACATCGCCATCATCGCCCACGTCGACCACGGCAAGACGACGATGGTCGACAAGCTCCTGCGTGCCACGGACGCCTTCCGTGCCAACCAGCAGGTCGAGGACCGCGTCCTGGACTCTAACGACCAGGAGCGCGAGCGCGGCATCACGATTCTCGCCAAGAACATCTCTATCGAGTACAAGGACGTCAAGATCAACGTCATCGACACCCCGGGCCACGCCGACTTTGGCGGCGAGGTCGAGCGCGTGCTGCGTATGGCCGACGGCGCCCTGCTGCTGGTCGACGCTTTTGAGGGCCCCATGCCCCAGACCCGTTTCGTGCTGCGTCACGCTATCGACACCGGCCTCAAGATCATGATCGTCATCAACAAGATCGATCGTCCGGGCGCCAACCCCGAGAAGGCCTACAACGACTGCCTGGACCTCATGGCCGACTTGGGTGCCACCGACGACCAGCTCGAGTTCGCCATGGAGCACGTGGTCTACGCCAGCGCCATGAATGGCTTTGCCCGCCTTGACCCCAACGACGGCAACATGGACATATACCCGCTGCTCGACATGATCATCGACGACATGCCCGCACCCGAGGTTGACGAGAACGCCCCGCTCGCCATGCAGTGCGTGACCATCGACCACTCCAACTTCGTCGGCCGTATCGGCATCGGCCGCGTGTACTCCGGCACCATCCACCAGGGCGACCAGATTCTGGTTGTCAAGAACGACGGCTCCAGCGCCACCGCTACCGTCAAACAGCTCTTTACCTTCGACTACCTGGGCCGCACCGAGTGCCAGGAAGTCGGCGCCGGCGACATCGCTGCCGTCGTGGGCATCGACCGCACCGATATCGGCGATGTCTACACCGATCCCGAGAACCCCGTTGAGCTCGAGCCCATCGAGATCGACCCGCCGACCCTGTCCATCGTCTTTGAGGCTTCGACCTCCCCGCTCGTCGGTCGCGACGGCGACATCGTTGGTGCCCGTCAGCTCAAGGAACGCCTGTTCAACGAGGCCGAGAACAACGTGACCATGAAGATCGAGGAGCTCGAGGACAAGAGCGGCGTCGAGGTCTCGGGTCGCGGCATCCTGCACCTGTCCGTTCTGATGGAGTCCATGCGTCGCGAGGGCTTTGAGTTCCAGGTTGGCCGTCCCCGCGTTCTGTTTAAGAAGGACGAGAACGGCAACAAGATGGAGCCCGTCGAGCAGGCCGTCGTCGAGTGCCCGGACGAGTACTCGGGCAAGGTCGTTGAGGTCTTCGGTACCTCCGGCGGCATCATGACGAGCATGGATACCTCGGGCATCGTGACGCACCTCGAGTTTAAGATCCCGACCCGCGGCATCATGGGCCTTAAGAACCGCATCATGAACGTCACCCACGGCGAGGGCGTGTTCTACCACACCTTCTTGGAGTATGGCCCCTACGCCGGCGAGATCGGCAACCGTCAGAACGGCGCTATGATCTCCATGACCACCGAGAAGGCCGTTGCCTACGCCCTGGGCACGCTGCAGGAGCGCGGCCAGCTGTTTGTTGAGCCGGGCACCGAGTGCTACGAGGGCATGATCGTGGGCGAGCGCAGCAAGGCCGGCGACATGGTCGTCAACATCGCCCGCACCAAGAACCTGGGCAACCAGCGTTCTTCGACCTCCGATATCTCCGTCCAGCTGGTGCCGCCCCGCACCTTCTCGCTGGAGGAGGCGCTGGAGTACATCGCCGACGACGAGCTGGTCGAGATTACCCCCAAGAACATCCGCCTGCGCAAGCGTCTGCTCAACGCCACCGACCGCAAGAAGGCTGCCGTCCGCGCCGGTCAGGTCAACAAATAAGCGCTGGGGCTTATAACCGCCAATAAGAAAGGGCGTCGACCGCGATGGTCGGCGCCCTTTTTGGTGCAAGGGGGACGGGTCCGTTTGCACCACGGTGGAGGAGGTTATCCCCCCCCCGGCTGTTTTTCAGGCAAAGTTAAGTTGTTTAAACATATACACGAATCATTGAAATACAACCGCTTTGATACAAAACTGTCACAGGTAAATATCAACTGGTATTAAATTAAAAGACCTCTTTACCTGCGGTTTACATGACTGGTATCTATATTGTATTTTATGCATTGTGGCATAGACGAACCGTCTTAGAAGTTGCTCCCCAATGGGTTCTTGCAATGCGCTAGGTAGGTTCTCGTTGATGTTGGGGTTTGTGTTCGATCCGACGATTCGCCGTATTCCACAACGTGTTGTAGGAATTAGGGGACAACTATGGACACACACCGCTCACGGTCGCTGGGTATGGCGGCCCTGATCTTCATTTTAATTAGCCTCACCGTCGCAGTTTTCCACGGCGCAGCCCCCGTGCGCGCCGATGACGTGACGACGCCGACGCCGATTGAGATCAACGGTGATACGGCAACGGTTGAGGTCAAGCTGTATACCGATGAGAACCATACTCAAGAGCTCAATGGCGCCGTAACGTCTACTTCGAAGCTCTATGGAGCTTTTTCGGCACAATTCAAAAGCGGCGAGGCGCCTTCGCCCGAGAACTATATCGCTGTCTATGAGCTTCCCGGCACCATCGTCGTTGACGATAACGCCGGTGGCAACCTCATGGAGGGCCCGGAGGCGACCGCTGACAAGGCTGGCACGTGGAAAATCGAGGACAATAAGATCATCTTTACGTTTGATAAGAGCTGGCTTGACAAAAACCCTGCGGAAATTTTTGTCGGAGCCAATTTTTCATTTGAGTTAGCAAATAAGAACGCTGGCTCGGACAGCAGTACACCTATCAAGTTCCCCGGTGCGGGATCAATCAATATTCCAACTACGGATGGCGCCGTCAAAGGGGAGAAATCGGGAGCCTTCTCCCAGGGAGCCGACGGCGTGGCCAAGGTCACCTGGTCTGTTAAGCTCACCGTCGAGTCGTACGCTACGAACGTCAAGTTTACTGACAGCCTAGGCGACAACTTTGAGTTTGTGGACGGCAGCTTCACGCTCGATGGCAAGAAGCTCGGCCCGCAGCCAACGATCAACGGTCAGATTGCGACTCTCGACACCTTAGGCAACGTTTCCCAGGGGGAGCACACGATTGCCTATGAGACGAAACTGAAGAGAAGCGTTTCGGTTAACAATGGCGAGTTCATCGATGAGCAGGAAGCGTCTAAGAACACGGCAACGTGGGAGTGGGGCGGCTTGAGCAATCGCCAGAGCGGCTCCGTGACTGCTGCTCCCAGCAAGTTTCGTTACGACATGATCAACAAGTCCAACGGCTCGGGTACACCGTCCGACATCACGTGGACGGTCACGCTCAACCAAGGCGAGATCAAGGCCGACATGAGCGGCTACAAGTTCACCGATACGCTTGACGATAAGCAGGCCTATATGGGGAGCTACACGGTTTACAAGGGCAGCTCGGGGTCGGAGGTTCTTCCGGGCGGCGTGCTTGACTCGTCGCAGAGCTCGTTTACCTACACATTCCCGACCGATCTTGTCGACAAGTACGCCACCTACCGCATCGTCTATCACACAAAGATGAACGATACGAGCTCGTACGATACCGTGCATAACGACGCGGCCATCGAGCGCGAAGGCTCCGTTTCCGGTACCGATGAAGGCAGTTTCACGCCGCAGCTGACGGGTGTTGTGCCGATCACCAAGAGGCTCGTGAGATCCGATGAGGCGGCGACGACGGGCAGGGCGACATGGGAGACGAAGGTCGCGCTGAAGGCGATCGTCAATGCGGTCCATCCAGGCGAGGTGACGGTGAAGGACACGTTTCAGTCGGCATGGTCGCAGAAACTCGGTGTCGACGAAAGCTCCATTACCATTAAAATCGGCAATACCGAGCTGGTTCCGGGCACCGACTGGAGACCAACGACCAGCTATCCGGGTAATGAAACAAAGAAAAACTACGACCTCAAAATCATCGTTACCGACAAAGTGAAAGCCGCTCTCGAGAACGAGGACTACGCCGTTATCACCTACAACACCACATCAGAAGCGCTGTCGGGCTGGTACTCAAACTTTGCGTCGGTCAGCGCGCCGGGCCTGAAATTACAGCGGTCGTTCACCGAACCCGTCAAGTACGTTGTCAACCAAGAAACGAAGCCTGCGGTCGAGAAGCCGAAAGCGGAGTCGAAGGTGTCTTGGGTTGAGAACTTCGATTGGCATACCGTTAACGGCTCGGATGAGAAGGGCGCCTGGATCGTCGACTGGACGGTGTATGCAAACCGCCAAAAGGGTAATAAGGGCGCAAATGGCGAGTTCGAATGCTTTGGAGCTGGAAAGCTGGGCGGGAAACCGCTGAATATCGTTGATAGCCTTCCGGATGGTATGAGCTATGTCGCGAATTCCGCAAAGTTCACGCTCGTGCAGAATCCCTACGAAGAGCATACGGGGCTTGGTCGCGGAAGTGAGGCCAAGACGGTCGTTGATAATCAACAGCTTGCCACCGACAACGTCAGCAGCGCCGGCAATACGGTCACTTTCTCCATCCCCACAACTGGGCTTGGCGACTATGCCGGCTATGCGAAGCTCACATACAAAACAGCGGTCAAGCGCAGCGAGCTCGATGTCTCTAAGAATGAGGTGAAGTTCACCAACTCGGCAAGCGCCGAGTCGGGAGACAAGAAATTCGATACCGGTAGCGGCACCGTCACCATCAAGAACAACGTCATCAAAAAGACTGGTGAGCAAGTCAGTAATAGCAACCGTATTAAGTACACCATTCTTGTTAACGAGTCTGGCGTTGCCCTTAAGAATGGCACTGACTTCCTCGAGCTCGTGGACACCATGGATGCCGAGTGCACGCTGGTGCCGTCGACGCTTAAGGTCTATGAGTGCGTGAACGGTGCCTGGTCACCGCTGACTGATAAGGACTATTCGTCGAAGATGGAACAAGTCAAGGATGAATCTGGCTCGCGTACGAAGTTGACTCTTGAGGTGCCCGACGAGAAATACCTCAAGGTCGAGTACGAAGTTATCCCGACCGGAAACCCCGGTGAAGAGGTGTCTCTTTCCAATACCGCCGAGCTTACGGGTGTGACGGAAGGCTCGGCGATCGACGAGCAAAAATGGACCATCCAGAGCGCTTCTGCCAGTGCGGGCGGCAACGGCTACGATATCACGATGACCAAATACGATGCGCAGCAGGTCGGTGCTACGCTCAAAGGGGCGGAGTTCACGCTCTACAGCGTGAATATGGACCAGGTTGCGGATGACGGAAATGTAGAGAACGCCAGAACGCCGTTTTACGAGGCCGCGACCGACGACAACGGCAAAATCTCGTTCGGCACAAGCGACAAGAAGATGAGTAATTGCGTGCTCTACCAGCTCGTGGAGACCAAGGCGCCTGTTGGCTATGCCAAGGCCGATCCCACGTGGATCATGCTCAAGGGCAGCGCGAGCGAAGAGGATTATCAGGCTGCGCTAACTAAGGCAAAGGACATCGTCGACGGTGCGGAGATCATCGACGATACAAAGAAGGACGAGATCTGGGTCTACGACAACCGCATGACGGGCAAGGCGGTCATTAACGCAAAGAAGGTGCTCAAAGGTGGAACGTTCAAGGAGGGGCAGTTCTCGTTTGCGCTTAAGGATGGCGACGACAGGGTGCTCCAGACGGTGACCAATGATGCCGCGGGCAACGTCTCCTTCAACGTCGACTACAACAAGGCCGGCACCTATACTTACACCATCTCCGAGGTTGTTCCCGAGGGCGCCGACGAGAACAACGTCAAGGACCACATCACCTACGACACAGTCGGGCACAATGTCACGGTTAATGTGACTATCGACAATAAAAATGAGCAGCTCGACACCGTCGTCAAGTATGATGATGACTCCCAGGTGCCGCCGACTTTTATCAACAAGTATTCGACCACGCTTCCTGAGGCGGGCGGGGCTGGCTTGACTATGACGTATCTGGCTGGTGCATCGCTGCTGTGTTTTGCTGCGACATGGATGCATGCTCGTCGCCATCGCGATCGGGATCGAGGTGGTAGCCGTGAGTAGGCTTAACCGCCGCTTGTTAGCTGCCGCGACGATAATCATGGTCGCTATTCTGTCTTTCGCGATTGCCCCTGGGACGGTTCATGCTGCCGATACTGGTGCCATTACGGTGGACGGTACGGTTGCGACGCGGTATGACGCGTACCGGCTCTTTTTGGCGACCGTTGCCGACGATGACGATGCTGGCCAAAAAATTGCAACTGACGTAACGTGGGCGAATGACACGGTTCGTCAAACTGCTCTTTCGGTGCTACATGATGCGGGGCTCGATAGCTCGACATCGACGGCGCAAGAGGCTGCCGAATGGATGAATGCCGACGGGCACATGACGACCACGCTGACAGCAAAACTTGCCAGAGCAATTTGCAAAGTCGGCGTCCCTTCTGTGACCCTTAACGCGGGCACGACGGCCGAGCTGCCCTGCGGCTACTGGCTCATCGTCGCCGACGACGAGGCCATTTCCCAGAACGAGGCCGGCACCGCGCCGATCATGGCCCTGGTCGGCGGCGCCGCCGTCACCGTCAAGCCCAAGGCGGCGACGCCCAAGGTCCAAAAGCACGTGCTGGAGGACAGCACCGCCGCCTGGGGCAAGGCCGCCGACGCCACGGTCGGCGACGACCTGTACTGGCGCCTCTCGGCCACGGTCCCGGCGGGGCTCACCGCCTACGACACCTACACGGTGCAGTTCGTCGACACCATGGGCGCGGGGCTCGACCCCTCCAAGGTGGCCGCGAGCATGCGCGTGTACGCGGCGGCGGGCACGGACGGCGGCTTCGACGCCGTCTCGGCCGGTAAGGACGACCGTGTCGGCACCGAGCCCGCGAAGGGCTGGACCGATATCACGGCCCAGTGCGCCACCAAGGTAGCGGCGGACGGTAAGACCTTCACCGTGCGCACCGGCGACCTGATCGCCGCGCTCGGCGGGGCCGACGCCTTCACCGCGGGCGCCCGCGTGGTTGCTGTCTACAATGCGCCGTTGGGGGCCAACTGCAATCGAGGCGCCACCAAGGGCAACCCCAACGAGGTCTACCTGCGCTACCCGCGCTCTCCCCTCGCCGACCAGTCCGGCGACGTCGGATTCACCCGCACGCCGAGCGATGACGCGTGCGCCTACACCTGGGGTCTCAGTCTGATCAAGCGCTCAAGCTCGGACGATAAACCGATCGCGGGCGCCAAGCTGCGCATCATCGATGACCGCGGGCGCATCCTAACGACTGACGGCTCGTGGTCGACGGATGCCGACGCTTGTGTCACCACGGGCGCGGACGGCCATGTGGAATTGACCGGTGCGGACGCGGACGTCTACACCGTCGAGGAAATCGCGGCACCCAAGGGCTACACCGCCTTTGGGGGCAAGCGTACGGTGACGGTTACGGCCGAGGGTCTGGACGTTAAACAGGTGGCGGCCGCGAAGCCCAAGGTGACTGTATCGGTCGAAAGCCCTCTGCGGGTTGATGCAGCCGATGCCGGGACGGGTTCGATTGAACTGTCAGTGCTCAACACCCCAAGCAAAGAAGTAAGTCGAGGCTTTATGCCCTCGACGGGAGATAGAACGTTGGTGCTGGTGGCGGCTTTGGCTGCCATCGGAGTGGCGGCTATTGTCGCCGCGTTCGTCATCAAGCGAGGAGGAGGTCGCCGTTAAAAATAATTGCCCCCCTTGCTCAATGGCGTACTGCCTCCGTAACGAGTGACGCGCAGGCCTACCGACCCGATGATCATTGGTTTTGAAAAAGTTACTAGAGAACCCTCCATGAAAAAGCGGGGCACCCGGTCGATGCGATCGGGTGCCCCGCCTCGTTTGTTGGTGCAAAGTAACCTGACCCCTTTGCACCACCACAAAGGTGCCTGTCCCCTTTGTGGTGGTTGGCGGCTAAGCGGCGGGGAGTTCCGGCGTATTAGCCGGCTGTTGCGACTTGAGGTGGGCGTTGCGCCAGATGATTTGGATGATGTAGCCGAGTGTAAAGACGAAGGCCACGCCGCTGATGAAGTCGCCTACGAGGGGGATTGCCGTAAGCACGCCCGCGGCGATACCGCCCACGGCTGCCATGGCGTAGCGGTTCTGGTTGTGTCCGACCATGCGGGCGATTGCGCACCCAGCAAAGGCACTCGACACCAACGCGATGCCGATAACGCCGCACAAGAGGGCTCCGGCAAGCGACAGACCTGCGATAGAGATAATCAGCAGTAGGACGGCGGGGGCGATAGCGATCGCACCCAGAAGACCGCTCACCCACAGAGGCATGGGACGCTGGTGGAGCATGCCGGCGGCGCCGGCGGTCGCGCGCGGAAAGACGAGCTCGAGCAGCAGAGCGACAAAGCAGGTCGAGAGGGCAGCGGCGACGATACCGCCGATGACATCGTTGGCGGTGGAAGTATCTTCGTTTTCGGTGCGGTCGATCTTGAGCGCGCCGACCTCGGCTCCCGCGGCGCGCTCGGGGTCCTCGGAGACGTGTGCATTCACGGTGCCGGTGATGTGGGCGTTCTTGCCCAGGATGAGCTTGTCGGCCCAGACCTCGACATCGCCCTCGACGGTGCCATCGATGGTCACCGTATCGCCCGCAAGCGCTGCCGACTTGGTAGAGCCGCGCAGGGCAACCGTCTCGCCTATCGCATAGAAACAGTTGGCGGTGCTGTCGGAATTGAGCACGACATGCTGACCGACGACCGTGACGCTGCCATCAACCGTGGTCTTGGCAATGTCGATGGTGCGCCCCGCAAGACGAATGGCGCCGCCCACCGTGCAGTCGCGGATCGAGAGAGTATCGCCCGCGGCGATGATATCGCGGTCGATGGAGGTGTCGTCCAGGTTGAGGCTCTGACCTGCCCAGTACAGGTCACCTTCGACGCCGGACGGATTGGCGTCATTGTCGGTCGCAAGTACGTTGCCTGCGGTGTCCGTGCCGGCAAGGGCCGTAGCGGGAAGTGCGGTGAGCGCCAGAGCGATGAGCGCGAATAGGATGGTGATGCGGCCCCACGCTTTACTGCGTTGGGTCGACGGGAATTGATTGTGGGGCATAGTGAATCCTTCGTCAGATGCTCGATATGCACCTAACAGGGTACCCAACGCGTGGGCGCTCTAAAAGAACCTCTCGGTTGCATTTCGAAGGATGAGCCCGCGCAATCTACTTTTTGTGGTGCAAAAAGCGCGCTATGTCCTCTTCGGTGGGGCTTTTGATGTCAAAACGCAGCGACAGCCAGCGCAGCCCCATGGTTACCGCAACGCATACGATCAACGCGGTGATGTTGCTGACGACGCCGCTCATGACAAGGCATACATAGCTCGCCGAGCCGGCGATGGCTGCGATGGCATAGAAGTTGGTGCGCTGGAAAATTCCCGGTACCACGCCCATAAAACTGTCGCGCAGCATGCCGCCGCCCACCGCGGTGAAAAAGCCCATCATGATGCACACCGCCGGCGCAAAGCCGTAGACCAGCGCCTTGTCTGCTCCAGTGGCGGCATAGATGCCGACCGAGATGATGTCGAGCAGGGGAATGAGTTTTTCGGGTTTGTCGACGATTGCCGGGAAAATATAGATGATGGCTGCCGTGGCAATGGAAAGCGGGAGCGCCATCGGCTGGTTGAGGATGTAGACGTTGCCCACCTGCAGCGTCATATCGCGTAAAAGACCGCCGCCCAAGCCACAGACCACGGCGAGCGCGACCGCGCCCACCAAGTCGAGCTTGTGCTCGCGTGCGACCAACACGCCCGAGATCGATGCAGCGACAACAGCGAACATCTCGAGCCAAAATGGGATAGCGACCATGGCATCCGTGGCGTGTGAGGTAACAGTCATAGCGGCGACGACGGGCAAGATGGGATCCTTTTGGTTGCGGGTTTAGACAATGCCCGTACATAGTACATGGTTGGCGGGCGTGGTGACCCTATTGCTCGGTAAACGGTCGGGACTGGGAACGGTCATGGGTACCAAACATATACATCAGCCTTCAAAGATGTCGAAAAATGTCGGTTTTGGAGGGTGACGTACATGTTTGAGATTCAAGGCGAAATCGAAAGCAATGGGGGGCGTGGCTGAATAGGAGGGATGTCCAAATTTTGAGCGGAGCTCAAAATTTATGCGGTCGGCTTGCACCGACCGCACTGCGCTAAAAACGCGCCACTGGCGCGTTTTCTTTACGCTCCGCGTCCTGACGGGTTCGAATCCCTCCTCCTCCGCCGTATTTGCTTGTAAGGGACTCTAAACAAAAAAAGCCCCCGTTTTCGGGAGCTTTCTCAACCAAAATGGCGGAGGAGGAGGGATTCGAACCCTCGTGACCTTATACAGGCCAAACGGTTTTCGAGACCGCCGCATTCAACCACTCTGCCACCCCTCCGCGTGGGGTAAAAACAAAGCAGGCTCGAAGGCCTGCTTTGGAATTAACTGGCGGAGAGTCAGGGATTTGAACCCTGGAGACGCTTTTGACGCCTACACGATTTCCAATCGTGCTCCTTCGGCCACTCGGACAACTCTCCGTTAAATGCGAAAGTCAGTATACACGAGGAATCGCAAAGTGCAAACAGAAAAGTTGGCATTTTTTAAAACGCTTGGCCGTGCTTGGCGCTGCAGTGGGGCTTGAGGTGCCAAAAAACGGCTTCCGACCAGCGTGGTTGATCAACTCAATTGTTCAAAAAAGGGTATTCATAAGCGACTTGGCAATGAATTTAAAAATCTTTGGGTGGTGCTGTGGGCCACTGGTATGCATTTTGCGACCACAGCCTTGTGCCCGTTGACCTGCGGCTTGGCTCAGCTTGTCCCCACGGCACCGTATCTTGTCAACAGATCCGTCAAGCTTTTGGTCAGCATTTGGTTGGAATGCGCATGAAACGTCGTGTGAGTATGGGCATATGTGGAGGTCATGAGGTTGTAGCTGCATATTCTTGCAGCCTAGGAGGTTGAAAGATATTATTACCAAGTCTTTTCCTGCTTCAGGCGCACCTTCACGACCTGAAGCCACATTTGCCCAGAGGAGGTGACAATATGAAGGCTTATGAACTGCTGTTCTTTGTTGACCCGTCGCTCGACCCCGAGACTCGTCTCGCTGTTATGAAGCGTATCGATACCACGATCGCTGAGGGCGCTGGCAAGGTCGACTCAGTTGACGAGTGGGGCAAGCGCAAGCTCGCCTACGAGATCAACGACCTCACCGATGGTGACTACACCCTCATCAACTTCCACGCAGATCCTACCCAGATCGCCGAGCTTGATCGCGTCCTGCGCATCACCGACGCTGTGGTCCGCCACATGATCGTCCGTCGCGACGACCAGGAGTAAGACTGTCGTTTTGGACTGGGCTTGTGCCCCAAGAGGAAGTAGTGAGTTATGAGCATCAATCGAGTGAACATCACCGGTAACCTCACCCGCGATCCCGAGCTGCGCGCCACCGCCGGCGGAACCCAGGTTCTGTCCTTTGGCGTCGCCGTGAACGATCGTCGCCGTAACGCGCAGACTGGCGAGTGGGAGGACTATCCCAACTTTGTCGACTGCACTATGTTCGGCACCCGCGCCGAGGCCGTGAGCCGTTTCCTGGCAAAGGGAAACAAGGTCGCGATCGAGGGCAAGCTGCGCTACAGCTCTTGGGAGCGCGACGGTCAGCGCAGGAGCAAGCTTGAGGTCATCGTCGATGAGATCGAGTTTATGAGCTCCCGTGGTGGCCAGGGTGGCTACGATCAGGGCGGTTACGCCCCCGCAGCTCCCGCGCCCGCAGCACGTCCTGCCGCACCGGTGGCTACGCCGCCCGCGGTCGACGTCTACGATGAGGACATCCCGTTCTAAGGGTTGTTCACCTATTTTTGAGTGAGAGGCTGCTTCGGTTCGCCGAAGTTGCCAAATGAAAGGTATTTTGACATGGCTAATGATTTTTCTGCACGTCAGCCGCGTCGTAAGTACTGCCAGTTCTGCAAGGAGAACACTGAGTTCATCGACTATAAGGACACTCAGCTTCTCCGTAAGTACATGACCGATCGTGGCAAGATCAAGCCCCGTCGCGTCACTGGCGCTTGCACGCAGCATCAGCATGACATCGCCAACGCCATCAAGCGCGCCCGCGAGATGGCTCTCCTGCCGTACACCGTCCCCGTGGTTTCCTCTCGTGGCAACCGCGACCGCGGCTAAGAAGGGAGACGCATCATGAAGGTTATTCTTCTCGATGAGATCAAGGGCAAGGGCGGCGAGGGTGACGTCGTAGAGGTCGCTCAGGGTTACGCTGAGAACTTCCTGTTCCCCAAGAAGCTCGCTGTTGCCGCCACCAAGGGCAACCTCAAGCAGCTTGACGAGCGTCGCAACAACATCGCCAAGCGCGAGGCCGTCCGTCTGGCTACCGCCAACGAGACCAAGGCTGCCTTCGAGGGCAAGACGGTCACCGTTGACGTCAAGGTCGGCGACGAGGGCATCCTCTTTGGCTCCGTTACCGCCGCTATGATCGCTGACGCCATCAAGGCTCAGCTCGGTATGGACATCGACCGCAAGCGCGTCGAGCTCGGTAAGCCCATCAAGGTTGCCGGTGCCCACACCGTTGCCATCTCGCTGTACCGCGAGATCAAGGCCGAGGTTGTCGTTCTCGTCGGCGTTACCGCCGAGGAGCTCGCTGCCGAGGCTGAGGTCGAGGAGGCCGCTGAGGTCGCCGAGGCCGAGACCGCCGAGGTCGAGACTGAGGCTGCTGCCGAGTAGCATTTGCTGCAACGCAACAATCTTGTTCTAAGAAGGGCGCTCTGGGAAACCAGGGCGCCCTTTTGTTTTATTTGCGCTGAGTGAGTGTCATGGCGAACGTTGCGTCGAAGTCCTATACACAGGACCGTTCATCCGTTTGGTTCGGTGATGATTGGCGGCGCGCGGCGCGTTTTGGGACCGTGGCTGATACTATGGATGCTCGCAAGCGATATGAATGAGGATGCTCATGGCATACGACGATAGGGAGACCGGGCTGACGGTTGAGGACCGCGGCTCAAAGTTGGGTCTTCCCCAAAACCAAGATGCAGAGGCCAATGTACTGGCCGCTATGCTGCTATCGCCCGAGGTGGTCGAAGAAGCCCAGGTCGAGCTGCAGCCCGATGACTTCTACCGGCCCATTCACAAGACCATCTATACCGCGATGGTCGATATGTACAACAGCCGCATTCCCATCGACTCCATCTCGCTGATCGATTACCTGCGAAGCATCAATAAGCTCGATGCCGTGGGCGGCGAAGCGTACATTTTGGAGTTGATGGGTCAGACCCTGTCGCTCGTCAACTGGCAGCATCATGCCGCCATCGTTCGCCGCGATTCGATGCTGCGTGAGCTGATCGGCGCCACCAACGAGATCAACGCGCTGGCATATAACGCCCCCACCGATACCAAAGAGGTTGTCGAGCTGGCCGAGAGTAAGCTGCTCAAGGTCACGGCACGCGAGGTCAAGTCGAGCTACAAGACGCTGACCGAGTTTATGGTCGAGGCCTATAACGAGGCCGAGGAAGTGTGCCAGGCCGGTGGCCAGGCTGCGGGCGTGCCCACGGGCTTCCCGTCGCTCGACCGCATGCTCATGGGTTTTCGCGAGGGCCAGCTCATCATCATCGGCGCCCGCCCTGCTGTGGGTAAGACGTCGTTCGCTCTAAATCTGGCGCTCAACGCTGCCGCTGCCGGTTATACCGTCGGCTTCTTCTCGCTGGAGATGTCGGGCAAGGAAATTGCCCAGCGCCTGATTTGCGCCTACGCCATGATCTCGATCAGTGACTTCCGCATGGGCCGCATTAGCCCCGAGCAGTGGGCCAATATCAACGAGGCCACGCAGACCTTGTCCAAGCTCGATATTCTGATTGACGATACGCCTGGCACCACAGTGACCGAGATTCGCGCCAAGAGCCGCCGCATGCTCCACAACAAGGAGAAGGCCATCATCATCCTGGACTACCTGCAGCTGGTGAGTCCTCCGCCGGGACGCCGCTCCGAGAGCCGTACCGTCGAGGTCTCCGAGATGTCGCGTGGTCTGAAGATCATGGCCAAGGAGCTCAAGATCCCGCTCATTGCGCTGTCGCAGCTCTCGCGTCAGGTCGAATCCCGTACCGGCAAGCGCCCGCAGCTTTCCGACCTTCGTGAATCGGGCTCCATCGAGCAGGACGCCGATATCGTTATGTTCTTGGACCGCTCCGCCGACGAGGCCGAAGCCTCGCGCGACGATCGACCCGACGAGGGCGTTACGCGTATCGTCGTGGCCAAGAACCGTTCGGGCCCGATCGGCGACGTCGACCTGATGTTCCTGCCGGCATCCACCAAGTTCTATGAGCTTGATGGGGCACATGCCGAGGAGTAGGACAGGCGCCCGTTGCACGGGTATACTGGGAATGTTTTGTGCTTCTGCGTGCCGGCGTGGCGCGTAGACAGTCCATGAATGTAAGGAGTAAACATGCCGTCAACCGTTTTGGTCGGTGCCCAGTGGGGCGATGAGGGCAAGGGTAAGATCTGCGACCTGGTCGCCGGCGACTTCGATGCCGTCGTGCGCTACTCGGGCGGCAACAACGCCGGCCACACCATCGTCGTCAACGGCAAGAAGTACGGCCTGCACCAGGTGCCCTCCGGCATCATGTATTCCGACCATGTGTCGGTGATCGGTAACGGCTGCGTCGTCAACCCCAAGGTTGTCCTTGAGGAGATCGACATGTTTGAGGCCGACGGCATCACCACCAAGAACCTCAAGATTAGCGGCAACGCGCATGTCATCATGCCGTACCACATCGACCTGGATGGCGCCTTTGAGCAGAAGCTCGGCAAGAAGAACATCGGTACCACCAAGCGCGGTATCGGTCCGTGCTATCAGGACAAGATGGCCCGCATTGGCCTGCGCATGCAGGATATGCTGGACGAGGCGCTGTTCCGCGACAAGCTGGAGACCGCTCTCGCCCGCGTGAACCCCGAGCTTGAGCTCATCTACAACCTGCCCACCTACACCGTGGACCAGATTTGCGACGAGTACCTGCCCATGGCCGAGCACCTGCGTCCCTACATCACCGAGACGAGCCTGCTGCTCAACAACATGATCGATGAGGGCAAGGACCTGCTGTTTGAGGGCGCCCAGGCGACGTTGCTCGACATCGACCACGGCACCTATCCGTACGTGACGTCTTCCAACTGCACCGCCGGCGGCGCCATCACCGGCTCCGGCGTGGGCATGAAGAACGTCGACCGCGTGCTGGGCGTCATGAAGGCCTATATCACCCGCGTCGGTTCGGGCCCCATGCCCACCGAGCTTTCCTATGAGTCCGAGGCCGGTCACACGCTGACCGAGGAGGGCTATGAGTACGGTGTGACCACCGGTCGCCGTCGTCGCTGCGGCTGGTTCGACGGCCCCATCGCCAACTACGCCTCACGCGTCAACGGCCTCACCGATATCGCCCTGACTAAGCTCGACGTGCTTTCGGCCTTCGACACCATCAAGGTGTGCGTGGCCTACGACGTCGATGGCGAGCGCTACACCAGCGTGCCCGAGCATCAGGTGCGCTTTGAGCATGCCAAGCCCATCTACGAGGAGCTCCCCGGCTGGAAGTGCGACATCACCGGTTGCCGCAGCTTTGATGAGCTGCCGCAGGAGGCTCAGGACTACGTGGCGTTTATCGAGGATCTGGCACACACCCGCGTGACGTTCATTGGCGTTGGCGCCGGTCGCGAGCAGATTATCAACCGATTCTGGAAGTAATCGGGACTATTTGGTTATTGCGATATACCCCTTTGCAGCCCAAGCGGGCGGCCGAGGGGTATATTTGCTTGCAAAGGGCTCGCGCGGAGCGAGCCATTCATCCATAGAGGAGGCACCCTTGAAGGCGGACACTCAAACCATCGACATCCTGTTGTTGGGCAGCGGCGGCCGCGAGCATGCTTTGGCAGCTAAGCTCGCAGCATCACCGCGCGCCGGCAAGCTCTACATTGCGCCGGGTAACGGCGGCACCGCGAGCTGCGGCGAGAACGTTGTTCTCGACGACTGCGATCCTGCGGCCGTGGCGGCGTTTGCGCAGAGCCACGGATGCGGACTCGTGGTAATTGGCCCCGAGGCTCCGCTCGTGGCGGGCGTGGCCGACGCCGTGCGCGCGGCAGGTATTCCCTGCTTTGGCCCGGGTGCCGAGGGTGCCCAGATGGAGGGTTCCAAGCTGTTCTCCAAGCAGCTCATGGAGCGTGCGGGCATTCCGACGGCAGCCTATGGTTCGTTTACCGACGAGGCTTCGGCTCTCGCCTACGTGCGCGAGCAGGGCGCTCCGCTGGTCGTGAAGGCCGACGGCCTTGCCGCGGGCAAGGGCGTTATCGTGGCGACCGAACTTGAGCAGGCCGAGGAGGCCGTGCGCGAGTGCTTTGGCGGCACCTTTGGCGATGCCGGCAACACCGTGGTTATCGAGGAGATGCTCGTTGGTCCCGAGTGCTCGCTGCTCGCCTTTACCGACGGCAAGACCGTGCGCCCCATGGCCACCTCGCAGGACCACAAGCGCGCCCTCGAGGGCGACAAGGGCCCCAACACCGGCGGCATGGGCGTCTACAGCCCGGTGCCCATCGTGACCGACGAGGAGCACGCCACCATGGTGGCGGTCATGGAGCAGACCGTGGCCGAGCTCGCTGCCGAGGGCATCGACTACCGCGGCTGCCTGTATGGCGGCTTTATGCTCACGCCTGCCGGCCCCAAGGTGCTGGAGTTCAATGCCCGCTTTGGCGACCCCGAGACGCAGGTCGTGCTGCCGCGCCTTAAGAACGACCTGGTCGAGGTCATGCTCGCCTGCGCCAACTGCGAGCTCGATCAGATTGAGCTCGACTGGCGTGACGAGTGGGCTGTGGCCGTTGTCCTGACGAGCGCGGGCTATCCCGGCAGCTACGAGAAGGGCAAGGTCATCACCGGTATCGCCGACGCCGAGGCCATGGAGAACGTGACCGTGTACCACGCGGGCACCGCCGTGGTGGACGGCCAGCTCGTGACCAATGGTGGCCGCGTGCTTGCCGTGACCGCTCTGGGCGACACGTTCGAGAACGCTCGCAACCTTGCCTACGAGGCCTGCGAGAAGATTGATTTTGAAGGCAAGACCCTGCGCCACGACATCGGCCTGCGCGCGCTGCGCGGCCGCGACGCCTGGGATGCCTAAAATCCGAGAGGAATGAGACGGATGGACGAGAAGAACGAAGAGCTCGTGGATGCGCAGATCGTTGAAGAGGGCAGCCGCATGTATGGGCACGCTGAGGGCGAGCCTGGCGGCGAGGTCGCTGACGAGCCGGCGCTGGTGCTGGGCGACGACGACCCGCACGATGCCGAGCTGCACGAGAAGATTCTTTCGGAGGAGTGCGCCTGGAAGGGCAAGATCCTCGACGTCCACCGTCTTGAGGTTGAGCTGCCCAACGGTCGCCGCAGCGCCCGCGATATCGTTCGCCATCCGGGTGCGGCGGCCGTTGTGGCGCTGACCGAGAGTGGCAAGATCGTACTGGTGCGTCAGTACCGCACCGCCATCGACCGCGTGACGGTCGAGATTCCCGCCGGCAAGCTCGATCCAGGCGAGGACCCGCTCGATTGCGCCAAGCGCGAACTGCATGAGGAGACGGGCTTTAGGGCTGGTCGTATTCGCTTTTTGACGTCGATTGTCACGTCCTGTGGTTTTTGCGATGAGATCATCCACATCTACTTGGCTACCAAGCTCGAGTTTGATGCGCCCAACCCCGATGATGACGAGTTTGTCAACGTGGACCTGGTGCCGCTGCACGAGCTGATCGACGCCGTACTCGACGGCAAGATCGAAGACGCCAAGACCGTCGTGGGCGCCTTGGCCTGCGATAGCATCGCGCATCGCCTTGGGGGTGCGGAGCTCTAGGTTACGCGGTTTTACCAAACCGCGTAACGAGTCGACGCTGCAAACGCCCCTAAGCGGCAATCTGCCTTTCAATCGTCGCTCGCGTACCGAAGTACGCGTCGCTCCTCTTTCAAGGCACCTTGCTCGCTTAGGGACGTTTTCGCTGACGCTGCCAGAACATCGGCGTTATGCTTGTTGGGACGCTTTGTTTTCAGCCTGACCGGTTCAACCGGATTTCTCACGCTATTTATTTCTCTTCGAGGATTGCATGTTTAAAAGGTTTCTCTCGTATTACGAGCCCCAGATGGGGCTTTTTGTTGCCGATACTGTTTGTGCTCTGGTGCTTGCTGCCATTGACCTGGCGTTTCCTATTATCCTGCGCAATCTGACCGGCGGGTTGTTTACCCAGGGTCAGGCTGCCATTATGCAGGCGCTCGGTATGATCGCGGTGGGTTTGGTGCTGATGTATGTCATCCGCTGCGCCTGCCGCTATTTTGTGAGCTATTGGGGTCACGTGATGGGTGCGCGCATGGAGTCCAAGATGCGCGAGGACCTGTTCGACCAGTATGAGCGCTTTAGCTTTGCGTACTTCGACCGTAACAGCTCGGGCGACATGATGAGCCGCGTGGTCAACGACCTGTTCGATATCTGCGAGGCGGCGCACCACGTGCCCGAGTGGATCATCATCTGCGGCATCGAGATTATCGGCTCGTTTGTGATCCTCTTTACCATCGCCCCGGTGCTGGCGCTTGCCATGGCTGCGGTGACAGCAGCGTTTTCGGTCATCATGTTTTGGCAGAACATGCGCATGCGCGAGGTCTTTAGCGACAACCGCAAAAAGATCAGCGGCATCAATGCGCAGCTGCAGGATTCGCTGGCGGGCATGCGCGTGGTCAAGAGCTTTGCCAATGAGGAGACCGAGCGCTCTAGGTTCCGCGCCTCCAACAATCGCTATCTTTCGTCCAAGGAGAACATGTATCACGCCATGGGCGTCTATACTGCGACGTATGGCCTGCTCTCGGGTGTGCTCTATGTGATCGTGGTACTGCTGGGCGGCTGGCTGGTCGCCCAGGGACAGCTGCAGGCGGTCGATATGGCGACCTTTGCACTCTATATTTCGCTGTTCTGCACGCCGCTCGAGACACTCGTCAATTCGGCCGAAACGTATCAGAAGGCCATCGCCGGCTTTAAGCGCATGGACGAGGTGCTCTCGACCGCGCCGGATATCCAGGACAAGCCGGGCGCTACGGATCTGCAGGTGACTGCCGGCGCCGTGGAGTATCACGACGTGTGCTTTAACTACGAGGATGTTGAGCTGGGCGAGGGCGATGCCGACGAGCGTCCCGTTATCGACCATATGGACCTGTCCATCAAGCCCGGGCAGACCATCGCTTTGGTTGGCCCTTCGGGCGGTGGCAAGTCCACGACCTGTTCGCTGCTGCCGCGCTTTTATGACGTGGCCGCCGGATCCATTAGCATCGACGGCCAGGACGTGCGCGATGTGACGCAGCAGAGCCTGCGTCGCGCCATCGGCCTGGTGCAGCAGGATGTCTATCTGTTTGACGGCACGATTGGCGAGAACATCGCCTACGGCAAGCCGGGCGCTACGGCAGGAGAGATCGCCGAGGCCGCCCGTCGCGCCAACATCGATGCCTTTATCGAGTCGCTTCCACAGGGCTATGACACGGTCGTGGGCGAGCGCGGCAGCCGTCTTTCGGGCGGACAGAAACAGCGCGTTGCCATCGCGCGTGTGTTTCTCAAGAAACCCAAAATCTTGATCTTGGACGAGGCGACGAGTGCTTTGGATAACGAGAGCGAGGAGGCGGTCCAGGAGTCGCTCGAAGAGCTGGCACGCGGCCGTACCACAATCATCATCGCCCACCGTCTCTCGACCATTAAACACGCCGATGAGATTGCGACCGTTGAGCATGGTCGCGTTGTGGAACGTGGCACGCATGAACAGCTTCTCGCCCGTGGCGGCACCTATGCCCGTTACTATCGAATGCAGTTCGAAGGTGCGCGTGCGCACGAGCTCGACTGATTGATATGACAGGAAGTTTATGGCTGACAAGAACCCTTTGACTCCGGAAGAAGTGACGGAGTTATTCTCCGAAATCGATGCATCCGGTGTCTTGGATCCCACGCTTGCCAAAAAGCGAACCGAGCGCATGCGTGAGAAGGAGGCTGCGGCCAAGCGCGGTGACAAAGCGGCGCTAGCGCAGCTGCGCAGCGAGGACCGCGCGAGCCATGCAAAACATATCGACCCGCTGTCCGAGGATGATCCTTCGGGTTCGCAGGTGAGTCATACCATTACGAAGACCGCGATGGCCGTGGTCATTGGTATTTTGGTGCTGATCGTGGGCATGCAGATTGGCTACGGCGTGATGCGTCGCCTGAACACCGCCAACCTGTCCGAGAGCGTTTCGGTCGATACCGTTTCGACGGCGCTGAAGGGCGGCCTTGAGTGGGGCAACGGCTTTACGCAGTTCCCGCTCGACTTTACCGTCGATGAAGCCGATGAGCGTACGGGCACGGTCGAGGTGACGGTGTTGGACACATCGTCTGCCAACGAGCTCGAGCTGCTGTCCAACGGGCAGATCCAGGCCGCGGCGCTTGCGACCAACGCCCTGCTCAACGACAAGATCGACCGCGTGGTGTATAACGTTCACGCCTATATCGACGAGGATAGCAACATTCAGCACGATTCCTTCTTTGGCATGTTTCCCGCCCAGGGCCACCAGAGCGCCATCCTGACGTTCGTGTGGACCAAGAGCTCATCCAACGCTACGAGTATCGACTGGAAGATGCGCATCGTGAGTATGGATGACACCATCGCCGAGCGCATTCAGAAGCAGGTGAACTCGGTGTCGTCGTTGATTGAGGACCCGGTGGTGAGCCAGACCAAGATTGACGAGGAAAAGGCCGAACGTGACCTGGAGCATCGTCTGCATGGCCGCGAGATTTTCCGCGGCGGCAAGCCCGATCGCACACCGTCCGAACTGCTGGAGCAGGACAAGATAAAATAAGACGCCATCATCCCGCGTGAGCCACAAGCCCCGCGGGATGATTTTTCCGGGACGGGGATTAAAAAATCATTATGCATAGAAAGTCATAATTATCATTTCGTAAACATTTCGATGAAATTAACGCCATGAGGCATGCTTGCGGTTACAATACCGCGAGGCCTAACTGCACACCTTTAAGCCGGTCCTGTGAGACCGGGAAGGAGAACTATGGCGAACAACCATATTGCGGGCGCTGCCGCCCGCACCATCGCGCCCAGCGAGCTGTGCCAGCGTATGCTGGCCAAAACCAGCAAGGGCGCTTGCGGTCCCTGCACCCTGTATCTTGAGGATGGGACCATTTTTTATGGACGCGCATGCGGCGCCGAGGGCACCGCGACCGGCGAAGTCTGCTTCAACACCTCGCTCGAGGGCTACTTTGAGGTCATGACCGACCCGAGCTATGCCGGCCAAATCGTAACCATGACCTATCCGCAGATCGGCAACTACGGTATCGACGAGACCGATGTCCAGTCGGCCTTCCCCGGCGGCGCCGTGCGCCCTGCGAGCGCTCCGGCCATGCGTGGCATGATCGTTCGCGACATGTGCGCCACGCCTTCTAACTGGCGCTCGGCCGTCAGCGTGCCGGAGTACCTGCGCGCTCACGGCATCGTCGCTATCGAGGGCGTCGACACCCGCGCTCTGGTGCGTCACCTGCGCGACAACGGCTCCAAGATGGGCATTATCTCGACCGAGATCTTCGACGTCGACGAGCTTGCCGAGCGTCTGGCCGCAGCGCCCACGCTGGTAGGCGAGAACCTGGTCAAGACCGTAAGTTGCCCCGCGCCTCACGAGTTTGTGGCCGCCGACCTGCCTGCCACGCATGACTTTGCGCTGGCTCCTGCTGCTCCCGCCCGCCACAACGTGGTCGCGTACGACTGCGGTGTGAAGCGCGGTATTCTGGAGGGCCTCGTCCGCGCCGGCTGCGGCCTTACCGTCGTGCCGTGGGATATGCCCGCGAGTGAGGTGCTCGACATGAATTCCGACGGCGTCTTTTTGTCCAACGGCCCCGGCGACCCCGACGCCGTGGTGGAGACCTACGAGCAGGTGCAGCAGCTGATCGGCAAGGTGCCGGTCTTTGGCATTTGCCTTGGTCACCAGATGATCAGCCTGGCCTGCGGCGCCCAAATGGAAAAGCTTAAATTCGGTCACCGTGGCGGTAACCAGCCGGTTATGAATCTGGTGAGCCGTCGCGTGGAGATCACCGCGCAAAACCACGGCTTTGGCCTGCTGTTCCCCAGTCTGGGCAAACTGATTCCGGAGCTTTCCGGCGGCGAAACCGAGCATGCGGCCGATGGCGACCTGCGCGCCTGGGTGCGTCGCGGCATCGCGCCGGTCGTGATGAACGAGCGCTTTGGTCGCATTCGCCTGACACATGTGAACCTCAACGACGGCACCGCCGAGGGCATCCAGCTGCTCGACGCCCCGTGTTTCTCGGTCCAGTACCACCCCGAGGCCTCGCCCGGCCCCACCGATGCCCACTATCTCTTTACCGCCTTTACGCGACTCATGGACGGCGAGGAGAACTACCTGGACATCGACACCGCGAAGGACCGCCTCGCCGGCTGGAATTTCGCCGAGTCCGAGAACGCTGCGACCGAGGAGAACTAACATGCCGAAACGTACTGACATCAAGCGCATCCTCGTTATTGGTTCGGGCCCCATCGTTATCGGTCAGGCCTGCGAGTTCGACTACTCCGGCGCCCAGGCCTGCAAGGTGCTCAAGGAGGATGGCTTTGAGGTTATCTTGGTCAATTCCAACCCGGCGACCATCATGACCGACCCGGGCTTGGCCGACCGCACCTATGTTGAGCCTATCACCGCCGAGTTTATCGAGCGCGTGATCAAAAAGGAGCGCCCGGACGCGCTGCTGCCCACGCTGGGCGGCCAGACCGGTCTGAACGCCGCCGTCGAGCTGGCAAAGGACGGCACGCTCGACAAGTACGGCGTCGAGATGATCGGCTGCGACCTGGCCGCTATCGAGCGCGGCGAGGACCGCAAACTCTTTAACGAGGCCATGGCCGAGATCGGCCTGGAGGTCGCGCGCTCGGGCTATGCCTACAGCGTGGCCGACGCCGAGGCTATCGCCGAGCGCGTGGGATATCCCTGCGTACTGCGCCCGAGCTTTACCCTCGGTGGCGCCGGCGGCGGCATCGCGCATACCCACGAGGAGCTCGTCTCCATCGTGAGCCAGGGCCTTGAGCTCTCGCCTGCCCATGAGGTGCTGGTCGAGGAGTCCATCGAGGGTTGGAAAGAGTATGAGATGGAGGTCATGCGTGACCACGCCGGCAACGGCATCATCGTGTGCTCCATCGAGAATCTCGACCCCATGGGCGTGCACACCGGCGACTCCATCACCGTGGCGCCGGCGCAGACACTAAGTGACCTTGAGTACCAGCGCATGCGTGTCGCGTCGCTCGCCATTCTGGAGAAGATTGGCGTCGAGACCGGCGGCTCCAACGTGCAGTTTGCCGTGAACCCCCAGACCGGCCGCCTAATCGTCATCGAGATGAACCCGCGCGTGAGCCGTTCGTCCGCACTGGCCTCCAAGGCCACGGGCTTCCCCATCGCCAAGGCCGCCGCTCGCCTGGCCGTGGGCTACACGCTCGACGAGATCGTCAACGACATCACCAAGGCAACGCCCGCCTGCTTTGAGCCCACGATCGACTACTGCGTGGTCAAGGTGCCGCGCTTTGCCTTCGAGAAGTTTAAGGGTACCGACCCCACGCTCACCACGCGCATGAAGGCCGTGGGCGAGATTATGGCGATCGGCCGCACCTTTGAGGAGGCCTTCGGCAAGGCCATGCGCTCACTGGAGGACGGTCACCAGGGCATCTGCGCCGGTGGCAAGGAGGGTGCCGACAAGCTGAGCGACGATGAGCTCGCTCAGGCCGTGGCAACCCCGACCGAGCACCGCATCTTCTTTGTGGTCGAGGCCCTGCGCCGTGGCTGGGACATCGCCCACATCCATGCCATCTGCGGTATCGATCCGTGGTACCTCAACCGTATCAACGACATGGTGCAGGTCCAGGAGAGCATCCGCGGCCTGCGCGTGGAGGATATCGACGCCGACGCGATGCGCCTGCTCAAGCAGTACGGCACGAGCGACGCCGAGATTGCCGCGCTGACCGGCTCGGACGAGCGCTTTGTGCGCGCCTATCGCAAGGGTCTGGGCGTGGTTCCCAGCATGAAGACGGTCGATACCTGCGCGGCCGAGTTCTCGAGCGCCACGGAGTACCACTACAAGACGTACGAGAACATCTACCGCACGAGCCCGGATGCCAAGAAGTGCGTGGCTCCCGACGAGACCACGCCGGCGGACAAGCCCAAGGCGATGATCCTGGGCGCCGGCCCCAACCGCATTGGCCAGGGTATCGAGTTCGATTACTGCTGCGTGCACGCGAGCTACGCGCTGGCGGCCCGCGGCTTCGAGACCATCATGGTCAACTGCAATCCCGAGACCGTCTCGACCGACTATGACACGTCCGACCGTCTGTACTTTGAGCCGCTCACCTACGAGGACGTCATGGACGTTATCGATGTCGAGCGCCCCGACGGCGTCGTGGTGACGCTCGGCGGCCAGACTCCGCTTAAGCTGGCGCGCATGCTCGAGGAGAGCGGCGTGAACATTATGGGCACCAAGCCCGACGCCATCGATTTTGCCGAGGACCGCGAGCGCTTCGCCGCTCTGCTCGACAAGCTGGGCATCATGTACCCGCCGGCGGGCCAGGCCACCTCGTTTGAGGAGGCCGAGGCCGTGGCCGCGCACATCGGCTATCCGCTTCTGGTGCGTCCGAGCTATGTGTTGGGCGGCCGCGGCATGATGATCGCCTACGATGCCGAGCATCTGCGCGATTACATGGCCGAGGCCGCGCGCATTAGCCCCGACTACCCGGTGTACCTCGATCGCTTCCTGGAGGGTGCGATTGAGTCCGATGTCGATGTCCTGTGCGACGGCGAAGAGGTCTACATCGGCGGCATCCTGGAGCATATTGAGGAGGCCGGTATTCACTCCGGCGACTCTGCGACCTGCATCCCTCCGTTTAGCTTTAGCGAGAGCCTGCAGGCGAAGCTCCGCGAGACCACGCGCCGCATCGCGATGGCGCTGGGCGTACGCGGCCTGGTCAACGTGCAGTATGCCATCAAGGGCGAGACCGTCTACGTGATCGAGGCCAACCCGCGTGCCAGCCGTACCGTGCCGTTTATCTCCAAGGCCACCGGCGTGCCGCTGGCCAAGTGCGCGGCGCGTATCATGGCGGGCGATTCCATCGCGAGCTTGGGCCTGCCGAGCGATGAGCGTCAGCTGGACTGGTTCTGCATGAAGGAAGCCGTTATGCCCTGGGGCCGTTTCCCGGGCGCCGACGTTATCCTGGGGCCCGAGATGAAGTCGACGGGCGAGGTCATGGGTATCGCCAAGAGCTATCCCGAGGCATACGCCAAGACGCAGCTGGCGATCGACTACAAGCTGCCCGACCCGAGCGCCGGCAAGGTGTTCATTAGCGTGTGCGACCGCGACAAGCGTCATATCCTTTCGGTCGCGCGTATCCTGCGCTACCTGGGCTTTGATATCTGCTCCACCGAGGGCACGGCGCGCGTGCTGCGCGGCGGCAACGTGACGTGCGAGATCGTGGAGAAGATTAGCGGCCCGCACGACGGCGAGCGCCCCAACATCGGCGACCTCATCGCCGATGGCAAGATCGCGGTGATCATCAACACGCCGTACGGTCCGGGCTCGCGTGGCGACGGCTATCTGCTGCGCACCGAGGCGGTGCGCCGCGGTGTGACCTGCGTGACCGCGATGTCTGCCGCCAACACGTATGTGAGTGCCATCGAGGCGGTGCGCGAGGACCAGCAGGGTCACGGCAGCGCCAACGACATGGGCATGGACGTCATCGCCCTGCAGGACCTGCCGCAGCACACGGTGTAGCGTGACCTGTCCGGCCGGGGCGGGAGGGGCCGAGATTTCCCCCTTTCGCTCCGGCTGCAAGCAGAGTCGCTCAGGAGGAAACTCGGCCCCTCCCGCCCCGGCCTGCGGTGACTTGGCCGCACCGTGTGCTGCCGAAGGGGCTTTGCGCGATGACTAGGGCTGAAAAAGAAAGTGAGTGTGGGATCCGCCGTTCGTTCGAACGGCGGATCCCACGTTTTGGATTTATTGGGCTGTGGCGGTGAAGGTTGTTTTGTCGGCGGCGATGTGCACGCGCAGCTTTGCCTGACCGTCGCAGCTGATGAGCACGCCTACCTCGAACGGGGTCCCCGTCTTGTCGTAGGTCGAACGCACGATGCGCATCGCCGCCTTACCGGTGTTCTGTCCCAAAAGGCGCGCCTCATGCTTGTCGAGGTTGACCGTCTCGTAGACGGCATCGACGCTTGCGGGCAGGATGCCGGTCTTTTCCGCGATGTAGGCGTAGAGCGAGCCATCCACGTCTTTGCGTGTGAGCTCGGGGCAAAGTGACACGGGGATATAGACGTAGTTGAGCTCCATGGGTTTGTCGTTGGCGAGACGCAGGCGGCGAATCTCCCAGACGGGTGTCCCTTCGGACACTTTGAGCCCAGAGGCGATGCCGCGGACGGCCGGTATGCTTGAAAAGGCGAGAATCTGTGAGCTCGGAACCCGTCCCGCTTCGCGCATCCGCGCGCTGAAATTCAGGGCCAGGTCGATGCCGGGCGCTGAGGTTTGGGGCTTGATGAACGTGCCCTGCCCGCGTTTGCGCACCACGCGCCCCTCGATGACGAGATCTTGGAAGCAACGGCGCACGGTCGCGCGCGATAACTCCAGCCGCTCACAGATTTCGAGCTCGCGTGGCAGCGGCGTCTTGGTGTCGAACGCCTGGCTGGCGATAAGCAGGGCGATTCGATGTTTAAGTTGGACATAGAGCGGCGTATCACCGCTGCGATCGAAGGGTTCGGAGGCGAGAAACGAGATCATGTCCATGGGGTACCTCCATGTCGTGAGCATACGTGACATGGTCTGACACTGCGGGACAAACCGGTGATGTCAGGCCCGATTCTTGTCGGTATGTATGGTACATAAGGAACATAAAACATTTACCAGGCAATCTACCTGCTATTTTAAAAATAATTGGAAGAAAAAATAATTTAGGCACAAAAATAGTCGCTACCGTTAACCGATGAATAGTTGCCGTTCGCAACTATTTTCTTGTACCGAACATGCCCCGGCGCAACAATAATCTCGGCAAAAAGCAAAGCCGTGCGACACACGGCAGGTCGAGAGGAGACCGCATGCGGTATCTGGTAATGGTCAGTCACGGAACGCTCGCTCCCGGACTGCACAGTGTCCTCAAGATGCTCGGCAATGACGCCCCGAACATCTTGTCGACGAGTCTCGTGGACGGCATGGGCGCTGACGAATATGTCGAGAACGTCAAGGCGATGGTCGCTCCCGTTACCGCCGATGACGAGGTTGTCCTGCTCGGTGACATCCTGGGCGGATCGCCGCTCACCAATGCTATGAACACGATGGCCGAGAAGGGCTTGCTCGCCCACACCATTGCCTTCGGCGGTATGAATCTGCCCATGGCTATGACCGCCATGATGGGGCTTGCCACCATGGACCTGGATTCTCTCAAGCAGATGATGCTGCAGGAGGGCAAGAACGGTATGTCCGAGCTCGTTGTCCCGACCGATGACGCCGACGACGAGGACGACGACATCTAGGCAGCGCATCCGCCCAAATTTTCGTGATGGAGCGGGGGTTAAGAGGAAAGACCCCCGGTGATAAAGAAAGGGAGAACGCATGATTTCGTTCATCCGTATTGACGACCGTATGATCCATGGGCAGACCGTTACCCGTTGGGCCCTCGAGTATCCCTGCGACGGTCTTATCGCCGTCAACGACGCTGCAGCGTCCAACCCCGTGCTCAAGGAGGCCTACAAGAGTGCCTCGGGCAAGAAGACGTTCGTGTGGACCAAGGAGCACTTCAAGGAGGTCTCCGAGAAGGTTCTCAAGTCCGACACCAAGTACTTCCTGATCACCAAGAACCCGCTCGACATGAAGGAACTTCTCGTCGATTTTGGCTTTAAGCCCGGCATGGACCGCATCATCGTCGGTCCCTGCAACGATCGTCCCGGCACCACCAAGCTCGGCAACAACCAGTCGATCACGCAGGAAGAGGCCCAGGCGCTCGAGGATCTCACCAACGCCGGCTACACGGTCGAGTTCGCCCTTATCAAGGAGAAGTCCATCGGTGAGTGGCCCAAGTTCCGCGGTCAGTTTGGCTTCTAGTTAGGCGCCAGCCGCATTTTGGTGCCTACAGCCCTGGGGGAAAGGGCTGAGGAATAAAGAAAGGGGAAAGCATGGCAATCAATGCATTCCAAGCCGCGCTGTTCGGCCTGTTCGCCTGCCTGGCATCACTGCCTGGCATGGGTGGCACGACGATCGGCAACTACACTCTGGGTCGTCCTCTGGTCGCCGGCCTCATCGTCGGCATCATCATGGGCGATATGCAGACGGGCATCCTCGTCGGCGCTGCCATCCAGGTTGTCTACATCGCTCTCGTGACCCCCGGCGGAACCGTCTCCGCCGACGTCCGCGCCGTGTCCTATATCGGCATCCCGCTGGCGATCCTCGCCATCAAGAACTCGGGCATCGATCCCGCCTCCGCTGAGGCTGCCGGCATGGCCGCATCCCTCGGTGCCGCCGTCGGCACGCTCGGCACTGTGCTCTTCTATGGCACCGCCACCATTAACCTGGTATGGCAGGGCATGGGCTGGAAGTGGCTCGAGAAGGGCGACCTCCACAAGCTCTACCTGGTCAACAACGTTCTGCCTTGGATCGGTCACATCGTCTGCTCGTTCCTCCCGACGTTCATCATCACCATGGGCGGCACCGCCATGGTCGACCTCATGAAGACCTACATGCCCATGGACGGCATCGCGATGAAGACGCTGTTCACCGTCGGCTCGCTGCTGCCTACCGTCGGTATCGCCATCCTGCTCAAGCAGGTCATCTCCAAGCCGACGGACTTCCTCACGTTCTTCTTCGGCTTCACCCTGTCCGCTGTCATGGGATGCAACCTGATTGCCGCCGCCGGCATCGGCTGCTTCTTCGCCCTGATCAACTATGAGATCGCTTCGCTCAAGATCGACCTCGCAAACGCTCCCAAGGCAGCTATCGCCTCGGGCTCCGATGATGAGGAAGAGGAGGACATCTAATGGCAGAGAAGAAGAAACTCTCTAAGAAAACGCTTGCCAAGTCGTTCCGCAACTGGTCCTATGGCAACCTGACTTGCTTCTCGCAGGAGCACATGCAGACCTTCGGTTACCTGTGCGCCATGCTTCCGATCGTCGAGGAGCTCTACGACACGCCCGAGGAGCAGAAGCAGGCCCTCCAGACCTACTCCGCGTTCTTCAACACCGAGCCGCAGATCGGCACCATGATTGTCGGCGTCACCGCCGGCCTCGAGGAGGCTCGCGCAAACGGCGAGGCCATCGACGACGACGCCATCAACGGCATCCGCGCCGGCCTCATGGGCCCGCTCGCCGGCCTTGGCGACTCGCTGATCGTCGGTACCCTGATCCCGATCCTGCTCGGTATCGCCCTCGGTCTCTCGACCGGCGGCTCTCCGCTCGGTGCCATCTTCTATATTGTCGTGTGGAACCTGCTCATGTTCCTTGGCATGCGCTTTGCCTACAACCAGGGCTATGAGCTCGGCGGCAAGGCGGTCGAGGCCCTCGTCGGCCCCAAGGCCAAGGCTCTGCGTGATTCCATCGTGATGGTCGGTACCATGGTCATCGGTGCAGTCGGTGCTACCTGGGTCTCCATCACCTGCAGCCCCAATCTGGTGCTGCCCGGCGGCGGTAAGTTCCAGGACACGCTCGACGGAATCTATCCGCACCTGCTGCCCATGGTCTTCATCATCTTCTGCTGGTACATGATGACCAAGAAGAAGGTCAACCCCATCGTTATGATGCTGATCCTCGTTGTGATCGCATTTGTGGGCGTTCTCATTGGCTTCTTCGACCCGGCACTGAGCTACTAGTCATCATCCCCTGGCCCCCTGTAAGGCCGTGCGGCCTCAACCGCACGGCCTTCTGATTTTGCGCCGCCCTTCAAGGGCAATATGGCCAGCGACCTCCATCGCCTACACGACACCCGCTATATTGCTCTTGAAAGATGACGTATTCGACAAACGATGCACTTGCGCATGATGCACACTTTGCACGAGGAGGACCATATGCACGAGAAACATGGACACGACCTTTCGCGCGACGACTTGATTCGCGAGGCAAAGATGCAGACCGATGCTATTCAGCGGCTCAATGTTTGGCTGCGCCTGGGCTATTCGCTCGTGGCGATTGGCTTTTTGATGGGGATGTGGGGTATGCAGGGCGGCCCCGGCTGGGGTGTCCCCGTGGGCATCGTGTGCCTGGTGGTGGGCACTCCGCTTTCGATCGTGCTTAAGGTCGGCACGACCAACGCCAAAAAGAATGTCGAGCGCATGCTCGAGGCCGCTGGTGTCGACGTTGAGGAGCTTATGCGACGCAAGAAGGACGAGCAATAGACTTCCGCGTTGGGGTATCATAAATAATTGTTGCGAAGGTTAACTAATGTACGGCAAATGACGGTTTTATGGCCCTTCTAGAGTTGCAAAGGACAATATCCCCAGTGGATTACGATGACGTCGCTCGAAAACTGATTGTGTACTCACGTTCCCTTGCCAAGGGATCCTTGAGTGCTGCCGGCGGCGCCAGTGTGGGCGAGGCACCGGTTTTACAGTATCTATCGGGTATTGACGGTGATGTCATTCCCTCCGAGATTGCCAAGAAGCTGAAATTCTCCCGTGCGCGCATGTCGCATATCTTGGATTCACTCGAGAGTAAGGGTTACGTTCAGCGCAGGACTGATCCAAACGATCGTCGGCGTGTGCTGGTGAGCATTACCAAGGAAGGCCGTGATTTCGCGGCGAAAAAAAATGCCGAGAGTGTGGCATCGCTCTCGAAACAACTCTCAGCGCTCGGCGAGCACGATGCCCAGGAGCTCGTGCGCATCCTGAATAAAGCTTACAGCCTTACCTATGATGCCGACGACTACCTGGACAATCTATAAGGATAAAGACAGACATTTAGGTGCATCTTGAAATGCACCCGGGACAGTTGTGCCCATCAGCCACCGTCAACATCTCATTCCAAACCAAATCAGCCAACGTACGTCATGGCAATCCCCGGTAGGTTGCAGGATGGCGGCTGAGCCTTTCCCTCGGGAAACTTCGCGAAGCCCAGTTCCCGAGGGAAAGGTATGGTCTGTGTAATACCAGATAAACAGTACATTTTTGCTAGATTGGTATTTGACTGAAGAACCAATTGGTATGGCTTATTAAGCCCACCTTGCCGTTGACGCTTATTTTGCTGCCGCTGGGAGAATTCCGAACTTGGGTGCGCAAGTGCTCCCATATGTTGATATGACCTAGTAGGTGGCTATCTGGTTACTACCAGTTGGCCCCTTGGTAACGGGTGGCCCCCATTGTGCGGAATGTACCGAACATCTCCGTTTGATACGTTTTCCCATGCTGCCGGGGGGGGGGGCGTCCTCGGCACCTCAGCATGTCGGAAGAAAGGAGACCAGATGCGCAGGAATTCCATTTTTACGAAACGGTGGGTGAAGGGAAGCGCGGTCCTCGTTGCCACTGCAGCGACGCTCGTGTTTGCCAATCCCCAGCAGGCGATTGCCACGCCACTCAAGGGCGTCGACTCGGCGACCGTGTCCCAGTCTGCCTCGAATGTCGTCGACATCGATTTCGCTGACGGCATCAAGGGCCGTATTACGTTCCTCGAGGACGGTATTTTCCGTTATAACGTCGACCCCAAGGGTGAGTTTTCCGAGTACGCCACGCCGCGCAGTAAGTCCCACACGGCTAAGATCCAGGCTCAGCCCGATACCTCGGACACCTACAGCAAGCCGAGTGCGACGGTTGCCGACAAGGGCGACACTATCGAGATCACCGGCGGAAAGGCGACCGTGATCCTGGACAAGGCGACTGGCAAGATGAGTATCAAGTCAGGCGACCGTGTCGTGGTTTCCGAGTCCGCGTCCCTCGACCTTGATAAGAAGGGTACCGTCCAGACGCTCGCCAAGGAGAAGTCCGAGAACTTCTTTGGCGGCGGCACCCAGAACGGACGCTTCCTGCACACCAACCAGACCATCGCCATCTCCAACACGAACAACTGGACCGATGGCGGCGTTGCCTCGCCCAACCCGTTTTATTGGACGAGTGACGGCTACGGCGTGCTCCGAAACACGTTTGCAGAGGGTTCCTACGACTTCGGTTCCACGGACTCATCGACGGTCACGACTTTGCACAGCGAGAATGAGTTTGATGCCTACTACTTCGTGGCGACCAACGAGGGAGCTTCGAACGTGGCAACTGAGATGCTGCAGGACTACTACAAGGTGACCGGTAACCCGGTACTGCTGCCCGAGTACGGGTTCTACCTTGGTCATCTTAATGCCTATAACCGTGATGGCTGGTCAACGACCTCGGGTCAAAAGAAGTGGGAGACCAAGGGCAGCAAGTCCTCGAGCGAGAAGGGCGACGTTAAGTACGAGTCTGGCATGTCGACGGGCTACAAGCTCGACGGCACACTTGCGGCCGAGACGCTCAACGGTGAGGGCCCTACGGTTGATACCGAGAACATGAAAGCGACCGATTTCGACCGCCAGTTCTCTGCTCGGCAGGTTATCGATGACTACGAGGACAGCGACATGCCGCTCGGCTGGTTCCTGCCGAACGACGGCTACGGCGCCGGCTATGGCCAGAACGGTTACTACAAGACCGGCGGCGTCAACTCCGACGGAGCGAGCTCGGCCGACCGTCTTAACGCTGTGCGTGCCAACGTCGACAACCTTAAGAAGTTCACCGAGTATGCCAACTCAAAGGGTGTGAGCACGGGCTTGTGGACCCAGTCCAACCTTGAGCCCGACAGCAACCCTGAGACCCCGTGGCATCTGCTTCGCGACTTCGACGCCGAGGTCAAGACGGGAGGCATCACTACCCTTAAGACCGACGTTGCCTGGGTTGGATCTGGCTACTCCTTTGGTCTTAATGGCATCAAGACAGCTTATGACACGGTGACGACCGGCGCTAACAAGCGCCCCAACATCATCACGCTCGATGGTTGGGCCGGCACGCAGCGCTTTGGTGGCATTTGGACCGGCGACCAGTATGGCGGTAACTGGGAGTACATTCGCTTCCATATCCCCACGTATATCGGTCAGAGTCTTTCGGGCAACCCCAACATCGGCTCCGACATGGATGGCATTTTTGGCGGCGACCCCATCATCTCTGCGCGTGACTACCAGTGGAAGACGTTCACGCCCTCTATGCTCGACATGGACGGTTGGGGCACCTACCGTAAATCGCCCATGACGCACGGCGATCCCTACACAGGCATCTCGCGCTTCTACCTCAAGCTCAAGGCGCAGCTCATGCCCTATATCTACACGAGCGCGGCCTCGGCGGCCAACATCGACACGGGTAACGGCGATGCCGGCCTGCCCATGATCCGCGCCATGCTGCTTTCCGATAACTCCGAGTACGCCGCAAGCACCTCGACGCAGTACCAGTATATGTTCGGTGAGAACTTCCTAGTGGCACCGGTGTATCAGGATACCCAGGCAGACGAGAACGGCAACGACATTCGCAATGGGATTTACCTCCCCAACTACGGCACCGACGAGAATCCCACCATCTGGATCGATTACTTCTCGGGTAAGCAGTATCGCGGCGGCCAGGTTCTCAACAACTACGAGGCTCCGCTTTGGAAGCTGCCGCTGTTTGTGAAGGCCAACGCTATCGTGCCGATGTACGCCGAGAACAACAACCCCGAGGCCGTGAGCGACACCAACACCAAGGGTACCGACCGCAGCCAGCGTATCGTCGAGTTCTTCGCCACCGAGGGCGACGGCACCTTTACGCAGTACGAGGACGACGGCTCCTCCATCGAGAACAACACGACTGAGGACGATTCCTACGGTACGATCGACAATATCTCCTACGGTGAGCATGTGAGCACCGTCTACAGATCCAAGGCCGCAGGCGGCACCGCGACCTTTACCGCCGAAGCCTCGCAGGGTGGCTACAACGGCTACGACTCCAATCGCACCACGACCTTCGTGGCCAACGTGTCCGCCAAGCCCATGAGCGTCGTCGCCAAGAACGGCGGATCCGCGCTCAACGTGGTTGAGGTCGACTCGCAGGAGACCTTTGACACCGCGACCCCCGAGGCCGGCCAGGCGGTCTACTTCTACAGCGAGACCCCTAACCTCAACCACTACGGCAGCGATGTGGACGGCACCGAGGCCGAGCGGGGCGAGAGCTTTAACAACACCAAGATCACCACGAACCCCAAGGTCTACGTCAAGTTCGCGAAGACCGATGTTGCTGCGGCGGCGCAGACGCTCGAGCTGGGCGGTTTCGTGAACGCCGACGCCACGCTCACAGCCGATCGCCTCAACGAGAGCCTCTCCGCACCCACGAACCTTGCTGCCCCCGAGGACGTCACGACCCCAACGAGCATCAAGCTCACCTGGGGAAAGGTCGATGGTGCTACCTCCTACGACCTTAAGGTCGACGGCACCGTGTTCGCCGTGGGTGATGCGGCCGAGTTCACGCACACCGACCTCGCCTACAATAGCAAGCACACCTACCAGATTCGTTCGCGCAACGCCGAGGGCTACTCCGCCTGGAGCGATGTGCTCGAGGCGAACTCCGCACTCGATCCGTGGCGGAACGTCCCCGACGCCGAGCAAATCACCTGGGAGGGCTCACTTTACGGCAGCCATAAGGCCGAGCTCGCCTTCGACCATGAGTTCCAGTCGGGCGACGGCGGTTTCCACTCCGGTGGCAACGATCTGGGCAAGGCGCTTACCGTTGACTATGGACGCGCTTACAAGCTCGATAAGCTCGAGTACTATCCGCGCGATGACGCCGGCAACGGCACTGTGACCAAGATGCGTGTTGAGACGAGTCTCGATGGCGTCCACTGGACGAGCCAGGAGGTCGATTGGGCACGTTCCGCTGATTGTAAGACGGTAGCGTTTGACGGCACCGTGGCCGCCCGTTACGTGCGCATGACACCGCTCGCCTCGGTCGGCAATTTCTTCTCCGCGTCCGAGATTGCCATCTACAAGACCGACGGCACGGATGGCTTCGCCGTGGGCTCCAACCTCAACAAGGCCACGATCTCCGACGGAGACTACTCCAACATGAAGAACTATCTGGGCCTCGAGAATCGCGAGCCCGATACCCCGACGTTCGGTTCGCAGATCCGCGACCACTTCGCCGACCTCAACGATAACGGCGTTTACGACGTCTACGATTACTCGTTCACCATGGCGGGTCTTGACGGCGGCACTAAACAAAAGGGAAAGGTCGCAGGTTCGCTCGCGGTGATTCCGAGCAAGACCGAGGTCGAGGCCGGTGATGAGATCACCGTTGATGTCTATGCGGCCGACGCCAAGAACGTCAACGCCCTGGGCGCTCTCGTCAACTTCAAGAGCGACCAGTTCGAGTTTGTGTCCGAGAGCATCGCGCAGGACGGCTCGACTGCCGGCATGGAGAACCTGTCTCGCGAGAAGGTCCAGTTCGCGGACAGAACGCAGACTATCAATCTCGCCTTTGCCAACCGCGGCGATGGCAAGCTCTACAACGGTACCGGCGCGGTGGCGAGTTTCAAGCTCAAGGCCAAGACCGCCGGCAAGGTCGAACTGCCCTCGACATCTTGGCTCATCGGTCCGGCATGCGACGCACTTGAGTTTGCGAGCGACGGCACGGTGACGATGCCGGATGTTCCTCAGCCAACGGTCGCCGAGTACGGTCAGGACGCCTTCAACATCACGATGACCAACGATGAGCTCACGACCGACGACGGGACCAACGTCGAGAAACTTATCCAGCAGAAGAGCTATAACGCGCTGTTCGATAATAACGAGGGCGACAACGGCTTTGAGTTCCTATGGAACTGGAGCGGCAACTGGGACAGCGAGGGTAAGCTTCCGAGTTACGTGAAGCTTCCCACCACGATGACATTCGCATTTAAGACGCCGTCGAAACTCGATAGTGTCGAGGTCGTTAACCGCAACGGTGGCAACGGAACCGTGCAGAAGATCAAGGCTGTCGTGACGTTCGAGGATGGCTCGACCCAAGAGTTCGCGGGCGGGGAGTACGATTCCTTCCTTGCTCGCTACGCCTTTGACCTCTCTGCCGAGAACAAGGGCAAGAAGGCGACCAAGGTCGAGGTCACGCCGCTTGAGGCATCGGGTGACCAGATGCTCACACTGCGTGAGGTCAACTTCAACTACACGCAGGGTGTCGAGGCCATCGAGGGTGTCGAGCTAGGCAAGAACCAGACCGAGTTCTTTGAAGGCGACATTACGCCCGTCGACGCCAAGGCTACGCCTGAGAGCGCTGGCTACCCCTATGTGACGGTCGAGAGCTCCGACCCCTCTGTGGTAAGCGTCTCCGCTGTTCAGGCTGGCGATAGCGTGAGCTACTACCTGCGTGCCAACAAGGCCGGCAAGGCAAAGATCACGGTGGCGTCGGTACTCGACCCCTCCAAGACCGCATCCTATGAGGTCGAGGTCAAGGCTGGTGTCGATACCTCTGCGCTCGTAGCAGCGCTTTCCAAGGCCGCGGGCTACAGCGAGTCCGTCTACACCAAGGATTCCTATGCAGCTCTCACCACTGCGGTCGAGGCGGCTCAGAAGCTCCTCGACAGCGGCCAGGGCAGCTATAGCAAGAAGGATGTCGCAGACGCCACAGCCAAGATCGAGAAGGCAATCGACGGCCTCAAGATGCGCCCTGTTGATGAGAAGATTCTCATCAACACGCCCGAGAACCGCAAGAACGTCAAGGTGGCCGGCTTCTCGAGTGAGGCCGACTACGAGGGCAGCAACGCCGTCAACGCTCTCGACGGCGACGAGCGGACGCTTTGGCACAGCGACTGGGCCCATGGGACCGGTATGCCCCAGTATCTGAGTGTCGACCTGGGCCGCGACTACGATCTCACCGACGTTACATTCCTGCCGCGCCAGGACGGCGGCACTAACGGCGATATCTTCGAGGCCGAGATACTGGTCTCCGACACTGCCGACGGTTATGAGAAGGGCACCGCCGCGTCGATGGGTACGTTCGCCTTCGACAACGATGGCCGCGTGCTCACCGACCGTGGCGACTGGAAACAGATGAGCTTTGGCGCCGCGCGCGGTCGCTACGTGACCGTCAAGGTGATTCACGCCGGCGGGGGCGACGTTGATGCCTACTGCAGCATGGCGGAGCTCAAGTTCTACGGTACGGCCGTCCCCGATCCGGTGGCGAAGGATGATCTCACTGCCGCGATCGAAAAGGTTGATGCCGAGCTTGCCGCCGGCGACCTCAAGGCCGGCGACTACACCGAGGCCTCCTGGACGGCGCTCGAGAACGCCCTGGCGAGCGCCCGCGCCATCTTGAGCGACGAGGATGCCACGCAGGACGAGGTCGACCAGGCGCTCAGGGCGCTCGAGAGCGCCCGCGACGCGCTCGAGAAGACCCCGGTGGTCCCGGTCGAGAATCCGACTAAGAAGCAGCTCAAGGCCCTGGTCAAGCAGGCGAAGGAGACTGACACCAGGGGCAAGACGGCCGAGTCTGTCAAGGCCCTGACGGATGCCATTACCTACGCCGAGGACGTCTTGGGTGATGAGAATGCTTCCGACACCCAGATCCAGGCGGCCTATAGCCAGCTCAAGCTGGCCATTGAGAGCCTCAAGGATGCCGATTCCGGCAACCAGGGCGGCTCGGGCAACCAGGGTTCCGGCAATGGCTCGAACGGCGGCAACCAGGCGGGCAAGCCCGCAGGCGACAAGGCCCAGGGCAGCAAGAAGAACGGTTCGGCGATTCCCAATACCGGAGACCAGACGGCGGCGACCGTCGCGACCGTCGGTGGTCTTGGCGCCATCATCGCCGCGATCGGCGCTTTCTTCCATCGTCGCAGCAAGGCTAAGTAGCCCCAGCAACAGCTAAGCAAGCGTGCCCGCCGTCCCACCCAAGGACGGTGGGCACGCTTTTTGAATGTAGGCAGAAAGCTCCGACCCTTCGGCCTTAATCTCGCAAAGCGTTCCGTCTCCCGCCGAACACATCAGCATCGGCGGCTATACTTGAATTATTTGCAGTTAAGGGTCGCGGATTGGCCGCGTCACCGCTCTCAACAGGAGGTCTTTGTTTATGGCAGATCAAAAGCCGGTTGTCGGGATCATCATGGGCTCCAAGTCCGATCTGGGTGTTATGGAAGGCTGCACCGCCGAGCTCGAGGCGCTCGGTGTGCCCTATGAGCTCGTCATTGCGAGCGCACACCGCACACCGGCGAAGGTCCACGAGTGGGCTTCGACTGCTGCCGATCGCGGTATCAAAGTGATTATCGCCGCCGCCGGCAAGGCCGCTCACCTGGGTGGTGTCGTGGCCGCCTTTACGCCGCTGCCGGTTATCGGCGTACCTATGAAGACGAGTGACCTGGGCGGTATGGATTCGCTGCTGTCGATGGTGCAGATGCCTTCGGGCGTGCCCGTGGCCTGCGTTGCCATCAACGGTGCCAAGAACGCCGCCATCTATGCCACACAGATTCTGGGTGCTTGCGACCCCGAGTACCGCAAGGTTATCGAGAAGATGAAGCAGGAGATGGCTGACGCCTAAGCGTTCCGCCGTTTCACCGCAGTATAAGGAGAGCCATGTCCGATTATCAGGGAAAACGATTCAAGGCTTCTCAGATTCCCGATCCGTCGAAGCCGGGTGCTGCCCGTGCGGCACAGCAGGGTCGGACATCCTCTCCTCAGCAGCCGCGCGCGCCGCGTTCCGTAACGCCGACGTCCCATCGCCGCCAGGATACGCCGGCTGCGTATCGCCCTTCATCATATGGCACGGCAAAGAAGCAGGCTCAGACGACGAGGCAGCTGAGTGACGCGCCGTCCAACTATGCCGAGCAGCCGCGTAAGAAACGCCGATCCATCATTCCCATCTTGCTCATCATCGTGGGCATCGGCCTGATTGTCGCCGCCGCCGCTATCTTTATTAATGCCCAGATTGGCTATAAGCAGGCGAGCGATTCGTATCAGAAAATCGAGAAGCAATATGTAAGCGATAAGGACGCCAGTGGCGTGCCGATTATCGACTTTGATGCGCTTGCTCAGACGAACCCCGAGATTGTGGGTTGGATTTACGTGCCGGGAACCAACATCAACTATCCCGTGGTACAGACCAACAACAACTCCAAATACCTCAACACGCTGTTTGACGGTACATCTAACGCGTCCGGTGCCATCTTCTTGGATAGTGATGACACCGCGCCGGGAATGGTCGACCAGCAGACCACGATTTACGGCCACCATATGAACGACGGATCGATGTTCAATGTGATTTCGGACACCACCGACCAGGCGACGTTCGATAGCATCGAGTTTGTGTATTACATCACACGGGATGCTACGTATAAGCTGCGACCACTGGCGACCAAGGTGGTCGAGGACACGTATGCCAAGGCGCGCACGCCCAATTTTGAGGGCGATGACGGACTGAAGAATTACCTGTCCGAGATGCTCGACGGTGCCTCTGCCGTGGCGAGCGATGCCACCGATCGTGCTGCTTCGGCAACCAAGGTTGTAACGCTTGTGACCTGCCGTTCACTGTCGCTGAGCAACACGCGCGCTGTCATGGTGCTCACGCCCGTTGATGAATAAATTGCCCGAGAGTAGCTAATTTGGGACGGTAAGGGAGAAACGATGCTTGAGAGTGGCAAATTGATGCCTTCGATTGATGCTTGGCTGCGCGAGGCCAAGGCCGATGCTTCGGCGGCAGGCTGCGGGATGTATCTGACGCATAACGGTGTGGTGCGTGCGACGCCCAAGGCCGAGGTGCGCGGAGTCGAGACCGATGGCGTGGCACCAGGCCACAGGGTGGGCGGCATGGTCTTTGACTACGACGCCGAAAAGGTACGGTCTGCTATCGGGGCCACGCGCGCGATGCCGGGTATCGGCTATGTGCGCGTGTGGCTGGCAAGCGGCGAGCTTTCCGTAGGTGACGACATCATGCTCGTGCTTATCGGCGGGGACATTCGCCCACACGTGGTCGATGCACTGCAGGCGCTCGTTGGCACCATCAAGAACGAATGCGTGAGTGAGGTCGAGCGCGAGGCATAGAGGATTGCGTCGATAGAAGGATCGTTTATAAAAATGCCCACCGGTACGTGTGATACCGGCGGGCATTTTGCGTTTTGGGCGCGGTGAGCGCTATACGCGTGTCGCATCCTTGGGGCTCATGGTCATGCTCTGGAAGCGGTTTTCCATGTACTCGTTATCGAAGTGCTCTCCGTAGAACTGTGCGACGGGAATGTCCGGCTCCGTGCCGTTAACGCGCTGGTACCAGTAGTCGAGCGACTGCAGCGTCATGACGCCGTCGACCAGCATGATAACGGTAAAGATGACGGTGGCCGAGTAGCGGCTCTTCCAGGGGATCTTGTTGATAAGCTTAAGCAGCCTCGGCAGCAGCAGCTTGATCCAGATGAGGCCGCCCAGGCCCCACAGGCAGGCGAAGCCCGTGCAGGTGCGTCCGCCCGTGAGGACCACGAGCGGATCGGGCAAACCGAACAGCGTTATGTGCGAGTAGCTCCACGAGACCACGCCAAACGCGGTCTGCATAGACCAGCCCACGAACACCTCAAAGCTGGCGCCGAGCAGGGCGCTCACCAGGAAAATGATGATGGGGTTCTTTTTGTAGAAGCGGTTAAGCACCATGGTAATGAGCACGGCGCCAAATCCGTAGATGGGACTGAAGGGACCAAACAGCATGCCGGCGCGGTTCTGGTAGACGCCCGGGTCGTCGACCGTCATGTGCCAGATGTCCTCGGCGATCAGGCCGAGCACGCAGCAGACAAAGAATACCCAGAACAGGTTGAAGTAGTTGAGCTTGATGTAGCCTTCGCCGGTTTCATCGCGCCCGAGCATGCCCTCGGCGGCGGCGTCGCGGTCGAGCATCTCCTGCAGGCGGCGCTGCAGTTCGCGCTCCTGACGAAGCGTGGGGTCGACGGTTGCCGAAAGTGCGACGAGGATGCCGAGCTGGATCGCGGGACGCAGCAGGAAGGGCCCGATGCCCTGGAGCATCACGTCGACCAAAAGCTCGACGACGGTGAATGCAATAAGGATGTAGGACAGGCGGGCGGCGTTGCGGCGCTGGTTTTTGATAAGGTCCAGGCCAAAGATGATTAGGATGACGGCGCTTGCCGCAGAGAGCATGATGCCGGCGACGATAAGGCCGACTGCGACGAGCGTGTTGTCGCCGAGCTTTTCGGTGGCGTTGCCGTTAACAAGTGCCGTGATGACCTGCCACATAAAGGCAGCGACCGACGGGAGCGTGCCCACGCCGGAAAGGATGCACAGGACGGCGTACACCTTAATGATGAGGGGAATCTTCTTGACCTCCGTGGCGCTGGGGACGCTGGGGTCGAGTTCGTTTCGATCCATACAGAACCTTTCTCGCTTTGTTGTAGGTTATAAGGATACGCCGCCGACCTGCCAAAAGACAGGACGAACGTCCCAATTGCAACAATGTAAGCCCTAACGGCGGGCGAGACGCGCCGCAACGGAAGCGTGCGGGATCGTCGGTCCCGAGGCGATTGCCCAATAAAATGTTTGGCTGCAAAACGGATTATAAGCTCGGTGGGCTTTTAAAAAGCGCTGCTCATGCGCTGAGGAGCACGTCGCGCCGTGCGTATAATAAGGCGGGTAACGCCAAAAAAACGAGGCTCTGAGGGGATACCATGTCTCAAGAAACCATCCGCGCGGCCGAGCGTGCCGCGGGACAGGTGAACACCATGTCGACGTATGATCCGGACTCCGACCAGCTGCATGAGGAATGTGGCATTTTCGGCGTATGGGCGCCCGATCGCGACGTGGCTCGACTGACGTACTTTGGCCTGCGTGCACTGCAGCACCGTGGCCAGGAATCGGCGGGAATCGCCGTGGGTGACGGCGGCACGGTTATGGTCCGCAAGGATCTGGGCCTGCTCGACCGCGTGTTCTCCAATGCCGACCTGTCGACGCTCTCCGGCCAGCTGGCCGTGGGTCATGTGCGCTACGGCACCGCCGGCGCCAAGAGCTGGGAAGCCTCTCAGCCGCACCTCTCTACCATCAACAGCGTCATTATCGCGCTTGCTCACAACGGCACCCTCGTCAACACCGACGAGCTGCGCCGCCAGCTGATCGAGCTGGGCGTGCCATTCCTCTCCAATTCGGATTCCGAGGTCGCGACCAAACTCATCGGCTACTTTACCCAGCGTACGGGCCATCTGCGCGAGGGCATTCGCAAGACCATGGAGCTCGTGCGCGGCGGCTACGCCATGACGCTCATCAACGAGCAAGCGCTCTATGCATTCCGCGATCCGCACGGCATTCGCCCGCTCGTGCTGGGCAAGCTGGTGGACGAGGGTCTTGATCAGGCCGACGCCGCAGCCGTTTCGCAGCTGCCGTCGCAGGACGGCGCCGCGACGGTCGACTCCGCCGTCCGTGTCACGCGCGCCGGCGGCTGGGTCGTTGCTTCCGAGACCTGCGCACTCGACATCGTGGGTGCCGAGTACGTCCGTGACGTCCGTCCCGGCGAGATCTTGCGCATCAGCGCCGAGGGTCTGGTATCCGAGCAGGGCGTGCCTGCAGCCGAAGAGCCCGCCAACTGCATCTTTGAGCAGGTCTACTTTGCCCGCCCCGACTCCATCATGAACGGCAAGAGCGTCTATGCCTGCCGTTACGACATGGGTCGTCAGCTGGCACATGAGGAGCCTGTCGAGGCCGACCTGGTCATCGGCGTGCCCGACTCCGGCCTGCCGCCTGCGGAGGGGTATTCGCACGAGAGCGGTATTCCCTTTGGCGAGGGCCTTATCAAGAACCGCTACGTGGGCCGTACGTTTATCGAGCCTACGCAGGAGTTGCGCGCCATGGGCGTGCGTATGAAACTCAACCCGCTGCGCGACAACATCGAGGGCAAGCGCCTGGTCGTCATCGACGACTCCATCGTGCGCGGCACCACCATGGTGCAGCTCGTCAAGATGCTGCGCAACGCCGGCGCCAAGGAGATTCATATCCGCATCAACTCGCCCGAGGTCATCTGGCCGTGCTTCTACGGTATCGATACCGACGTGCAGTCGCAGCTTATCAGCGCCAACAAGACGGTCGACGAGATTTGCGAGTATATCGGCGCCGATTCGCTGGCCTTCCTTTCGGTCGAGGGCCTGCTTAAGGTCATGCCCAAGGGCGGTTACTGCGATGCGTGCTTTACCGGCCGCTACCCCGTGGCGATTCCCGAGAGCTTTGGCCGCGACAAGTTTATGGAGGGCTTTAAGCCCCGCAACCTGGACAAGCCGCTGCACTTTGACGACGACGCCGTGATCGAGAAATACGACGACCGCAGCTGGGAAGAGGAGCACGGCGAGGCATAAAACCTGCCATATGGGGACAGGTTTATTTTGGTAGGTTTTACCTGCTGTTTTGTTGATATGACGGCGCGTGCTGTTATGGCGCGCGCCGAAATGAACGCAACTATGAGCACCGTTTGGCGCCCGTGCGGCGCCACGGTAGTGGGAGAGGAAGGCTCAGATGGGCGACAGCAAGCATGTGACGTACGAGGACGCCGGCGTCGATACCGCCGAGGGCGGCCGCGCCGTCGACGCGATTAAGCAGATGGTCAAGGACACTAACCGTTCCGAGGTTATCGGTGGCATCGGCGGCTTTGGCGGCCTGTTCTCGGCCGCCGCGCTCAAGGATATGGAAGACCCGATCCTGATTAGCGGTACCGACGGCGTGGGCACCAAGCTCGTGCTCGCCCAGATCATGGACCGTCACGAGACGGTTGGCCAGGACCTGGTCGCTATGTGCGTCAACGATATTCTGGCTTCGGGCGCCGAGCCGCTGTTCTTCCTGGACTACGTTGCCATCGGTCACATCGAGGCCGAGCACATGGCAAAGATTATCAAGGGTGTGGCCGACGGCTGCAAGCTCGCGGGCTGCGCGCTCGTGGGCGGCGAGATGGCCGAGCACCCCGGCGTCATGGCTCCCGCCGACTACGACCTCGCCGGCTTTACCGTGGGTGTTGTCGATCGTCCCAAGATGCTTGACCCCGCGAACGTTCGCCCCGGCGATGTGATCCTGGGTCTGCCTTCCACCGGCGTGCACTCCAACGGCTACTCACTCGTGCGTAAGGTCATCGGTGTCGACGGCATCAAGCCGGGCACGCCCGAGGCCGCCGCTAAGGCCGAGGAACTGAGCCGTCCGCTCGAGGAGCTCGGCGGCGCTTCGCTGGCCGACGCTCTGCTGGCTCCCACGCGCATTTATGTGAAGCCGATTCTGGAGCTGCTCCGCGGTGGCGCCAACGTTCATGCCATTGCCCACATCACCGGTGGCGGTATTACCGAAAACCTCAACCGCGCGCTTGCCGACGACGTCGACGCTGTGGTCACCCGCAACGGCGCCGAGATGGGCTGGGATGTTCCGCCCGTCATCACCTACGTGTCGCGTCAGGCCGAGCTCGCGCCCAACGAGGCATGCAAGACCTTCAACATGGGCGTTGGCCTGTGCCTGATCGCCGCTCCCGAGGACGAAGCCGCGGTTACCGAGGCCCTGGTCGCGCTGGGCGAGAAGCCGTTCCGCGTGGGTGAGTGCGTCGAGGGTTCCGGTAAGGTCGTGTACTCCGATGAGCGCTAACGAGCAGACGGCTGCCGCCGAGGTCCTGGCTTGGGACCCGTATACCCGTCCGACCGGCACCGATACGGTCGAGCCGCTCAAGATTGGCGTGCTTATCAGCGGCTCGGGTACCAACCTGCAGGCGCTGATCGACCTGATCGCCGCCGGCAAGCTCAACGCCTCGATTGAACTTGTGGTGTCGAGCCGTCCTTCGGCCAAGGGCTTGCAGCGCGCCGAGCGTGCAGGTATCCAGACGCTTACGCTGTCCAAGGATGTCTATGCCGACCCCATCGCGGCTGACGAGATTATCGCGCACGAGCTGCTCGAGCGTGGCTGCGAGTATGTGGTCATGGCTGGCTACATGCGCATGGTGCACACGCCGCTGCTGGCGGCGTTCCCCAATCGTGTGGTCAACCTACACCCGGCGCTGCTGCCGAGCTTTACCGGCGCCCACGCGATTGACGATGCCTTTGCGCGCGGCGTCAAGGTGACCGGCGTGACCGTGCATTTTGCCAACGAGGTCTACGACAACGGTCCCATCATCGCCCAGCGTGCGCTGGCTGTCGAGGAGGGCTGGGATGTCGACACGCTCGAGGAGCACATCCACGCGATTGAGCACGTGCTGTATCCCGAGGTCGTGCAAATGCTCGCCGACGGCCGCGTCCACGTGCTGGAGAGCGGCAAGGTCGCAATTGACGCGCCTCGCGGCTAGCGGTGCACAGTACAATTTAGTTGAGTGGTCAGGGTGGTCATTGGCGCCAAGGCGCGCGTGGCCACCTTTTGTTTTGGGTAGTCACCTGCGACGTTCTTGAATGACTAGTCGTTTAAGAACGTCGCAGGTGACTAGGTGAGAGAGGTGAGCACATGGCGGATAACGAAGCGCTGTTTACGCCTGAGCTGGTGTTTTTTGATTGGGAGTGTGCGACGCCGGGTGAGGTGTTTGCGCAACTCGAGAGTGAGCTTGCTCCGCGCGGCTACATTGCCGACGGTTGGCTCGACGCCGTTCGCACGCGCGAGGATGCCTATCCCACGGGTCTTGCCATGCCGGCGGCAAACATTGCCATTCCGCATACCGATCCGGGGTTTGTGGCCAAGCCCTATATCGCGGTGGTAAAGCCCGCCACGTCCGTGACATTTAACGCTATGGCTGGCATGGGTGCTCCGGTGCCGGCGCAGATCGTCATCAATCTGGGCATCGCCGAGCCGGGCGGCCAGGTCGAGGCCCTGCAAGCGCTCATGAATATCTTTATGGACGCGGACGTCGCAGCCGATGTGCTCGGCCAGACCACGCCCCAAGGCATGGTCGACGCCATCCGCCGCCACTTTTAAAGCCGGCACTTGGGGACCGTCCCTAACTGCCGGCAGAAAAGGAACGTCCCCAAGTGCCAGGGTTGCCCCTTTGTCGCGGGGGCTGCGTTGTGACACAATGGCGTTTGTTCGATTCGTGATGCGAAAGGCCAACTATGGCAAACAAGAAAAAGAACTCCGAGGCCGCACCGACGCCCGAGCAGCAGGCCCGCGCCGCGTCGAGCTCTCGTAAGAAGCAGCGCAAGACGTACGTGTCTAAGACCGTCAAGATCGTTCTGGTGGTCATCGGCGTGCTGGCGATGCTGCTTTCCGTCTCGGCCATGGCGTGCTCCGGTCTCATGTCGCAGGCAGAGGATACCTCGGGCTACAAGCTTACCGGCGGTGTGGCTGCTACTATCAACGGCACCAACCTCACCGAGGACACCGTGACCAAGCAGATCATGAGCATGCGCACGTCCTACGGTTACACCAAGGACAAGGACTGGGCGCAGTATCTGGTCGACAACGACCTCACGCCCAAGAAGTACCGCAAGCAACTCATCGACTCCTACACGCAGCAGATTCTGCTTCAACAGGCACAGAAGGAGAACGGCATGACGGTGTCGGACGAGGAGGTCGAGAAGGCTTGGAAGGACGCGTGCAAGAGCGCGGGCGGTGCCAAGGCCTTTAAGAAGACCCTCAAGACCTACGGCTACACCGAGGACACCTATAAGAGCTCGCTCAAGGAGAGCCTGGCGCAGCAAAAGCTCAAAGATGCCGTGGCGCCCACCAGCAAGCCCAAGGACAGCGAGATCGTCGATTACATCAACGAGAGCCTGTCGAAGTATAACGATGCCCGCCGCTCGTCGAACATCCTGATCAAGGTTGATTCCGATGCGTCCGATGAGGACAAGGCTGCCGCCAAGGCTAAGGCGCAGGAGTGCCTGAACAAGATCAACTCCGGCGAGCTGAGCTTTGAAGACGCCGTGAAGCGGTATTCCGACGACACCGGCTCCAAGGAGAAGAAGGGTGACGTGGGCTGGGACAAGCTCACCACCTTTGTCGACAGCTACCAGACGGCACTCGAGGGGCTCAACAAGGGCGATGTGAGCGACGTGGTCGAGTCGACGTACGGCTATCACATCATCAAGTGCACCGACTACTTCCATGTCGATAATCAGGTTGATGACATCAACCAGGTGCCCAAGGCCATCAAAATGTACGTCTCCAACGTGGTGAAGACGCAGGCGGCCAGCACCGCGTACAGCGAGTGGCTGGAGCAGTACAAAAAGGACGCCGACATCACCGTCAACCCCATGCCCAAGGACGTACCCTATAACGTGAGCCTGAAGGGCGTCACCAAGAGTTCGACCGACGATTCGTCGACGACTGAGTAATCATGGGGCGGTGCTCGCGCGAGTGCCGCCCACGCTATTAGAGAGGATTTGCAGATGACCAATGAAGAGCTGCAGAAGGAAATGATCGCGGCCATGAAGGCCAAGGACAAGGTTCGCCTGTCCATCATTCGCCAGGTCAAGGCCGAGGTGAAGAACATCGAGGTCAATGAGCGCCGCGATGTGACCGAGGAAGACGTCAACAACATGATCAAGCGTCTGATCAAGCAGACGAGCGAGACGCTGGAGATGTCCATCAAGGCCGGCACCGACCAGGAGCGTACCGACAACCTGACCGAGCAGGTCAAGATTCTGGAGAGCCTTCTGCCCGCGCAGGTTTCGGGCGAGGAGCTCGAGGCCCTGATCGAGCAGGTCATCGCCGAGCTGGGCGCCACGTCCAAGAAGCAGATGGGCCAGGTCATGGGAGCACTCGGCAAGGCCACCGGCGGCAACTTCGACAAGCCGGCAGCGGCAAAGATCGTCGGCGCAAAATTGGCGTAATTTGTTACGCGGTTTTACCAAACCGCGTAACGGCTCGACGCTGCAAACCCGTACACACGGCAATCTGACGTTCAATTTCAAGGGCGCGACCATAAGGTCTGCGCCCTTTCATTTCACGTCACCTTGCTCGCGTGTACGGGTTTTCGCTGACTTATGCTCAACAAGGGCGGTTGTATTATTTTCGGTGCTCATTGGGGACAGACTTAAATGAGTACCCACGGGGGGTACTCATTTAAGTCTGTGCCCAATGAGTGGGCGGAAGGTTGCGGGTTCTTTACGGGGATGTAGCGTGGGCTGCGGAAACGTGGTTCTTTCCGTACAATAGTTCAACTCGTGTAAACGCAGGGAAGGGACATTCATGGCAGACATGATCGAGATCAAGCATCTCAACAAGTACTTTGGCGACCTGCATGTGCTCAAAGATATCAACCTCACCGTCAAGCGCGGCGAGAAGCTCGTAATGATCGGGCCTTCTGGTTCGGGTAAGTCGACGCTCATCCGTTGCGTCGATTATCTGGAGGAGCCTACGTCGGGCGAGGTCGTCATCGACGGTACGCCGCTCACCAAAAAGAATCACCTGGAGATGGCTCGCAAGTACAGCTCCATGGTGTTTCAGCAGTTCAACCTGTATCCCAACATGACGGTGCTCGGCAATCTGACGCTCGCGCCCATCAAGCTGCAAAAGAAGAGCAAGGAGGAGGCGACCGAGATCGCCATCGCCGCACTCAAGCGCGTCGGCATGGCGCATAAGGCCGGCGAGTATCCGCAGAATCTCTCGGGTGGTCAGCAGCAGCGCATCGCCATCGCCCGTGCCCTGTGTACCAAGCAGCCCATCATCCTGTTTGACGAGCCGACCTCGGCGCTCGACCCCGAGATGGTCCAGGAGGTTCTGGACGTTATGATTGAGCTTGCGCAGGAGGACATCACCATGATCTGCGTGACGCATGAGATGGGCTTTGCGCGCCAGGTGGCCGACCGCGTCATCTTTATGGAGGACGGCCGCATCCTGGAGGAGGGCACGCCCGAGCACTTCTTCGATAACCCCGAGAACCCGCGCTGCCGCGAGTTCCTGTCCAAGATTCTGCACTAGGCGCGGTGATGGACATGACGGATATGACGAGGGCGGCCGTGTCGCGCCGTCACTTTTTGCAGCTGGCGGGCGCCGGCATGCTCGCGCTGACGGGGACCGCGCTCACCGGTTGCGGCAACTCCACCAGCGGCGAGGGTTCCGACAAGGGATCCAAGCTTGCGGCCATCAAGTCGCGCGGCCATCTGAATGCCGGTGTCAAGAAAGATGTTCCCGGCTACGGCTATTACGACACCGCCAAAGGCCGCTTTGAGGGCATGGAAGTCGATTTGTGCTACCAGATCGCCGCCGCTGTCTTTGGCGTGAGCTACAAGGAAGCCCGTGCCCAGGAGCTTGTCGAGTTTACCGACGTAACGCCCAAGACACGCGGCCCGCTGATCGATAACGGCCAACTCGACGTGGTCGCGGCGACCTACACCATCACCGACGAGCGCAAGAAGAGCTGGGATTTCTCGACGCCGTACCGCACCGACTACGTGGGACTCATGGTCAAGAAGCGTTCGGGCTTTACCTCGATTGAGGACCTGGACGGCAAGGTCATCGGCGTGAGCCAGGGTGCCACCACGCAGGGCCTGATCGAGCAGATGATCAAGGACAACGGCTTTAGCTGTAAGCCCGAGTTTAGGGCTTTTAGTGGCTATCCCATCATCAAGAGTTCGCTCGACGCCGGCAATATCGACGTCTTTGCCATGGACCGCTCCACGCTGGCCGGTTACATGAACGAGACCGTTGAGCTGTTGCAGCCCGAGGTCAAGTTTGGCGAGCAGGGCTACGGCGTGGCGACCAAGAAGGGCTGCGACCTTTCGGCCGTGGTCGATCAGGTGATTTGCGATCGTCTGGCCGACGGCTGGCTCGACCAAGAGGTCAAGACCTGGGGTCTTGTATAGGCGCATCGTCCAAGGAAGGAATCAAATGCTCGAAGGATTATTTGACGCCGACCGTTGGTCGACGACATTTCAAAACATGGGGCCCTTCTGGGAGGGCTTTGGCGTGACGCTACAGGTGGTCGTTGCCGGTCTGCTGCTGTCGCTGGTGCTGGGCACGCTGCTGGGTGTGTTCTCTACCACCCGTTCGCGCGTGCTGCGCGCCATAAGCCGCGTGTACGTGGAGTTTTACCAGAACACCCCGTTGCCCGTGCAGGTGCTCTTTATGTACATGGCTGGTCCGCAGTTTTTGCAGGCCATAACCGGTGCCGACCAGCCGGTGCGCATCGCGCCGTTCGTGCTGGGCTTTTTGGGTGTGGGCCTGTATCACGCGGCCTACATCTCGGAGGTTATCCGCACCGGTATCGAGGCGGTTCCGCGCGGTCAGATGGAGGCGGCGCAGAGCCAGGGCTTCACCCGTGCGCAGGCGTATTGGTACATCGTGCTGCCCCAGACATTCAAGATCATTCTGCCGCCGCTGTGTAACCAGGCACTCAACCTAGTCAAGAACACGTCGGTGCTGGCGCTTGTGGCCGGCGGCGACCTTATGTACCGTTCAGACAACTTTGTGAGCCTGTACGGTTACCTGCAGGGATACATCGTCTGCTGCCTTATGTACTTCATCATCTGCTTTCCGCTCGCCATGCTGGTGCAGTGGCTCGAGCGCCGCTCCAAGGAGCGTCCGCGCGGCGTGAGCCTCGCCGAGCTGGGGCTCGACAACGTAGAGGAGGCCTAGCGCATGGAAATCTTCAACGCGACCAACCTGCTCTACATTTGGGGCGGCTTTGTTAAGACGATCGAGATCTCGGCGCTGTCGATTTTTTTCTCGCTCATCTTTGGCACGGTGCTGGCGCTCGTTAAAAGCTATGCGCCCCGCCCGTTTCGTATTTTGGTGAGTGCCTACATCGAGCTGTTCCGTTGCACGCCGAACCTGCTGTGGATCCTGTTTATCTACTTTACGGTGCAGGGTTTGGACATTGTGATTTCGACCATCGCCTTTACGCTGTTTACCAGCGCTGTTATGGCCGAGATTGTGCGCGGCGGCCTCAACTCGATTCCGCGCGGCCAGTTTGAGGCAGCGCAGAGCCAGGGCTTTGGCTTCTTTGCCACCATGCGCTACATCATTCTGCCGCAGACATTTAAGACGATCATTCCGGCGCTGTTTAGCCAGTGCACGACCGTCATCAAGGACAGCTCGTATCTTTCGGGCATTAACGTGGCCGAGCTCATGTACACGGCAAACGTCGTGATGGCCCACGCGATCGACCTGTCGCAGGTGCTTATGCTCTACGGTCTGGTGTTTGCGATGTACTTCGTGCTCAACTTTGGTATCTCGCTGCTGGTCCGAGCATATCAACGCCGTATTGTGGCAGCGTAGTCCTGCTTCCCCAAGCACGGCATCTTGCCCCTCAATCGTCGCTTGCGTACATTTAGTACGCGGCGCTCCTCTTTCGGGGCAATCTGCCGCACTTGGGAAACCAGGACGGTCGTAAGTGACAAAATGAGAATCAGGAATCGCCTATTTCTCATTTGTTAGAAAGGAATCGCGATGAGCGATCTGGAGAACAAAAAGAGCCCCGTGGTCATTACCATCGCGCGCGACTTTGGTGCCGAGGGCCACGAGATCGGACGCATCCTCGCCAACGAGTTGGGGATTCCGCTGTACGATAACGAGCTGCTGGTGCGTGCTTCGCTGCGCGCGGGCGAGTCGCTCGACAAGATGGCCGCTTACGACGAGCGCCTGGCCGTGGAGAACATGGCTTTTCTGCCCGACCGTTACGATGCGCGTTCGTACTCGGACAAGTTGTTCCAAAAGATGAGCCAGGTGATTTTGGATCTGGGTGAGACCGAGAGCTGCATTATCGAAGGCCGCCTGTCCGATTACCTGCTGCGTAACAACCCCAACCACATTGCCGTATTGGTGACCGCTCCCTTTGAGGACCGCGTCGAGATCGTGCGCAAAAAGCGCGGCCTCAACAAAAAGAAGGGCGCCAAGCTAGTTAAACAGCAGCAGAAGGCGCGCGAGGCATTCTACAAGCGCTACAGCGCCGGCAAGTGGAAGATGACGAGCGGCAAGGACATCGTCGTCAACCGCGCCAAGCTGGGCCGCGAGGGTTGTAAAGACGTCATCGCCGCCGCCTACCGCTACAAAGTGGCGCAGCTCGAAGGCTAATCGATCAAAAACCACCACAAAGGGGACAGGCACCTTTGTGGTGGTTTTTGTTTTAGGCGGAGAAAGTCAACTGGTTCTGCGGGGGCCGATCACTCAAAGAACTCAAAGATGCTCAAAAAACTCAAAGATGCTCAAAATACTTAAAGATTGTAGGGGCATAATTAAGTTGTATGAGTTCAAGGGAGGCTTTATGGCGGCACCGACGGCGTACAGGCAGGCAAATCCATTCACGCCGATGTTCGGACGTGTACCGGCGTATATGGCCGGCCGTGAGCAAATCATCGATGATATGGTGCTGGCGTTTGAAAATGACGACTCCGATCCCAATCTTTGCTCGGTTTTCTATGGTGCACGTGGTACAGGTAAAACGGCGCTTTTGGCATATCTGTCGTACCGCGCCCAGCAAGAGGGCTGGATTACAGCGAATGTGACGGCCTCGGAGGGGATGCTCGAAGACATTTTGCAGCGCCTCAACGAATCAGCCGCCCATCTGATCGAAAAGCCCGCTTCTAGGCGTGTGAACAGTGTCGGCATTGCCCACGTAGGAAGCATGAGCTGGGAAAACATCGATGTTGAATTTGAGGGCGCTAACTGGCGTACTAAGATGAACGCTTTGTTTGCTCAGCTTGAAGCGACTGACACCGGGGTGCTTATCGCCGTTGACGAAGTGGATGTATCGTTTGCGCAAATGACGGAGCTTGTTACTACCTACCAGCACTTTGTAAGCGAGAATAAAAAGGTAGCTTTGCTTATGGCGGGGCTGCCGTTTCGCGTGCTGGCGCTGCTGACGGGGAAATCGACATCGTTTCTTCGTCGCGCGGCTCAACATTCGCTGGGATCAATTTCACCGACTGAGGTAAAAGAAGCGTTTCGACTAACGATTGAGGACGGCGGCAAGACGATTTCTGATGAGGCGATTGACCTCGCTGCCAAGGCGATCGATGGCTTTCCATTTATGTTCCAGTTGGTGGGGTATCGGGCATGGAATGCTTCGCGCCAAGCCTCCGAGGTTTCTATTGAGGATGTCGAACGAGGCGCGAAACTTGCGCAAGAGGAGCTGGAATCGCGAGTTTTCGCTTCAACAGCGGCGGAACTTTCACGAGGGGACCTTGAATTTCTTCGTGCAATGAATCCGGTTGGGACGACGACCAGGCAAGAGCTGGCAGCGAGGCTTAAGAAGAGTTCCGGTTCGATTTCAACGTATAAAAAGCGTCTGGTAGAGGCTGGGGTAATTGAAGAGCCTCTACAAGGACGTTTTGAGTTTGCATTGCCAGGCTTTGGCCGATATGTCGCATCGCTTTACTAGAGGGTCGTTGCTGCGAAGGATCGCTTCGTGTCCCTTTACTGTCTCGATCTGTAACAATAAGCCTGCTTTTAGGGGCCTATCTGTTACAGACTGAGACAAACTGGCAGAGTGGCCTTCTGCTCCGCTCAAACCACCGCAAAGGGGGCCTTTGTGGTGGTTTTTGTTTTAGGCAGAGGGGAAGGCTTTGGCGAGACCGGCGCGCGTCTGCGTGTCGGTCTTTTGGTAGATAGAGCTCAGGTGGCGCTGTACCATGCGCATCGAGATGCCGAGTTCCTCGGCGACCTGCTTGAGCGGGCGTTCATCCTGGGTCACGGCTATGAGCACGTCGACTTCGCGCGGGGTGAGAGCGTGGTCGGCGATGAAGGCCTGGCGTTGCTCTTCGATGGTGGGGGCGGTGAGTGCTTCTTTTGCCAGTTGCTCGCGCTCGCGCTCCTGCTCGGTTTGGGGCAGGCGAAACAGGCCGGCTGCCACGAATGCCGCGCAGGCGGCGACGAGCAAAACGAGCGCGCCGATCATAATGAGGGCAACGTTGTCCGAGGTTACGAGCGCCAGCGAGAGGCCCGATGTAGTGAATGCGCATACATTGTTGGCGGCGCGTCCCATGCCGGCCCAGAGGGCGGGCGCATGCATGCGCGGTGCCAGCTGTGTAAAGGTGGCGGTAAAGAACGTGACAAAAAAGCCCGAACTCAGATAAAAGACGACAAGGCCCAGGTTGGGATCGGCGCCGGCCTCCACGGCCAGGATGGAAATGGTCGAGAGCACGGCGATGCCGAGCATGACAAGTCCCATGTAGCGGCGCTCGGCAAGGTCAAAGATAAGACCGGCGGCAAGGCCGCTTGCCGCCAAAAAGAGGCGCGGCCAGGTTTGCACGGCAATGGTGCCGTGGGCGTTGGAGAGTGTGACCACGTTGTCGAGGGTCGAGAACAAGCAGGCAAGAATCATGACGAGCGCGATGCTCCAGCATGACTGTTTGGCGAGGGCATGAGAGGGCTCAATAAAGGGATTGATGGCGGAGTTGGAGCTCTCGGCGGCCTTTTGGGGAACGACGCTGAGGGCGGAGATGGCGATAGTCGCTGCGCCAAGGACGATGAGCTCGACGATGCCACCGCAATTGAGCAGGTTGACGGCGAACTGCATCAGGATGCCCGCGGCATAGGCCGCTCCCGCACCGGTGGCGAGCTTGGGATCATCTTGGAATGCCAACGAAAAGGCGTGGTGCGCTGCGGCGCCTAACAGGCCGAGTCCGAGGAATGCGAGGCAGCCCAGAATCTCGAGGGCAAGCGGGGCCGTGGGGGACTGGATCTGAATCAGCCCCAAGATGGCGATAGGGACGGCGGCACTGACAACTGCCTGAGGCTGGCCTTTGCGCTGCGCATGATCAAGCAACGGAGCGTATCCGATAAAGCCGATCACGCTGGCGCCAAGGATAAGGCCCTGTGCGAGCACAACGCGCTCGGCGCCGGCGAGTAGCCCGATATTGATATCGAAGCGAAACTCGGCGGCAAGGAAGACGAAGGTAAAGAGCGCGAGTGCCAAAAGCGCGTTAATTTTAGGCTTGCTCAGGTTCAAGGACAGTCCTTTGGGTGGACGAATGATCGTGTCCTCGATTGTAGCGTTCCCGGGACGAGTGTGGCGATGGTGAAATCATATTGAATTAAACCGCAGGTAGAGGCCTAGGTTCACATCTACGAACCTAGGCATACGGAGTCATTTGACACATCTTGGTGGTACAGGACCACCACAAAGGGGACAGGCACCTTTGTGGTGGTGTCCCTACGACCAAGGAGGGCGTTATGTGCGGAAGCCACTTTGATAAGCAAACTCAGCGTGAGCGCACCTGCTCGCTGGTTCACGGTACCCGGTGTTGTGTGGGTGCCAAAATAGCTTGCGCCGGCGCGTGTGCGCTTATGGTCGGCCAGCTGCTGCTGCCGAGCGTGGCGCTGGCGACGGAATGCGCCGATCCCGCCGCTGGGACGGATGAAGTTGCCGCGGCTCCGGTGACGCCGACGGTTGCGGAGGATACGGCCGCAACGACCGCACCAGCCGCTTCGACCGTGCCTGCAGCCGATGCTGCTCCGGCGGCGCAAGCCACCGCTGAGCCTCAGCAGACGGCCCCGACTGGCGCCACCGATGAATCCAACGATGCGGCACCCGCTGAACAAAATACTCCCAGCGACAACGCCGCCACGCCGGCGAATGACGCCATCATGCCCTGCGGTGTGACCGATGTTGTTGGCGGCAGCGGCGTTAGGGTCAATATTACGGTGCGGAACAATTACACCGACATCAAGAAAGAAGAAACGATTGAGTATGTGAAGGGGATTGCCCTTGTAGATGGAGACCAGTCTGCTCTCGATGGTAGCGCTTTGACTTTTATCGGCCTGGGGGACTTGATCGTCCATGCGGCGTATGACAGTGCGAGCAATAAAACAACGCTTACCCTGGATATCAGCAAGATTCAGAGACAGAAGGAGGAGCAGAAGTACTTTACGGAGTACAAGGAGAATAAGTCCAAGATGACGACCACCTATGATGGATCCAAGCTTACGTATACGGGTACAGAGCCCGGGAATATCATCATCGGTGATCCGGACGACGCCTTTAAAGGAGATACCGAGGCGACCGGGAAACCCACTATTAACGAGATCCGGGATGACTACTACACCCGCACCCATGTCTACGAGAGGGCGTGCCTTGTTATCCCGGCAGCGGAATCAGAATCGGAATCCATCTCCTTTGCCAATGTTCAGAATACGAACTTCAATTGGCAGCTGGATACTGGTCCGCAGGCGACGGCAGGTGTCCCTAACTACGATGCAGATAAATACGAAATCGCTTATGAATGCTGGCAGGAATTTGAAAACAACGAACCCGTTGCTGCCTGGTATTCCGATAACGGCTCACATGGTTCCCTGCCGACTATTACAAAGTTTAAAAGCGGGAAAGAGTACGTGTATTCTCTTATGCTGAAGCCAAAAGACGGATATTCCTTCAGCGATGAAACCGTTGTTACCGTAAACGGGGAAACCGTAAAGTCGAGTCTAAGCGGAGAATTCCTGTATGTCCCTGCTATTAAAACAATTACGATGCCTGCTTCGTCGGAAAACGAAGCTCTTGAGAATCTAAACGTCAACGATGTGAAAACCGACTATGCGCCCGGCGAGGCGCCGCGTGCGACCGCGACGATTCCTGCCGCCGATGCCGATAAGTATGAGATCGCCTATGAGTGCTGGGAAGAGATGGATGGCAGCGACCCTGCGGAGCTCAAGCCCGTTGCCTTCTGGTATTCCGATCCCGCAATGTACACGCCGGGCATGAAGAAGATCGACCACTTCGAAGAGGGCAAGTTCTACATGTATTCCGTTGAGCTGAGGCTCAAGGGCGACAATACCGTGGCTGATGACTGCGAAATGAACGTCAACGGTCATTGGGCGCACCACATCAAGACCGCCAACGGCGTCTTCGCGCCACACACTGACAATATGCTGTGCGAGCAGCCGATTGATGAATGGCGGGCAATCGACGTTATCGAGATCAACGGCGCCACGACTATCTTTAAGGCGGGCGACAAGCCGGTCTTTACGGCGAATGTTCCGACGGCCTCCAACTCCCTTCCTCAGTGTGAGTTCTGGACGGGCAGCGATGGCAGCGAAGTGAACTCTCAGAAGTTCTGGGATCAGAACATTACGAATCACATCGACGCCTTTAAGCCTGGCGTGACCTATCGCTACGGCATCTACCTCAAGTCCGCGCGCGGCTTCTACTTCACGCCCGACACCAAGCTGATGATCAACGGCCAGGAGTGCGGCTACCAGGTCGCGGATAGCGTATCCGATGAGGACAGCGGCTGGATCTACACCCTGTGGCTCAACACCGATCTGACCTTTACGCCTGAAGCCACGCCGACTCCCGATCCGCAACCTACGCCGGATCCCAAGCCGACACCGCAGCCTGAGGTTAAGCCCGAGACCAAGCCCGAAGTGAAGCCCGAGACCAAACCCGCGGCCAAGCCGGCTACGACCACCACGGTGAGCAAGACGGTTGAGAAAGCCACGCCGGCCAAAAAGTCCGCCGCCGTCCTGGCCGCCACGGGCGACACCACCGCGATGACGGTCACCGCCCTGGGCATCGCCGGCGCAACCGTTGCCGCCGCAGGCATCGCCGCGACCAAGCGCCGCAAGCGCTAGGTTTTGGTGACGGCGCCTATCCTCGGCTTCAGCAAAATCTCGATCTGTAACACCAAACTGCCCAAAACGGCTCTAGATGTTACAGATTGAGATGAACCGAATGGCCGCCAATCTAATGTCTCGATCTGTAACACCAAGCGGGGAATTTGACCTCTAGCTGTTACAGATCGAGACAAACCGACCGGCCGAGTCCAGAACCACCGTAAAGGTGCCTGTCCCCTTTGTGGTGGTTTGCGCAGGTAGAACGGTAGGTTCGTATATATGAACCTACCGTTCGCTTTGTTTTTGGACAACGATTACGCTGGATGACTTTTGGTTTGCAGGAAAGGAACGACCATGAGGTGGACTACTGCTCGAGCGCTTTGCCGACGGCTGACGGTTGCCACGGTGACCCTCGCGATGGTGACGGGTTCGTTTCCCGCGGGCGCGTTTGCTGAGGCCCTCAACACCGACGGCACTTTTGTGCAGACGGATAACGGCCAAGCAGCCGACGCCGCTCCCGCCGATTCGGCTGACGCCCAAACGTCAGACTCTGCTTCCGCCGACCCCGCGCCCGATGCCGGCGCCGCCGACCCCACAGTGCTCGATAGCGGTGATACCCCTACGCCCCCGCCCTCCGAGATTGCATCGGCGGCGGGCCTAACGGGCGCCGGGCAGACCGAGAGCACACCTGCGGGTACGCTCGCCACTGATCTTGTCGAGGGCAAGGAACTCGCCGAGCAGCAGAAGCAGGAGGAGACCGCCGAAGCCGAAGCAACCTGGAATGAGGATCTTGGGCTCTGGATGACCTCGAAGGGCGCTACGGGCGTAAAAGGCGAATACGATGATGGCTACGTGGCCGGCGAGCAGACTCCCGCGCAGTACTACTTCTCGATCGATAGCCTCACCAACGAAATTTCTATCGAGTATGGCGACGCGGGCATTACCACGTTGGAGGTGCCCTCGACCATCGACGGCAAAAATGTCGTGAGTCTTAAGGGCATGGGAAACGTTGCGCTCACATCAATTACGTTTGCCCCCGATTCGCATATCCGCTCTGTGGGCGGTTTGGGCGGCAGCAGCATCAAGGAAATCGCACTGCCCGATTCGGTTGAGGAACTGGGCTGGAATGCGTTTACTGGAAGCAAGACACTTCACACGGTGACCTGGCCCAACAACGCGGCCTTTACCACGATTCCCGAGCAGGCCTTTGAGGGCTGCGAACAGCTTGACGACAATGTGGTGGCAACGCTGCCACCTTCGGTTAAGACTATCGACTATCGCGCCTTCGCCAATTGCGGCGTACCGCAGTTCTATGTCTCGGACACAACGGTACTCACCTTTACGCAGATCAACGTGCCGGGCACGGTGGAGCGGATTGAGCGCTATGCCTTTGACGGGTGCTCGCACGTGTCATCGGTGACGATCGGCGATGGTGTCAAATCTATCGGGGCGCTCGCGTTCGCCTCTCTTGATCCTGCGATTGCCGGCAAAGAGATTGTGCTACCCAAAAGCGTGGAAATGATAGAGTGGGGAGCTTTTGAGAACACGAGATACGGAAACGAGACGAACCATAATGCCGTTGCCCTGCGCGTGATGAACCCCGATCTTCAGTTTGGTGAGGCGGGCTATCCGGGCGACTATAATGAGCGCGTGACAATCGATGGCGTAACGTATACGATTCCCTTTGGTGAAGGCCAGACCATCTATGCCTATGCGACCGATTCGGCTGGCAACCCCTCGATGGTCAAAAAGCTTGCCGATGCCGTGGCCGATCGCAAGGACTCCGTCGATTCCTCGAAGCCTGCCTACACGTTTGAGTGGATGGGCGAGGCGGCCCAGGTGACGGGCAAACTTCCCCAGAGCGCGGCGGCCGTGCTCTTGCAGGCGGGGCAGTCCACGCCGTTGACGGTTGGCGACGACGGCTCCGTTGCTGCCAACGTCCTCTCCAAGACGGCAGCAACGCTGCGCATTTCGCTCAGCGGTTACTATGACATGGTGCTGGCGCGCCCGGGCGACCAGATGACGGGCACATGGAATATCGGAGAGATTAAGGCGGAGGACTTTACCAAGATTCCGGCTTCGCGCGCGATTGAGCTCAACGTGGGCTATCTTGAACCGATTATGGGCCAGGATAAGACCGAACGCATTGAGCTCGATAGTCTCGATAACATCGATCTGACGGTGAAGAACGGCGGCAAGACGCTTAAGCCTGCCAAGGGTGACAAGGAAAACGACTTCCGTATCCAGGGCACAGCGCTCGTGGTGTCGCAGGCCATTGCCGACGCGGACCAGGATCTGGAGATAACGCTCGAGCCCAAAGACAGCCTCAAGCTGGGTGGGACGACGGCGACGGTGAAGCCCTCGGCCGGCAAGGTCGATATCGACTTGAAGCCCTGGGGCACGGCGACGGTCGCGACCAAGGGCGACTACCAGGGCGCTAACCGCGTGCTGGTGTTCCGTACGTCCGACGGCAAGCTGGTCGCCGACGGCGTCACCTATCTGATGGGTTACGAAGACGATGGCACCACGCCTATCATGAAGGCCGAGACGCCGCGCCTTAAGGCCGGTTCGTACACCATCGTCGCCTTTAACAAGACGAGCTACGACATCCAAGCGACGAGCTATTCCACGTTTAGCCGCCTAGGGCTGACCGTGGGTAAGCATATCGCGCAAAAGCAGGTGAAGATTGAGGACGGCAAACAGCTCGACGTGACGCTCGACGTCCCCACGTTTGACGTGGAGACGTATCGTGCCGAGCGCGGGCTGACGGCGGGCTCGGTTATCGCTGATTCGTCCGCGGTCGTTGGCGTGGAGACCGAGCTGCGCATTCATTACGAGCTCAAGGACAGCCAGGCTGCCAAGATTGAGATTCCGCTGGCCAAGGATGCCGTCGGGGATGTGTCCGCAGGCTCTCGCGAAGCCGGCGCCAGCTCCGAGGCCATGTGGGCTGACACAACTTGGGAGGGCGACAACCTCGTTCTCAATATGAATAAGGGCATGGGCGCCGATGTGTTTGTGCGCTTTAAGCCTAAGGCCGCGGGCATCTATGCCATCTCGCCGCTTATTACGCTGGGCGAGGTGACGTTGCCGCTGGGAAGCACCACACTCGAGGTTAGCGGATCGCGCATCGAGGTCGACAGCACCGACGTTCACAGCCTACTGGGCAATGTGGCCTACGTATACGCAGCGCCCGGAAAAAGCGTGCAGCTTACCGTGGGCGTGGGCGCCTCGGCCGCAAAGTACACCGGCAAGACCAATAAACTCGGCCGTGCCAAGATTGAATACGACCTGCCGCAGGATACGCTTGCCGCCGAGCGTGTGACGCTCGAAGCGCGCGTGGGCTCGACCGCTGCTGCCGCCGCTGCTGCCGAGGTAACGGCTCGCAATTATGTGCGCTATGTTCCGGGCGCTTCGGTCTGGAACTTTGATGTGACGTATCGTGGCGGTACGCAAAGCCTGGTCAAGGACGGCAAGGACACCGGCAAGAGTCTGTGGACCTTCCACCATCTGCCGCAAAAGAAGAACGCCTACTGGACGTTCGATATCACGCTCGAGGTGGGAAACGAAGAGGCCGCCGACACGCTCGACCTGTACGTGGACTGCGTGGATGGCAAGACGGTGACGATTCCTCTGACTCAAAAGTCGCGCGAGGGCACCCATGTGCGCTATGTGGCGGAGTATGTGGACGAGGGTTACCTTAAGCTGCTCGACGAGTTTAACAAGGCGAATGACTCGACCTATGTGAACTGCGGCAACTTTGAGCAGATCTTTATGCCGCAGACCTACCGCATCTCCAATGCTCAGCTTATGACCATGCTGAGTTTTGACGCCAACGCTTCGGCCAAAAAGCATTCCGCCGCGGCCGAGGAGCGCCAGCAGGAGTTCTCGAATGCCGTGCAGCAGTGGCACGAGTATATGATGGATAACTCGTTTAATGATGTCGACGAGGCCTTTAACGACGCGATTGACCAGATGGTCGCTGATGCGTTTGCCGAGGAGGACGAGAACGGTAAAGAGGACGAAGCCCAAGGTGGAGCTGCCCGTAAGGCTCGTCGCGCCCCTGCCGCCAGCGACGGCGAGGGTGATGGTGCTGGCAACGACGAGGCCGCGCAGTTTGCGGCTGAGCTCAAGGCCGCGGTCGGCGGGTCGGCGGCGCTGCTGACCCAGCAGGGCGACAGCTATGGCGTCAATGTGGACAAGATGATCTTTGAGGATGCTTACGGCACCAGCGAGGATTGGTATCAGGAACTCGCGGCGGCCCAGGGCGCGAACGCTGCGGATGCGGCCGCCATCAAGGAGCTCGTCGACCATGCATCGCGAGCGGAGTTTATTGCCCAGCAGGCCGAGGATCTGGTGGGCCAGTCGATGGGTATCGGCCAGCTCAACCAATACGGAAGCTGGAATGACGCAACCGCTGCGGCGCTCAACAAGTGTGCGGGCATTAAGGCCAGCGAGTACAACGGCCAGTCGACGAGCGGGTTTAACGATTTGGGCCAGGCGCTCGGCAGCTCGCTGAGCTACAAGGCGGCTGACGACGATACCGTCAAGGGCTTTAAGGTCGCCGCGCCCGATGGCGAGCAGACGGCCTATATCGAGTCGGAATTTATCGAGAACTCCAATAACAACAAGAACCAGGCGCTTCTGTTTAACTCGATCGCCATGCAGTGCGACATTCTGGACGACCTGTACGACAACTGGAATGTGGTCCATAGCCTCAACAACTCCAAGGTGCGCGGATGGCTCATGGCCTGGAAGCTCAACGGCGACGTGAGCGCCCATATGAAGCTCATCCGCACGATCCGTTCGCTCAAGAGCTATAAGATCGAGTGCGAGATGTTCGGACAGGTCTTTAAGACCGATGCGTGGAAGGCGGCCGGCCAGGCGTTTCCCGCGGCGACCCAGGGTATCGGCATCTTTACCGGCATTTACGGCGTGAACGATGCCAGCAAGAACTGGGAGAACGTGAACGTCCGTATGCAGAAGGTGAAGGGCGAGCGCGAGGGCTATGAGCTTCAGCATACGCGCTTGCTTGCCAAGCCCGAGAAGACCGAGGACGACTGGAAGTGCATTTACGCGCTGCGTGACGCCATGGAGAAGGCGCGTGCGTTTGAGGATCTGCTGTATCGCCAGCTCTGCCACGACAGCACCGATGTGGCGGTGGGCTCCATTATGACAATCGCCGGCGTGCTGACGGCCGGTTCGGCGGGTACCGTGGTGGGCGCCGCCTATGATGCAGCTTCGACCAGCGTAGGTTCGGAGCGCGCGATTAAGCTGACCAATGCCGAATGCGCCTACGATGTTGCCTGCGAGCAGGTGGAGCGCGCGTGCCAGAATCGCATTACGGTCAACTGGGGCGAGCTGACCGATGCCGAGGTCTACAAGGCCAACAAGGACGGCTTGATCTCGGACGAGAAGATGCAGTCGATCTTCGAGGCGCGTTATCGCAATGTGCCTGCCAAGGCAGCACCCGACCCTGCGGGCGTGGTGTACGAGGGCCTGCTGTCCAATACGGTTGAAGGCGCGGCGGTTGAGCTGTGGAGCGCCGACGATGCGGCCGGTACCAATGCGGTGCGTTGGGATGCCGAGGGGTATGAGCAGGACAATCCGCTTGCAACGGGTGCGGACGGTGCGTACAACTGGAATACGCCGACCGGCTGGTATCAAGTGCGCGTGACCAAGGACGGGTATGAGGAGGCGCGTTCGGCTTGGCTGCGCGTGCCGCCGATTCAGACTGAGGTGAACATTGGCTTGGTGTCGACGGCGGCGCCCGAGGTAGCTTCGGCCCATGCCTATACCGATTGCATCGAGGTTGAGTTTGCGCAGTATATGGATGCGAGCGACGATGCCCTGGTCGCATTGTGCGCGCAGGGCTTGGGCGACGTGACGTATACGTGGCTCGACAAGCAGGACGATCCCAATGGCAAGCCGCTGTCACGCGTGCTGCGTATTCGCTATGCCGATGCGCGTGAGGCGGGCTCGACGGTGGCGTTTGAGCTCGACGGTGCTCGCAACTACGCCGGCACGGCCATGGCGCGCTGGGCAAGTGGCGAGCTTGTCGTGGGCGTTCGTGCCGACAAACTCAAACTCAACGTGGAGCAGGCCGTGACCATGCTTGATGGCAGTGACTTTGAGCTGGTGGCGCACGTGACCGATAAGGCGGGCAAGCCGTTTGCGGGCGCCAAGGTTAGTGTTGGGCTGGAGTCCTCGGCTATCTGCTCTGTCGATGCCACCCAGGCCGTGACGGGCGAGGACGGTGCGGCGACGTTTGTGCTGCATGGTGCTCTGCCCGGTTTGACGACGTTGACGGCGGCGGTGGGCGGCACGGCGCTGTCCAAGCAGGTCGACGTTCGCGTGTCTGCCGAGGCAGTGCGACCGGCGCGACCGGTGGCGACGATTGGTGCGACGACGTTTGGTGCATGGTCGCCCAAGGAGAACTACATTACGGTGCCCAAGGGCACGAAGCTGGAGCTTTCTGCCGAGGATGGCGCGACGATTTGGTACACCACCAACGACACCTGCCCCTGCCGTGACGAAGGCCGTGTAAAGTACACCGAGCCCATTGCGCTCGATAGCAACATGTATGTGCGCATTGCGGCACAGCGCCCTGGCATGTCGTACAGCGAGTATTCCGAGCGTCTGAACATTACGATTACGGTGACCGATGAGGCGGCGCCTGATCCGACGCCCGATCCGGACCCGACGCCTGGCGACGGCGAGCAGGGCGGCGGTGCGGATGGCTCTGGCGGCACCGGGGTACCTGCGGGCGGTTCGACTTCGACGACGACCACGGTGACGACGAACAAGTCCAAGGGTAAGGGCGAGAACGACAAGAAGTCCGGCGGCACGGAGCTCGCCAGCACGGGTGACTCCACCGCGATGACGGTCGCCGCCTTGGGCATCGCCGGCGCAACCGTTGCCGCGGCCGGCATCGCCGCGACCAAGCGTCGCAAGCGTTAGGTTTTGGCGACAACGCCCATTCTCGGCTTTTGCAAGATCTCAATCTGTAACACCAAGCCAGATATTTGGGTTCCAGGTGTTACAGATTGAGACAAACTGTTCGGCCGCCAACCTAACGTCTCGATCTGTAACACGTAGCGAGGAATTTGGCCTCCAACTGTTACAGATTGAGACAAAGCGGGGGGCGGCTGGAGAAATATCTCGATCTGTAACAACTACAAGGCTCAACAGGGCCTAACTGTTACAGATTGAGACAAAACGACCGGGCAAGTCCCCAACCACCACAAAGGTGCCTGTCCCCATCGTGGTGATCGGGCGGCCGGCATAAAAAAAGTCCCCGCCGGGCGTGTGCTCGACGGGGACTTTGCCGTTTGGTGGCTAGCGCCGCAGGTGATTACTCGCCCAGCAGGCTCTTGGTGATCGAAGCGGCGGCCTTCTTGCCGGCGCCCATCGCCAGAATGACCGTAGCGGCACCGGTGACGATGTCACCGCCGGCCCAGATGCGGGGATCGGTGGTCTGGCCGGTCTCCTCGTCGGCAACGATGTAGCCCCACTTGTTGAGCTCCATCTTGCCGCCGATCTTGGCAGCGAAGGGGTTGGCGTTGGTGCCGATAGCCGAGATCGCGACGTCGCAGGGGATCTCCTCGATGGCGCCCTCGATGGGCACCGGGCGACGACGGCCGGACTCGTCGGGCTCGCCGAGCTCCATCTTCTGGACCTTGACGGCGCACACGGAGCCGTCTTCGCCAGCGACAAACTCGAGCGGGGAGACAAGCGGCAGAACCTCGACGCCCTCGGCCTTGGCATGGTGCAGCTCGGCGCGACGGCAGGGCATCTCGTCCTCGGTACGGCGGTAAGCGATGATGGCGTGCTCGGCGCCCAGACGCTTGGCGGTACGGACGGCGTCCATAGCCACGTTGCCGCCGCCAAAGACAACGACGTTCTTGCCGTGCTTGGTGGGGGTGTCGTACTCGGGGAACTTGTTGGCCTTCATCAGGTTCACGCGGGTGAGGTACTCGTTTGCGAAGAAGACGTTGGGCAGGTTCTCGCCGGGGACGTTGAGGAACTTGGGCAGGCCAGCGCCGGTCGCCACGTAGATGGCGTCGAAGCCCTGCTCGAACAGCTCCTCGGCCGTGGCCATATTGCCCACGACGGAGTTGTACTCAAACTTGACGCCCATGTCCTCCAGGCCGTCAATCTCGCGCTTGACGACCGCCTTGGGCAGACGGAACTCGGGGATGCCGTAGACCAGCACGCCGCCGCCGGTGAAGAAGGCCTCGAAGACGGTAACGTCAAAGCCGTTACGGGCGAGCTCGCCGGCGCAGGTGATGCCGGACGGGCCGGAGCCGACGACGGCGACCTTCTTGCCGTTCTTGGGGGCCATCTTGGGCGTGGAGGCGAGCTCGGGGCGATCACCCAGGAAGCGCTCGAGCTGGCCGATGGCCACGGGCTCGGACTTCTTACCACGGATGCACTTGCCCTCGCACTGGTTCTCCTGCGGGCAGACGCGGCCGCAGATGGCGGGAAGCATGGAGTCCTCGCGGATGGTATCGAGAGCGCCGCCGAAGTCCTTCGCGCGGATCTGCTCGATAAAGCGGGGAATGTTGATGTTGACGGGGCAGCCCTCAACACAGAACGGCTTCTTGCAGTTGAGGCAGCGCTCGGCCTCGGCCAGCGCCATCTCCTCGGTGAAGCCCTTGTCGACGGGGCGGAAGTCGCAGGCGCGCTCGGCAGCCGGCTCCTCGTTATCGGGGGTGCGGGGCGACTTCATATCGGCAACGAAACGACCGTTAACTAGTGGCATGCGCAGCTCTTTTCCTCATAGGCCTTGAGGGACTCGCCCTCTTCGGAACGGTAAGCGGCCTGGCGGGCACGAAGGTCATCCCAGTCGACCAGGGTGGCATCGAAGTCGGGGCCGTCGACGCAAGCGAACTTGGTCACGCCGCCCACCTCGACGCGGCAGCAGCCGCACATACCGGTGCCGTCAACCATGATGGGGTTGAGGGACGCGGTGATGGGGGTGTCGTACTTCTGGGCGGTGAGGGTCGAGAACTTCATCATCGGAACGGGGCCGACACAGAAGACCTGGCTCACGGCCTTGTCCTGCAGTAGGCGCTCCAGCGGAGCGGTAACAACGCCCTGCTCGCCGTAGGAACCGTCGTCAGTGGTGATGTGGATGTGGTCCTCGTCGAGGAGCTCGCGGAACTGGTCCTCCATGAGCAGGAGGTCCTTGGTGCGGGCGCCCATGATGGCGTGCACCTCGTGACCGGTCTCGACCAGGTGCTTGGCGACCGGGAAGGCAATTGCCAGGCCGACGCCGCCGCCAATGACGGCGCAGGGGCCCTCGGCCATCTCGGTGGGAACGCCCAGCGGGCCCACGACGTCGCGCAGCGACTCGCCGGCCTCGTAGGTGGAAAGCAGTTCGGTGGTCTTGCCGATCACCATGAAGATGAACTCGACCCAGCCCTCGTCACCGTTCCAGCCGGCCAGGGTAAACGGGACGCGCTCGCCCGTCTCGTTGGCGCGAACCATGAGGAACTGTCCAGCGTGCGCATGCTTGGCGATTGCAGGCGCCTCGATGCGGAACTTGAACACCTTCTCCGAGAACTGCGTCTTCTCCAGGATCTTATACATAGAACCCCTCTCTTGTTAGGGCCGCCGAACCGTGCCTCCACGGAAATGGACGGTAGCCCGAATAAAACCGTACGCGCACAGGCGTTGTGCAGACATACGGTGCAAATTATACCCTCATGGACATGTCACTTACGTGTGTCTTCGGCTGTTGGGAGCAGGGTTTATCCACTTTGGCCTACCAAAGGGGAGAGGTTTATTTTGGTCAGTTTTATCAGGTAAAACGGCAAATGGGGCCGGCCTCGGGTTGTGATGAGGCCGGCCCCCTTTGGGGTGCTATGCATGTATGTCGGCGCGCGGTTGATTGCGATGCCGCAACTGGGGCGTTTCCGCAGGTAAAACCTGCCAAAATAAACCTGTTCCTAAATGATAGGTTTTAGTGCTTGCCGTTGGCGGAGGCGGCGCCGTTGACATGGTCGCGGGCATAGACCACGCCGTGCACGATCGCCAGGCCGGCGGCGTCGGCCGCGCGGGCGCAGGTGTCCTGGAAATCCTCGGCCTCGCGGGCGCGCAGCTGCTTAAGAACGTAGTCGGCGACGGCCATCTTGCCGGGAGGGTTGCCGATGCCGGTGCGGATGCGGCTGAAGTCGCGGCTGCCCATCTTGTCGATGATGGAGCGCAGGCCGTTGTGACCGGCGTGGCCGCCGCCCACCTTAACGCGGACGTCGCCGGCGGGAATATCGAGCTCGTCGTGGATTACGAGCAGCTCCTCGGCCTTGATCTTGTACTCGCGGCAGAGCTTGGAGATGGGGCCACCCGAGGTATTCATATACGACTGCGGCTTGACCAGTACAATCTGGCGCTTACCGCCCTCTTCCTCGGGATCGTTGATGTTGATGAGCGCGACCTCGGCGCCTGCTTGGTTTTTCCAGTACGTGACGCCGGCCTGACGGGCCAGCTCGTCGATTGCTTTGAAACCAGCGTTGTGACGGGTCTCGGCATATTCCTCGCCAGGGTTGCCAAGTCCGGCAACCATGCGAATCTTAAGCGGCTGTGCAGCTGCCATGTTTATCCTTTCGTTGATTTGTCGCCTGCTATGGTGAGCGACCCTGTTGCCGCTGTCAAATGGAGGGTAATTGAGGGCGTTTAGGGGCGTTTGGACGGCCGTCGAAATCAGAGGTGGACAGTTAGTTCAGATACGTATAAGTTCTGAGGACTCGAAGTGCTCAATTCAATGCCGATACGTTGTTTCGGAGCTTTAGTTAGTCCATATGGCGCTGTTTTGAAGTCTACCCTGCCTTCAAATAGGGCGAATGGTATAGAGATAGCTGCAAAACAGCCTAATTCAATGTGTCCATCTATACGTATCTGAACTAACTGTCCAGTCCTGTTCGGCGGCGCGCGGGTGATTCGCCGTTTAGACCGCCGCAAGGCCGATTCCAGCCCGCAGAGCGTTGAGCCAAGCGGCCTGACGCTTGCGATAGCCCTTGATACGGTATCGGAATCGGACTCCCGCGAGTCGATGCATCGTTTGGGCGAAGGCTTCGAGTGCAACAAGGTCTTTCATTTGGTCGCGATTGATAACCAGGACGTGGATGCCCATTGCCTTGAGGCCATTATTTCGATTGCCATCGTGGATGCGAGCGTTTTGAAGCTCATGCCCAATTCCGTTGTATTCGTTGTCGACTCCGGCTGCCGGGCAATATAGGTCGCAGATGGCATAGGGGATGCCCGAGGACATGTTGACCGCAAGAGTGTCGAAGTCGATTCGATAGTTGAGTAGCAGGCCTCCCATGGGCAGACTGCAACATCCGAATCCTCCAAAGCGCATGGGCGCTCCGAGAACGGCAAACATTAGGGATTCGGCTGGGGATGCAGATCCGGGTCGGGCAAGTTTGACTGCCGTGCGAAACGATGTGTATGAGCTACTTTTGGCAAGCTGTGCAACAGCCTCGAGATCTTCGATGGTCGTGGCGGGCTCGCATTTGTAGTGTGCCTGTTCGTAGCGGGTTTCGTTCTGCTGTTCGGTCGCCGACTGGTCGCCCCGGCAATCGAGGTCGTCCATCGCTTCGTAGTCATCGCCCTCGGGCCAGATGCCGTCATAGGCAATGGGGTATGTTGCCCCGGGAGGAAGGGAGTAGGTTCCGAGCAGTTCCATGAGAAGCATCAGGGTTTTGGCGACTGATTCATTTTTGGAACAAAGCATGGCTGTCATGGCGGGAGACGTTGCGTAGATGTCGGCCTCGACGTGCATAATTGCACCTTCAGGAAGAGGAGCGGAGAGAATATGCTGAAGAAGTCGCCTGTCGCGGCGTCTGTTGTCTTCGTTTGAAACGAGAAGATCGAGCAGTTCGGAATCATCTTCATTCCAGGCGTCGAGTATCGAAAGTGCACCAAAGTCTATCGCGTCATTGTTGGGAATACAGCTAGCCAAGGCATGTGCTTGCTGTTCGCTATCAACGAAGTCCCAGGGTAGGGCAGAGTACGCCCGTCGTGCGCGACGAATTGCGCGGAGGGCGGAGAGATGTGAAATCACGGTCGTCATAGCTATAACGTACTAAGTTGGCGGCAGAATGCGACCGCCATACCGTTCTTTTCGCTCAGCGGGGCGCTGCGCGCCATGAACGGCTGGGTGTTATGAATTCGGTGGAATCGGTTGAGGGGATTGCAGGAAATTGAGCTCTGCCGCGAAGGTTGACGATAGCTGCTGGACAGTTAGTTCAGATACGTATAAGGCAGCGGCGTTCGAGGCGTTTCTAAGGGCCTTTGAGGGCGATTTGAGGATAAATATGCAGCGGTTGTACTCGAAAACGATGAGCTTTGGACGGCATGGCATGCGCCGGGGAGGTCAGAAGGCTCCGAACGGTCCTTTGGAGCTTTAGAAAAATACGTATCTGAACTAATTGTCCAGGGCGGGTTGACGAGGGATAGAAAAAGGGTCGGAAGCGAGCTTCCGACCCTTTAAAAGCATCAAAGATGATGCGATGCGCGTTGGATTACAGCGCGAAGTCGCCGCCGACGAGCGTGGAGACGGGCTCCTCGTGGTAAACGGCGGAGATGGCCTGAGCGAACTCCTCGGCGACCGAGATGGTCTTGATCTTGCCGCCGACCTCGACGGGAATGGCGTCGGTGACGACGCACTCGACGATCGGGGCGTCGTTCAGACGCTCGATGGCCGGACCGGAGAAGATACCGTGGGTGGCGCAGACGTAGATATCGCCAGCGCCCATAGCCTTGAGCTCCTTGACGTTGGCGCACAGGGTGCCAGCGGTGTCGATCATGTCGTCGTTGATGATGCAGGTCTTGCCCTTGATGTCACCGATGATGCCCATGACCTCGGCGGCGTTGTGGCGCGGACGGCCCTTGTGGGCGATGGCCAGGTCGCAGCCGAGCATGTCGGACAGCTTCTTGGCGGCCTTGGCGCGGCCCACATCGGGGGAGACGACAACCAGGTTGTCGGTGTCGAAGTTCATGGCGTTGTAGTACTGGCCAAACAGCGGCAGTGCGGACAGGTGGTTGACCGGGATATCGAAGAAGCCCTGGATCTGACCCTGGTGCAGGTCGAGGGTGATGATGCGGTCGACGCCGGCGCGCTCGAGCAGGTTGGCGACGAGGCGGGCGGTGATGGGCTCGCGCGGGCCGGCCTTGCGGTCCTGGCGGGCATAGCCGTAGTGGGTGATGACGGCGGTGATGGAGCGGGCGGATGCGCGCTTGGCAGCGTCGGTGGCGATGAGCAGCTCCATGAGCATGTCGTTGACGTTGCCGCCGGCCACGGACTGAATCAGGAAGACGTCGGCGCCGCGGACGGTCTCGTCGTAGCGGGCGTAAATCTCACCGTTGGCGAACTGCTTTAGCGTAAGGCCCGAAAGCTCGACCCCAAGGTACTCAGCGATCTTCTGAGCGAGGGGACGGTTGGAGGAACCGGAATACACGCGGATGGACTTGCGCATATTCTCCGACTTCTCGGGATCATTAATCGGCATTACCCTTCTCCTTTATATCGAATGCCATATAGATGCCTTTTTGCATTGTAACCGTGCGGCGGGGTTAATCGGGTCTTGATAACGTCTTTACCGTCAACGGACACGAACCGACCACTCATCCGGTCGCGCAGGTCACGATAGAAAAAGGAGCCGTCCCCATGGAACAGCTCCTTTTGTGCTTGGCGAAACGTTATGCCTCGTCGTCCTCGTGCAGACGGCGGCGATAATCGGCGGCCCAGCCCTCAATATTTACCTGACGGGCGCGGCCCAGACCGAGTGCGTCGGCCGGGACCGGCTCGGTGATGACGGAGCCGGCGGCCACGAGTGCGCCGTCGCCAATCTGGGCGGGCGCGACCATCATGGTGTCGGAACCGATGAAGGCATCTTTGCCGATGACGGTCTTGTGCTTGTGGACGCCGTCGTAGTTGCAGGTGATAGAGCCCGCGCCCACGTTGACGCCGGAGCCCATGGTGGTGTCGCCGATGTAGGACAGGTGCGGCACCTTGGAGCCCTCGCCGATCGTGGACTTCTTAATCTCCACATGCGTGCCGGCCTTGGAGCCGTCGAGCATATGGGTGCCCGGGCGCAGGTAGGCGCGCGGACCGCAGTCGACGCCGTTCTCGATGACGGCCTCGATGGCGATGGTCTCATCGATGGTGCAGCCGCTGCCGACAGTGGTGTCGGTGAGGCGGCTGTTGGGGCCGAGCTGGCACTCCTCGCCCACGGTGACGTGGCCGATCAGGTGCGTCTGCGGCCACACGATGGTGTCGCGGCCGATGACGGCATCGGGGCCGATCCAAGCCTGCGTGGGGTCGATGAAGGTGACGCCCTCGGCCATCCAGTGCTCGTTGATGCGGTCGCGCGCGATGGCGGTGAGCTGCGCGAGCTGGATGCGGCTGTTGACGCCCAGGCCGTCGCGGTAGTCGTCGCAGTGGAAGATGGAGACTGCCTGGCCGTGACCCTTGAGGATTTCGAGCATGTCGGGCAGGTAGTACTCGGACTGCGCGTTGTCGTTGCCGATCTCGTTAATGTGGGCGGCAAGCTGCGCGCCGTCGAAGGCGTAGCAGCCGGCGTTGCACTCCAGCAGCGTGGCGGCCTGCTCGGGCGTGCAGTCCTTCTGCTCGATGATGCGCTCGATCTGGCCGTCGGCGCCCAGCTTGATGCGGCCGTAGCCGAAGGGGTCGGGCGGGGTCATGGTCATGACGGTGCAGGCGAGCTCGCCGGTGGCGACGGTCTGCGCGAACTTGGCGACGGTGTCGGCGGTGATGAGCGGCAGGTCGCCGTTAAGCACGACGACGGGGCCTTGCGTGATGCCGCAGGCCTCGAGCGCGACCTTTACGGCGTGGCCGGTGCCCAGGCGTTCGGTCTGCTCGACGCACTCGACCTTGGTGGCGCCGTTGGCGTAGGCGCCATCGATGAGGGCGCGCATCTCGTCGGCGTGGCTGCCGATGACGACCACGACGCGGCTGCAGCCGGCCTTGATGGTGGCGTCGACGATCCACTGGACCATGGGCTTACCCAGGATCTTGTGCGAAACCTTGCAGTGGTTCGACTTCATGCGGGTGCCCTCGCCGGCGGCGAGGATAATTGCGGTTGCGTCCATGTGATCTCCTGTTACGTTATAGAGACGTGTGTTTGGAAACGATACACGGCGCAATATGATACCGCAGGCATATGATGAGCGCGTAACGATTGGCGCGCGGCAGCTGAGGTTTGGGCCGGCGGTGTGGCGTTTGCGCTGGTTGCGGGTGGTGCCGGCAGTGCTTCGGCGTCGGTGATTTGGCGGGAGGGCGGGGATGCCTATGGACAACATGCGAGAGGGTTCGGGCGCCGAGTCCGTGGGGGCATTTTCGATGTCGCATCCGGCGGTGCCGGCGCTCTACATGGTGCTGACGTTGGGGCTCACCATGTTCTCGATGCAGCCGGTGCTGATCGCGCTGTCGCTTGCGGGCGGGCTGGCGTACGGGCTTGCGACGCGCGGTGCTGCGCGCACGTTGGGGGCGCTTCGCTGGCAGCTGCCGGTGATTTTGATTATCGCGGTGCTCAATCCGCTGTTTAGTGCATCGGGCTCGACGGAGCTGTTCCGTATTGGCATGCGCGCGGTGTATCTGGAGAGCATGGTTTACGGCCTGTGCATGGGCGGGCTGTTTGTGGCGAGCGTGCTGTGGTTTGAGGCCGCGGCGTCGATGCTCGAATACGACAAGGTACTTGCGCTTTTTGGCAACGCCGCGCCGGTGGTCGCGCTCATGATCTCGATGTGCATGCGGCTTATCCCACAGTTTTTGCGTCGCGGCCGCACGGTGCTGGCGGTGCAGGACGCGATCGATGTACCGGGGCGTGCGCCCACCGATCCCGTGCGATCGCGCCTGCGGGCATCGAGTGTGTTGATGGGCTGGGGCATGGAAGATTCGCTGGAGCGCGCGGACGCGATGCGCTCGCGCGGGTGGGGTGCCGCGACGCGTCGTACGACGTATGCGCGGTATCGGCTGGGGCGCGGCGATGTTGCCGCGCTGGTTGGGCTTGCACTGTTTGGCGTGGTCACGGTGACAGTGGCGTGGACCGCGACGACGCAGTATTCGTTTTATCCTCAGCTCTTGGTGCCGGCGCCGTGGCCGGGCTATGTTGTGTACGCTGCCTGGATGGTGCTGCCTTGCGCGTTGCACGCGAGTGATGAGAAGAGGTTTGGCTGATGGCTCGGTTGGATAGGGGCCCGGTGTCGGGCGCGGCGTGCGGCCCGGATATGCCGGCGATTGAGGTGCGGAGCCTGAGCTTTGCCTACCCCGATGCTGATGCTGCGGTGCTCGAGGGGCTCGACTGGTCTGTTTCCCAAGGTGCATTTGCGCTGCTTGTTGGCGGTACCGGATCGGGTAAGTCGACGCTGCTGTCTCTGCTCAAACCCGAGATCGCTCCGGCGGGCGAGCGCACTGGCGAACTGCGCGTGCTGGGCGAGAACGTCGCCGACATGGATGTGCGGGCATCGGCGGAGCGCGTGGGCTATGTGTTCCAGGATCCCGAGAACCAGATTGTGTGCGAGACCGTGTGGCATGAGATGGCGTTTGGCCTAGAGAATCTGGGTGTGTCGCGCGACGAGATGCGCCGCCGTGTTGCCGAGACCAGCTATTTCTTTGGTCTGGAGGACTGGCTTCATCGTGATACCGATACGCTTTCGGGTGGCCGCAAGCAGCTGCTGTCGCTTGCCGCCGTCCTGGCGCTGCGTCCGCGTGTGCTGCTACTCGACGAGCCCACGTCTCAGCTTGATCCGGTTGCGGAGAAGAATTTCCTGCACGCGCTGTTTCGTGTAAATCGCGAGCTGGGCTGCACGGTTGTTGTGGCGACGCATCAGCCGCGCCCAATGCTCGAATACGCGACGTGTGCGTACCGGATTGAGGATGGCCGCGTGCGCGAGGCGGCGGATATGGCATCTTTGGGACGCCGAGAATCGCTGTTTTCCGATGACACGTTGGGGTGGGGTGCCATCCGATGTGCAAAAAACGGAGTATTCAGCAGGCGTGAGGACAATTTGGGCTCTCTGGAGCCGCCCGGGGACGTATCGAGCGCGAAAAAAAGTTCAGAATTGGACAAATCGTCCGAATTTGTGGCGCAAACGTCGCTCGAGAACGGCTTGGAAGCCTTCTCGCGCACGGATGGAAGTAGAATACTCCAAAAAATGCACGCTGGGTCGGCTACCATCCTGTCGGAAGGTTGGTTTCGCTACGATCGAGCGTCCGGCTGGGTGTTGCGTGGGCTCGATGCGTCGTTTTCGGCCGGTGCGGTGCATGCGGTTGTTGGCGGTAACGGCTGCGGCAAGTCGACGATGCTCTCGGTGCTGGCGAAGACCGCCAAGCTGCAGCGCGGCCGCATGGTGCGCGGAGCGGCCTCGGCGGCGCTGCTGCCTCAGAATCCCAAAGCATTGCTGGTTGCCGAGACGGTTCGCGATGAGCTGATGGAATGGGCCTCGACCTGCGGATATGACGAGAACTTGGCGCGGGAGCGTGCGGCGAGCTTGGGGTTGTCGGGTCTGGATGGACGCCATCCGTACGATCTTTCGGGCGGGCAGCGTCAACTGCTTGCATTGGCAAAACTGCTGCTAATCGGCCCCGAACTGCTATTGCTCGATGAGCCCACCAAGGGTCTAGACCTGTTCAGCCGCCGCATCATCGCCCGCGCCCTGCGTGACCATGCGAAGGCTGGCGGCACCGTCATCATGGCTACGCACGATTTGGACTTTGCCGAGCAGGTAGCCGACGACGTCGCCATGATGTTTGACGGCGAGATTGCCTGCATGGAGCCGCCGGCCGACTTCTTTGCCGACAACGTGTTCTATAGGGCGTGATGGGATGACGGACTGTCGTTTCTCGCGTTTGCTTGCAAAACTGGAGATCCCGCTGTTGTTGGCGGTGCCGGCGGTGATGGCTGCCGCGTTGCTGGCGGGTGTTGAGCAGGCAGCGTTGGCCATGCTGGTTGTGGTGGCGTTGGTGCTTGCGCTGTTCTTTGCGGGTTACGAGGCATCTCGTCCGGGTTTGCGCCAGATTATGCCCACGCTGGTGCTGGCGGTGCTGGCGGCGGCGGGGCGCATCCTGTTTGGGCCCATTCCCGACTTTAAACCGGTGAGCGCCATCGCCATTATCGCGGGGGCGACGCTTGGTCGCCGCAATGGTTTTATGGTTGGCGCGCTGGCTGCGCTGACCAGCAATTTCTTTTTTGGACAGGGCATGTGGACGCCGTGGCAGATGTATGCTTGGGGGCTCGTGGGATACGTTGGCGGTGCGCTGACGTATGCGGGTGCGTTCGACCGCGCCGACGGCACCGTGCGCATGCCAGCACTGCTGGCGTACGGCTTTGCGTCGGGCCTGCTCTATGGCGTCGTGATCAACGCGTATGACATCATTGGTTTTGTGCAGCCGCTTACCTGGGCGGGTGCCGTGGCGCGTCTTGCCACGGCGGTGCCGTTCGATATCACACACGGCCTCGCGACCTGCGTGTTCTTGGTCGCCCTGTACAAGCCCTGGTGTCGCCGCATTAACCGTGTCGTCGTGAAATACGGGCTGTAAGGCTGGTTGCGTCGGAGCGGGAATCAATACTGCCGAAGTGCCATTTTAAAACTATGCCGGTTTACGGGGCTAGATTGGCGCAGGCCGACCATACCGGCTTTTTTCAAAATAGAGCAAGCCGTTTACCTGCGGTTTTATTATTACGGAATTGCGCATGGCTGGGGGTTCGCGATTCAGCCCCGTAAACCGGCATAGTTTTAAAATGGCCGGCTGATACGACGGGCATCGTGGCCCCCAGAGAGCCAAATTGATCCATTTTCTTCCGTCTCCAGATGTCCCCAGGAAATCAGTTGACGGCGCTTGCCACGAAACTGGCCCATCTACTACGTTTAGCTTGATACCCCCGACCATGACCGCGTTTTATGAAAAACCGCAGGCTTTCTACCTGCGGTTTTCTTTTTGCGTTGTTCGCTGTGGTTGAGGGTAGTGGCTTAAACGTAGTAGATGGGCTGGTTTCGTGGCGGACGGGGTCACGCGGGCGCCCCTTGCGCGGGCAAAAGTGATCTGTATTCCTTCGTCCCCGGGGGATCATTTGGGGGCTAGAGCTCTAGCGTGAGGGTGACGGGGCAGTGGTCGCTGCCGAAGATGTCGCCGCGGATGCCGGTGTCGCGTACGTTGTCGGTGATTGCGTCGCTTACCAGGAAGTAGTCGATGCGCCAGCCGGCGTTGTTCTTGCGGGCATTAAAGCGATAGCTCCACCAGCTGTAGACGCCCTCGACGTCGGGGTTTGCCGCGCGCCAGGTATCGGTAAAGCCGGCGTTGAGCAGCTCGGTAAACTTGCCGCGCTCCTCGTCCGAAAAGCCTGCGTTGCCGCGGTTGGACTTGGGGTTCTTAAGATCGATCTCCTCGTGTGCCACGTTAAAGTCGCCGCAGGTCACCACGGGCTTGCCGGTCTCGCGCTCTAGTGCGCTCAAAAAGCCACGATAGGCATCGTCCCAGGCCATGCGTACATCGATGCGCGCGAGCTCATTTTGGGCGTTGGGCGTATAGACGTCGACAAACCAAAACTTGTCGAACTCGAGCGCGCAGACGCGGCCCTCGGTTGCGGCCTGGGCGACGAGCTCGGCCTCATCGCCCTCGCTAGCGTAGGGTAGCAGTGCGTCGGCGCGCAGCACGCGCAGCGGTTCCTGGCGGCTAAAGACCGCAGTGCCCGAATAACCTTTACGCTCGGCGTAGCTCCAAGTTTGGTGATAGCCGGGCAGGTCGATATCGACCTGGCCCTCCTGCAGCTTGGTCTCCTGCAGCGCCAGGATATCGACGTCGAGTTCTTGCGCGATCTGGATAAAGCTTGGGTCCTTTTTGAGCACGGCGCGCAGGCCGTTGACGTTCCACGAGGCGAAAGTGTAAGTCTGAGGCATGGTGTCCTTTCGACGGGGTTTGCAGGCTTAAGATTAGCGCAACAGGGGCGGGGTGGGCTCCGCGCGTGCTGACTCAAAGGCCGCATGCCGGGATGTCGCCCGACGCTGCCCGACCAACAAGGACGGAGGACTCATATGACGCAGGCAATATCGGACCCCAAGCAGGCCTCCGCCGCACTGGCGGAGCTGTTCGGTACCCACAAGCGTGTGGTGTTCTTTGGCGGCGCCGGTGTTTCCACGGCGAGCGGCATCCCCGATTTCCGCAGTGTGGACGGCCTGTATCACCAGCAGTTTGCCTATCCGCCCGAGACCATGCTGTCGCATAGCTTTTACGAGGCGCATCCTGCCGAGTTCTTCGACTTTTACCGCACCAAGATGATCGCGCTTAACGCTAAGCCCAACCGCTGCCACACCAAGCTAGCCGAGCTGGAGCGCGCCGGCAAGCTCGACGCCGTAGTGACGCAAAATATCGACGGCCTGCATCAGATGGCCGGCTCACAGCGCGTGTTCGAGCTGCACGGATCGGTCCATCGCAACATTTGCCAGTCGTGCGGCGCGGTCTATAGCGCCGAGTGGATTTGCTCGCGCGAGCACGAGGATGCCGCGGGCGTGCCTGCGTGCCCCGCGTGCGGCGGCCGCATCAAGCCCGATGTAGTGCTCTACGAAGAGCCGCTCGACGAGCATGTGTTGACCGGTGCCGTTGCCGCCATCGCCGCGGCCGATGCCCTCATTGTAGGCGGGACCTCGCTCGTGGTGTATCCGGCGGCAGGCCTTACGCGATACTTTACCGGCGATACGCTGGCCATATGCAACCTTGCTCCCACCGATCAGGATGCAAATGCCGACCTGCTGATTTCTTGCGACATCGCGGCCACGTTTGCGTTCTAGCCCGCGCGCGCGGATACAATAGAAAGACTGAGTGCAAAGCGACCCCGCCGCCAGCTCCCCAAGCTCGGCGGCGTGGGCATTTTAGGAGGATGCTCATGGCGAACGACAGCAAGACATGGCGGTGCGGAAAGTACGAGCTCAGCTTTGACCGTCCGCGCATCATGGGCGTCCTCAACGTGACGCCCGATTCGTTTAGCGATGGCGGGGAGCACTTCGACCCCGATGCCGCCATCGAGTACGGCCTGGCGATGCTCGACGCCGGCGCCGACATCATCGACGTGGGCGGCGAGTCCACGCGCCCTGGTTTTACCCCGGTCAACCCCGACGAGGAGGCTCGCCGCGTGCTGCCCGTGGTGCGCGCGCTGGCCAAGGAGGGCGCCATCGTCTCGATCGACACGCGTCATGTGGCGGTTGCCAAGGCGGCCGTGCGCTGCGGCGCCTCGATCGTCAACGACGTGACGGGCTTCACTGATCCCAAGATGGTCGAGTTCGTTAAGACGAGCACCTGCGGCGTCATCGTGATGCATGCCGGCGAGGTCGCCGCGCCCGCCCGCACGCACGCAACGGTGCAGCTCGATACCTCGGCTGCGGCGTTTGTTGCCGAGAAGGCACGCGAAGCGGCTGCCGAGGCCGCGCGCGAGGCCGAGAAGCCGGCCCGTCGCCGTCGCGGCAAGTTGCTGGGCGAGCCCAAGGTTGAGGCCAAGCTTCCGGGCGGTGTGGTACAGCCCTCACTGCCGTTTGGCGAGCCGGAGCCCACGTCCGAGCCTGCAAGCGAGCAGGAGACGCCCGCCGCCGAGCGGGCTGCTGCCGCCGAGACCGTCGCGCCCGCACCCGAGGCCGCGCCCGCAGCCACCGAGGCCGAATCGGAGTCCAATGACCGCCTGGCCGCCATGATGCGCCGCAGCGCCCGCCGCGAGGAGGCCTACGTGCCCACCTCTCAGCTCCGCCGCTTTACCCTGCCCGATTCGGCGCCCATCATGCGCCGCGTCATGGGCTTTCTGTCCGACCAGGCCCGCACACTCATCCATGCCGGCGTGTCGCGCGACCGCATCTGCATCGATCCTGGCCCGGGCTTTGGTAAGTCGGCTAACGAGGACATCGTCATCCAGCGCGAGACTGCCAAGATGGCGTCACTGGGCTATCCGCTCATGTGCGCCGTGTCGCGCAAGCGTTTTGTGGGCGCTGTCTCGGGCGTGACCGAGGCCGCCGCGCGCGATGCCGCCACGTTTGGCGTGTGCCTGGGCGCCATCCAGGCCGGTGCCAACATCGTGCGCGTGCACGACGCCGCGGGTTTTGCGCAGTTCCTGAACGGTTACTGGGCCGTCGCCAAGCCGCAGCCGCGCCGTGCGTTTGTGGCCGTGGGCTCCAACCTGGGGCATCGTTGCGACAACATCCGCGCCGCGCGCGACATGATCGCCGAGATTCCGCTCACCTGCGTGTCCAACTCCTCCAAGATCTACGAGAGCGAGCCGGCCTACGAGACGCGCCAGGACGCGTTTGCCAACGCTGTCATCGAGATTAAGACCGAGCTGGCGCCGTTGGTGCTGCTCGACGAGCTCATGAAGATCGAGGTCGAGCTGGGGCGCGACCGCTCCAAAAAGGCCAAGGCCAACGGTCCGCGCACCATCGACCTGGACCTGCTGTGGATGGACGGCGAGACCCACGGCGGCAAAAAGCTGCGCCTGCCGCATCCGCTGATCGGCGAACGCGATTTTGTGCTGGTGCCGCTCGAGGACCTGATGCACGACCCGGCGCGGTTCTTCCGCTACAACGGCGTCGAGGTCAAGGAGCCCGAGGACCGCGTGGGCCATATCGTGGGCGAATTGGGGCGTATGTAGATGATCGAGATGAATGCTGTTGCCGCTGGCACCGAGCTCGACGCGGCGCGCGACGCGGGCCGCGAGGGCATGTCCGCGGGCTGGTGCGCGTGGAGCGCGGGCGATGCATCGCTGATGTTTTCGCTGGTCGTGCGCCCCGATGTGAACATGCATGCCTTCCACGGCCTGCCGTTTGTGGCGGCTATGGGCATGATGGACGCGCTTGTGGGCACGGCTTCGACGCCGGGGTTGGGCCTTGCCGGTAAGGTGGGTATCCAGTGGCCGAGCGATATCGTGTGCGGTGCGCCTGCGTTTGAGACGTCGCTCGCGCGTGTTGCCGTGAACGGCGGTGCCGGTGCTGCGGGCATGTTCGGTGCCGTGACGGTGGATATTGAGCGTTCGGCGCTGAGCGAGCTTGGTGTGGACGTGGCTGACGAAGCGCTGGTCGAGACGCTGGCCGCCGCCGTGCTGGCCCGCGTGGACGCCTGGGCGGTTGTTGCCAACACGCCGCAAGGCGCCGCAGGGCCGCTGGCTCCCGTGCTGGGCGAGTACTTCGACATGGTGCCGCTGCTGGGCCGCCAGGTTGCGGCGGTGTCTCCCAACGGCTTGCCGCTTGCGGTCGGTGTGTTTGCGGGCCTGGACATCTGGGGCCGCGCGACCATCAAGACCGATGCCGGCGAGCAGGAGTTTCCGCCCGAGGCTGTACGAATTCGCGGGCTGTAGCGTCTCGGCTTCGCCAGAGCCTACGCTAACTCCTGCATGCGGCGGTAGATTTCGCAGATGCCTTTGATGGTGAGTTGGCCGTCGACTATGTCGAAGGCATCGGTCGAATCGGCGACGATGCCGGCGAGACCGCCTGTGGCGATAACGGTGGCGTCCTCGCGGCCCAGCTCGCGCTTCATGCGCGCGACCAAGCCCTCGGCCATGGCGGCGGCGCCCACCACGGCGCCGACCTTGATGCACTCCTCGGTATCGCGGCCGATGGCGTGCTCGGGCGCCTCGAGCGGCACGCTGGCGAGCTTGGCGGCACGGGCGGCAAGCGCGTCCATGGAGATGCGGATGCCCGGCGCAATCGCCCCGCCAATGTAATAGCCGTCCTCGTCGATGACGTCGATATTGGTCGCGGTGCCAAAGTCCACCACGATTGCCGGCGCGCCGTAGAAAGTCTCGGCCGCAACGGCGTTGGCGACGCGGTCGGCACCCACGGCCTGGGGGCGCGCTGCACGCAGCTTGGTCACGGCGGCAGTCTGCGGCCCAATGACGATGGCGTCTGCCGCGATGCGCTTGGCCACGGCGTGCCACTCGCGCGAGAGCTGCGGCACCACGCCGGCAAAGGCAATCGCGTCGACCGCGCCGAGCGAGAGGTCGTACATCTTAAAGAAGCCCATCAGACGCACGTGGATCTCGTCGGCGGTGTAGGAACGGTCGGTGGGCATGCGCCACGACTGCACCAGCTCGTCTCCGTCAAACAGACCCATGGCCGTCTGCGTGTTACCCATATCGATAGCGAGCAGCATGTCTACTCCCGGTGTCGGCGTAAAAGGACGCGCACCATTGTATACGCGCCGCCGGCGGCGCTCGGCTGCGATTCGTTCACGGCGATATGGGCTGAGGGGTTTTAAATATGAAGGAATTATGCTCTATGAGATTTTCCTTGCCGTTTACCGAACTCCCACGTAATATTCTTTCTTGCGCACATGAGGCGCCCAGACATTGCGGGGTGGAGCAGTCTGGTAGCTCGCCGGGCTCATAACCCGGAGGTCGTAGGTTCAAATCCTGCCCCCGCGACCAAGAACTTGCAGCTCGTCGGCCTAGCCGACGAGCTTTTTTTGTTATTCCGGGACTGTTCTCTCAGCCCAATTCCCAACCTCTCAAACAAAAACTCGATTTGTAACATCTAGACCCGATTTGGACGGTCAGGTGTTACAGATCGAGATATACCGGTGGGTTGGGTCCCGTTTGTCTAAATCTGTAACACGAGGGACGGATTTTGCCGAATTGTTGTTACAGATTGAGATTTACTGGCAGGCGGGTTTGGTTTGTCTCAATCTGTAACAGGTAGGGGTCAAAAGTGGGCCTAGCTGTTACAGATCTAGATTGTTGAGGATGGGTTGAGAGGAATGTCTCGATTTGTAACAGGTAGACCCCGGTTTTGCCGTGTAACTGTTACAGATTGAAATAACCAACGGGCCGCCCTGCCCCATCCACCTGCCGCCACCTGATATTCGCCGATTTACGTTGCGTCGCCGTGCTCCCATGTCATATCCTCTAGACAACTACGCGGCAACATCGCCGCCGCGCCTACAAGAGAGGAATGTCCATGACCGCACCCGCATCCAAACTGCTCCAGCCCATTACGGTTGGCCCCCTTGAGCTTAAAAACCGCATTATGTTCCCGCCGCTGACCACCGGCTACGAGGAGCGCGACGGTTCCATTGGCGAGCGCAGCCTGGCTTTTTACGAGCGCCTGGCCCGTGGCGGCGTGAGCTACATCGTCATCGGCGACGTCGCTCCCGTTATGACCGCGAGCCCCACGCCCAAGCTGGCGACTGACGCCCAGATCCCCACGTTTAAGGCGCTGGCTGACGCCGTCCATAAGCACGGCGCCAAGGTCGCGCTGCAGCTGTTCCACCCCGAGTACGACGTCCCCGGCGTCGGCCGCATGGTCATGGGCTCCATGGCCGCCGCCAAGGCCGCGCAGGAGGCCAAGGCCGCCGGCGACGAGGAGACCTTTGCCGCCAAGATGGCCGAGTCCAACGAGATTCGCAAGCAGGCCTACGCCAAGCTGCACCACGACATGCAGCACTTTGTGAACGAGGCCACCGTGGAGCAACTCACCCAGATCAAGGAGGCCATCGCCGCCTCGGCCGCCCGCGCACAGCAGGCTGGGATCGATGCCATCGAGGTCCACGGCGACCGCCTGGTGGGCTCGCTGTGCTCCGCCATCCTCAACCAGCGCACCGACGAGTACGGTGGCTCGTTCGAGAACCGCGTTCGCTACGCGCTGGAGGTCGTCGCTGCCATTAAGGAAGTCGCGCCGCAGCTGATGGTGGAGTACAAGCTCCCCGTGATCATGGAGAACCCCGACGGCACGCCGCGCGGCAAGGGCGGTCTGCAGCCCGACGAGGCCTGCGAGTTTGCCAAGCTGCTCGAGGGCGCGGGCATCGACATGATCCAGGTCGCGCAGGCCAACCACACCGGTAACATGGGCGACACCATTCCGCCCATGGGCGCCATGCCCTACAACTGGACGCTGCCCGTGGCCGAGCGCGTCAAGGCCCTGGTCTCCGTGCCGGTGGCAACCGTCGGCCGCGTTGTCTCGGTCGAGGCCGGCGAGAAGATTCTTGAGGACGGCGCGGCCGACATTATCGCCTATGGCCGCTCGCTCATGTGCGACCCCGACATTGCGCTGAAGGCCGCCACGGGCGAGCCCATCCGCGAGTGCCTCAACTGCAACAAGGGCTGCGTCGACGCGATTCAAAACCGCAAGTACATCTCGTGCGTGCTCAATGCCGAGAACGGCGACGAGGCGACCATCGCCATTAAACCGGGTGAGGGCGACAAGAAGATCGCCGTGGTGGGCGGCGGCATCGCCGGCCTGGAGGCCGCGCGCGTGGCGGCCAAACGCGGCTACGACGTGACCGTCTACGAGGCGAGCGATCATCTGGGCGGCCAGATTGTGCTGGCAGCCGCGCCCCCGCGCAAGGACGAGATCATGCGCTCGGTGGAGTATTACGAGAAGATTCTGCCCGGCCTGGGCGTGAAGGTTGAGCTCAACCATGCCGCTAACCCCACGGATCTCAACGCCGCCGACGCCGCGATTGTGGCTGTGGGCGCGCACGACGTGGTCATCCCCGTTCCGGGTGCCGACTCGGACAAGGTCGTCTCGAGCTGGGACGTGCTGGCCGGCAAGGTGGAGCTCAGCGGGCGCGTCGCCGTCATTGGCGGTGGCCTGGTGGGCACCGAGACTGCCGAGTACCTGCTGCAGCACGGCTGCGAGGTGGCGATCGTCGAGATGCTCGACAAGATTGCCGCAGGCGAGTCCGAGACCATTCTGCCGCTGATTATGAGCGACTTTGCAGAGCACAACGTGGAGCAGCACGTTAAGACCCGCCTGACCGCCATTACCGACGAGGGCGTGGAGGCTGTTCGTACCACCGAGGACGGCGCCGAGGAGCCGGTGAAGATCGCCTGCGATTACGTGGTGATGGCCGTGGGCTCCAAGGCCAACGCGTTTGACCTGGACGGCGTGACGGTGCCCGTGACCTGCGTGGGCGACTGCTCGGGCGAGCGCACCGCCGATATTGCGAGCGCCATCCGCACGGCGTATCACGCGGCCAACGAGCTGTAGCTAACATCGCGGCGGGGCGGGGCGGGGCGGTAGCACGGATCCGCCTCGCCCGGCTGCGTCCCGTCGGGTGTCAACCGGTGCGGGGCCTGCAAGCGCAGCAGGCCCCGCCCTTTTTGTTTTGCTCCGGTGGATGGCAATGCGCGGTAATCATGAGGAGTAAGGACGTCTACTGCCTTGCCGATTGCTCAAAATTATTGGGGGAGGGGTTAATAACTATATCCTCTATGCCAAAGGACATAAAGAGATGTCAATTTTGTTGACAAGCGAATGACGATTAGCTGCGAGCCAGCTACCAGCGTAAATAATCGATAAAGAAATGTCGTAAATTGGTGCCAAATGCCCAGATAACACCGCGTCTATTTTAATTAACTGCTTTGAGCAAACAGTAAAATGCTACTATCTAACTTGCACGCAAGAAAGCAGATTAACGGTTAAGGCTAAGAAGTGGCAGGTATGTCGGAAGCAACTAGGACTCGCACGCATGCGCCCGAGGTTAGGCAGCGCGCCGTCGAGATCCTCCAAGAGGGGGTCGGTCATCGCGCCCTCGCCGCGGAGCTTGGCATTCCCCAGGCCACGGCTCGTCAGTGGGCCCGCGCGTATGCCGTAGGCGGTGCCGACGCCGTTCTCAACGCCGGTTCGCATCATCACACCTATTCGTACGAAGTTAAGCTCGCCGTGGTCAAGGACCGCTTGGAAAACGGCTTAACGGTTCGCGAGGCCATGATCAAGCACAAGATTCCCAGTGAGTCTTCGGTCAAGGCTTGGTGCCGCCAGTATCGCGAGAGCGGTGAGTCCGCGCTGGTTGATAAGCCGCGCGGTCGCAAGCCGCGCGTTAAAAAGGCGGAATAGCGAACGGGATGGTGCGCCCACAGGGGCGCATTTTTCTTGCCGCGCCAACTTTTTGGACCGTCGTGAGCCTACTGGAACATCCTCCAAAGTGGTTAATAAACCGCGCGCAGTGGCCCGTGCGCCTGCCGCCGCGATAGGGGGAGCGTCGCCTCTCTGCTCCAAAGCGGACAGACTCCTTACCCCGTACGCCTAAAACTCCCCAGTTGACCGAAAACCCGCCGCCGCTACTCCTCAACTGAGCTATAACGTTAAACAATTGCAGCGTTTTTGCATGGGGGAGTGATGGTATGACGCTACTGTATTTCCTTACCCTGTTTCCGCTGGTACCGGCGCTGGGCATGCTGCTCGCGCGCGGTGACCGCGCCCGCGATGCGGTGGGGCTCATAGGTTCCGGCATTATTATGGCGGTGACAGTTGTAGTCGCCGTCATGTTTTTTGGCACGGGTCCGCAGAGCTTTGAGGTTGCCCCCGGCACCTCGCATGTGCTCTCGATCATCAGCTCCGCCATCGACGTGATTCTGTGCGCCGTTATCCTGTACAACGCGTTCAAATATGGGAACGCGCTCACCACGGTGCTCGGCATAGTCCAGCTGGTGGGCTCGCTCGCCTTTGCAGCCATGACGCTGCCCGCGGCCGAAGCCGTCACGGCGACGCCGCTCTACCTAGACTACATGAGCGTGATCATGGTCCTCGCCGTCGGCATTGTCGGCAGCCTAATCTGCGTGTATGCCTTGGGCTACATGAAGGACTTCCAAGCGCACGATGAGCACGAGGCTGCGCTGCGCGGGCAGACCGCGCCCGACCGACGCCCGCAGTTCCTGGCGCTCATGTTCCTGTTCCTCTCAGCCATGTTCGTCATCGTGACGAGCGACAACCTTGAGTGGCTGTTCTGCGGCTGGGAAATCACTACCGTGTGCTCGTTCCTTATGATTGGCTACACGCGCACGCCCGAGGCCATCAAGAACGCCTTCATCCAGATCATCCTCAACATGCTGGGCGGTATCGCGTTTTTGGCCGGACTCATGTATCTGCACGTCAACGGCATGCCGCTGACCATCTCGGGCATGATCGAGCTTTCCGGCGCCGGAACCGCGCAATCCGCGCTGCTGGTGATGCCGGTCATCCTGTTGTCGCTCTCCGCACTCACCAAGGCCGCACAGATGCCGTTCCACACTTGGCTGTTGGGCGCCATGGTTGCCCCTACTCCCACGAGCGCCCTGCTGCACTCGTCAACCATGGTCAAGGCCGGCGTGTTCCTAATGGTCAAGCTGAGCCCGCTCTATGCCATCTATCCCGTAACCGGCTTTATGGTCACGAGTGTGGGTGCCATCACGTTTTTGCTCGCTGCCCTCATGGCCATCTCGCAGAGCAACGCCAAGCGCGTGCTCGCGTACTCCACCATTTCCAACTTGGGTCTCATCAGCGCCTGCTTGGGTGTCGGTGCGCCCGAGGCCGTATGGGCGGCCATCTTCCTGATCCTGTTCCACACGGTGGCCAAGTCGTTGCTGTTCCTGTGCGTGGGCACGGCCGAGCATCATATCGGCAGCCGCAATATCGAGGACATGGACGGCATGTTCAGCCGCATGCCTCACCTGACGCGCCTGATGATGCTGGGCATCATGGGCATGTTTGTGGCGCCGTTTGGCATGCTCGTGTCCAAGTGGGGCGCCCTGGTGGCGTTTGCACAGACCGGCAACGTACTCATGATCATGGTGCTTGCCTTTGGCTCGGCCACGACGTTCTTCTTCTGGGGCAAGTGGCTTGCCAAGCTTTCGGGCGTCGACCCCACGGCTCAAAACGTTGAGGTCAATGTCCATAAGACCGAGTGGATGGCGCTCAACACCATCGCCGCGCTGCTGATTCTGTGCTGCGTGGCGTTCCCGGTTATCTCGAGCGGTCTGGTGTCGCCTTACTTGGCCATGGTGTTTGGCCGTGTGCCGTACGTTATTGGCAAGGACGCCATGTATCTGATGGTGGTTATCGTGGCGTTTATCGCCGTGGTGCTGCTGACTTCATTCCGCGTGAGCAACAAACCGCACGTCAACGTATATCTTTCGGGCGTGGGAACCGACAAATATCGCCATTTCCGCGGCTCGATGGGACACGAGGTGAAGGCCGAAAAGCGCAATTGGTACTCGGAGGACGCCCTTGGCGAGAAGCGTATTAGCCCCGTGGGTAGCGTTGTGTGCTGCAGCATTATCTTGTTTGCGCTGCTGTGTTGCGCGTGGATTGGACCCGAGAGACTTGCCATGAGCGCGCCCTCGGTGCTGCGCGGCAAGTATTTCGAAGGTTCGGGCGTCGTGGGCATATTTATTGGTACCGTGGTGTTTGCCCTGCTGGCGCCTTTGGTTGGTGGCCTGATCGACGGCGTTGACCGCAAACTTTCGGCCCGTATGCAGGGCCGCGTGGGCCCGCGCCTGCTCCAGCCTTTCTACGACGTTGCCAAGTTGCTGCGCAAAGCCCCTGCCAGCGTAAACACCATGGACGATACCTATATGGCGTGCGCGCTCATCTTTACCGTCGTGGGCGGCGGCATCTTTGTGTCGGGCTCTAACACGCTACTGTGCGCTTTTATGGTGACGCTCGCCGCGATCTTTGTGGTGTTGGCGTCCGCCTCGACGCAAAGCCCGTTTGCCCAGGTTGGCGCCGATCGTGAGTTGCTGCAGGTTATGAGCTACGAGCCCGCCGTTCTGCTGATGAGCGTGGGCCTGTATCTCGCCACCGATAGCTTCGATTCCATCGCCGTGACCGGGCAGTCGGCGCCCATCATCGTGTACAGTGCGCCCATTTTCCTGGCGCTGCTTGCGGTGCTCACCATCAAGCTGCGCAAGTCGCCGTTTGACCTTTCGTACTCGCATCACGCGCATCAGGAGATTGTCCAGGGCGTCGCCACCGAGATGAGCGGCGGCACGCTGGCCAAGATGACCCTTATGCACTGGTGCGAGACCGTGCTGTTTTTGATGTGGGTGGGCATGTTCTTTGTTTGGGACAACCCGGTGAGCTGGGTCGTAGCCCTGGTCGTGATGGCCGCGACGTATTTTGTCGAGGTGCTGATCGACAACACCTTCGCACGCAGCACCTGGCGCAGCTGCTTTAAGCTCGGCTGGGGCGTGGCGCTGGTGTTTGGCCTGCTCAACCTTATGCCCATCCTCGTCGACGTGTTTATTTAGGAGGCGGCATCCATGGATCATAAAATGTCGCGCTCGCCGTGGGTTATTCATTACGACGGCTCGAGCTGCAACGGATGCGATATCGAGGTGCTGGCCTCGCTCACGCCGCTGTTCGATGCGGAGCGCTTTGGCGTGGTCAATACCGGCAACCCCAAGCATGCGGACATCTTTTTGGTGACGGGCTCGGTCAACGCTCAGAACTTGCCTGTCGTGCGCCAGATTTACAACCAGATGCTCGAGCCCAAGTGCGTGGTGGCCTGCGGCATCTGCGCGTGTTCGGGCGGCGTGTTCCGCGATGCCTATAACGTGATCGGCGGCGTGGACCGCGCGATTCCCGTGGACGTGTACGCGCCCGGGTGCGCCATTCGTCCCGAGACGGTGATCGATGCCATCGTGGAGGCGTGCGGCATCCTGGATCAGAAGGAAGCCGTGATGCGCGCCGGCGGCGACCCGCTCACCGTGGGCGGTGCCGCAACCTGGGACGGTGGCGTTGAGCTGGGCGAGGACGGGTTCGTGGCTGCTGCGGGGGCCGGGGTCGGTGTCGACGCAGGCGCGGCTGACGGTGCGCCCGTCGCTGCAAAGGAGGCCGAGTAATGCAAAAGGCAATCTATACCACCGTCGGAATCGACGAGCTGTTGCCGCATGTGCAGGCGCTCAAGGGCTTCGGTGCCCGCTTTGTGCAGATGCACGCCGAGCGCTGTGTGGACGACGGATCGTATCGCCTGGTCTATACGTTTATCAACGTTCGTGCTGCTCGGGAGCATATCGCGCAGGACGGCAACTATGCGATTGAGAATCTGATGGTCGAGGGTATCGACCAGTACCAGGAGATTCCGTCCATCAGCTCGTACTATCCGGCGATATTCCCGTTTGAAAACGAAGTGCACGACCTATTCGGTCTTGCCATCACCGATATGCAGATCGACTTTAAGGGCTTTTTCTACCAGGTCTCGACTGCCGAGCCCATGAGCGTTATCACGCCCGAGGTGAAGGCTGCGCGCGAGAAGGCCATGAAAGTCCGCGCGGCTGCCGAGGCCAAGGCGCGCAAGGCCGCGGCCGAGAAGGCCGCCGCTGCTGCGGCTGCTGCAGGGGAGGGCGCTGCCAGCGCCGGCGATGCCGCGGGCGCCGCTGCTCAGCCCGCTGCGGCTGCCGGCTCCGATGCTCAGCACGATGAAGCTGCCGCCAAGGCCGCGCTCAAGGCTGCCGAGATGGAGGCAAAGCTCGCCGCCATGGATCCCGAGAAAGCGGCCAAGGTCCGCGCGGCGCTTGCCGCCAAGGCCGCCCGCGACAAGCAGAAAAAGGAGGCGTAAAGTCCATGGCACATCGCTCCGTTATTCCGTTTGGCCCGCAGCACCCGGTGCTGCCCGAGCCGCTTCATCTGGACCTGGTGATCGAGGACGACCGCGTCATCGAGGCAATTCCGCAGATCGGCTTTGTGCACCGCGGACTCGAGAAGCTCACCGAAAAGCGCGACATGCACCAGTTTGGCTACATCGCCGAGCGCATCTGCGGCATCTGCGCCGTGGGCCACAGCTATGGCTATGCCAGCGCCTGCGAGCGTATGCTCGACATCGAGGTGCCCGGCCGCGTGCAGTATATCCGCACCATTCTGCATGAGCTTTCGCGTATTCACTCGCACCTGCTGTGGCTGGGCCTGCTCGCCGATGCCTTTGGCTTCGAGGCGTTGTTCTATCGTTCGTGGACGCTGCGCGAGCAGATTCTCAAGATCTTTGAGAGCACGTGCGGTGGTCGCGTGATTCTGTCGATCAACGAGATCGGCGGCCTTAAGCACGACATTGAGGACTCCGAGCTGGCCGGCATTGTCCAGACGCTCGACGCCATGCGCCCCGACTACGAGGCCCTGGTGCATACGTTTTTGGACGACGACAGCTGTGGCGAGCGTCTGCATGGCGTGGGCGTGATCAGCAAGAAAGACGCGCTGGAGCTTTCGATGGTCGGTCCGTTTGGGCGCGCCTCGGGCGTGGATTACGACGTGCGCATGTTTGGCGACGGCGCCTATGCGGATCTGGCCGCGTTTGAGCCCATCGTGGCGACCGACGGCGACTGCTATGCCCGCTGCCAGGTGCGTTGCGCCGAGGTCACGCAGGCCATGGATATCATCAAGGAGCTTGCCGGTAAGATTCCACACGACGGCATCGGCGGGCGCACCAAGCTTACGCCGGCCGACGGCGCGCGCGGCGAGGTTGTGATTGAACAGCCGCGCGGCGAGGCGTACTACTATGTACGCGGCAACGGCACCAAGAACCTGGACCGTTTCCGCGTGCGAACGCCGACGTCGCAAAACCTGGCGGGTCTGACACATGCGCTGCAGGGCGTGCTCCTTGCCAACGTGCCCATGATTATCCTGACCATCGACCCCTGCATTAGCTGCACGGAAAGGTAGGCGCGGCATGAGTTTGCTGACATTTGCCAAGACGGCCTTGGGCTCTATGGTCAAGCAGCCGGTTACGGTGTGCTATCCGCAGGAGGGGCTGACGGCACCAGAGCGCCTGCGCGGACATATCGTTAATGACATGGATGTGTGCATCTGCTGCGGCATGTGCGCGCGTCGCTGCCCGGCGGGCGCGCTCGCGGTCGATCGCAAGGGCGGTACCTGGTTGATTGACCCGTACGCCTGCGTGGTGTGCGGCGAGTGCATCGAAAGCTGCCCCAAGCACTGCCTGACTATGGACACCGCCCGTACTCCGGTTGCGGCGGATAAGACTCCCACGGTAGAAACCAAGCCGGAGTAGCGCTGGAATGGGGCTGGTATAGCGCTGGAATAGGGGCCGGCGGGGCAAAAATGCCCCGCCGGCCCCGCGCGTGAACGCGTGTGCGGGCCGCCACGCGACCCGTCCAGCCCGAAAATGACCCGTCTGCCATGAAATGGGCCCATCTACTACGTTTAAGCCGCTACCCTCAACCATGGCAAGTAATGCGAAATAAAAACCGCAGGTAGAACGCCTGCGATTTTTCATGAAAAGCGGGTATGGTCGGGGATATTGAGTCAAACGTAGTAGATGGGCCGATTTCGTGGCGGGCGCTGTCAGCCGGTTTCCGCGGGTGGAGGAAAATGGATCATTTTGGTCCCGCGAGGCTTGCGGAGGCACTCGTGCAGGGCCGCCCGAACAAAACTATGCCGGTTTACTACGATGAATTCGACATTCCCGACCATGACTGCATTTTTCTAAATAATGCAAGCGTTCTACCTGCGGTTTTGTAAGCGCGCAATTTGCCGTGGTCGAAGGCGGGCGATTCATCGTAGTAATCCGGCATAGTTTTGAAATGGCATTAAATCGGTGGCAGCCATTTTACTTTGCCGGGGTGGTCGGTTGTTGGGTAATTACCCTCGCAGGTAGGCGATGGCGATCTGCGTGCGGTTGCGCAGGCCCATTTTGGCTAGGATCGAGCTAATGTGGTTGCGCACGGTGCCTTCGCCCATATAGGCGGTGGCAGCGATCTCCTTGTTATCGAGGCCGCGGGCGATGAGCTCGGCGACTTCGAACTCGCGGTCGGTCAGGCTGGCAAAGGCTGCGGGCCGGCGGGGCGTGCCCGTCTTGTCGCCCATCCCGTCAAAGTCAACATCTTCGATCGCCTTGCCCTCGAGCACGCGTTTGCCATCCATGGCCTGCGCCAACGCCGGAGGAATGGCGGCGACATCGGTTTTAATCAGGTAGCCGCGGGCGCCCAGTTTGAGCGCCGACACAATGTACTCGTCATCCGAGAATGTCGTCAGGAACACCACGAGCGCCGCAGGATCGCGCTCGAGGATCTCGCGCGCCGCCGATAGGCCGTCTCGTCCCGGCATCTGAATGTCGAGCAGCGTGATGTCGGGCGAGTGCTCAGCGTAGAGCGCCACTGCGTCGTTGCCGTTGGCACCGGTGCCCACCACCTCGATCTGCGGCTGGGCGCCCAGGATAATCTTGAGCGAATCGACCACTAGGCGGTCGTCGTCGACAACGATGAGCCTCATCGGCCATCATCTCCTTGCTGTTTGGGAACGGTGGCAAACACGCGCCAGCCGCCGGCGCCGGCACGCGGGCCGGCGGTGAAGGTGCCGCCAAGCGCCTCGATGCGCTCGCGCATAGAGGCGAGCCCCATGCCCTCCGCGGCGCCTTGGCCGCTTGCTTGAACCCCGCCCGCGCCATCGTCGGTAACGATGAGCTGGTAAAACGACGGATGCTCCATGCAACGTACGGTGACAGCATGGGCGCAAGCGTGGCGCATGGTGTTGGAGAGCGCCTCGCGCAGGACCGCCGCAAAGCAGTTCGCGACGTTTGCGGGCGCATGTTCGGTCATAACTTCAAGCTCAATCCGCGGACCGCCGTCCGAGCGCGCGCCTTCAACAATGCGTTCGAGCTGCACGGAAAGGTCGACGGCGTTGTCGTTGAGCGCGTGGACGCTGGCGCGCACGAGCTGGAGCGCCTCGTCAACGGTGTATTTGACGTCGGCGAAATCGGCGGCAACGCCGGGCTCGTTGGCATGGACCACGCGCAGGGCTTCGGTTTGAAGCGAAGCGCGCGTGAGCTGGTGGCCCACGTTATCGTGGATCTCGCGCGCGATGCGGGCGCGTTCGGCGAGCGTCGCGAGCTCGACTTCGTAGTCCTGGCGGTCGGCGAGGTCGCGGTTGCGTGCCTCGAGTGCCAGGGCGCGTTCTTGCAGCTTGTCGCGGGTGCGACGCATGCGTTCCTGTTCGCGCTCCAGCTGCGCGGTGCGCAGTGACAGCAACGTGGCGGCGACCGAAAGGATGGCGGTTAGCAACAGCGTTCGGGTGGTGAGCGCGCCGCAGCGAAGGTCCGTGGCAAGTGCGCAGGCAAACACGGAGCCAATCGCCAGCGCGGGCCAGATGCGTTCACGGCGCACGCGTCGCGCGATGTCATAGAGGGCGAGAGGTGCGAACGGCACAAACGGCGGCACGAAGACAGCCGCGATGACGTAGGCGTAGCTGCCGGCCTCGCTGGCGCGACGGGCGCGTTCTCCCTGCGCGACCTCGGCCAGTGCGGCGATGACAACGCCAAGGCAAAACGCCGCGACCAGGCGAGCATCCACAGCAAGGCCCGTGGCGGCTGCGATGCAGCACGCCAGCACGATCGATTTGTCGAATAGCCTGTTCATACGGGTATTGTACGCGATGCCGCGCACGGGGGAGGCGCCACTCAGAGCAAGCGTGACATTCCTCCCACGCGGCGGGGCGGTCGCGTCAGCAGGCCGCACGACCAAGACCTCCGCACTCGTGACAAAGCTCACTGGTGCGCGCCGTCAGCTCCTGCGATGATGCAATCGTACCGGGCCGCAAGCAACAGAAGGGCCGCCTCATGACAGACATCGTCCACGTCGAAAACCTCGTTAAGCGCTACGACGACCTTATTGCGCTCGACCACTTTAACCTGAGTATCGCCCCCGGCGAGATCTTTGGCCTGCTGGGCCCCAACGGCTCGGGCAAGACCACGTCCATCAACTGCATCCTGCAGCTGCTCGCCTACGACAAGGGCACCATCGAGCTGTTCGGCGAGCGCATGACGCCCGCCCGCTACGACCTCAAGCGCCGCATCGGTGTGGTGCCGCAGCAGGTGGCGGTGTTCGACGAGCTCACCGTGCGCGAGAACATCGACTATTTCTGCAGTCTCTACGTCAACGACCGCAAGCGCCGCCGCGCGCTGGTGGACGAGGCGATCGACTTTGTCGGCCTGGGCGACTTTACCAAGTTCCGCCCCGGCAAGCTCTCGGGCGGCCTGGCGCGTCGTCTCAACATTGCCTGCGGCATCGCGCACAAGCCCGAGCTCATCTTTTTTGACGAACCCACGGTGGCGGTCGACCCGCAAAGCCGCAACGCCATCCTGGAGGGCATCTGCCGCCTGCGCGACGAGGGCGCCACGGTGGTGTATACCAGCCATTACATGGAGGAAGTCGAGCAGATCTGCAGCCGCATCATGATCATGGACGGTGGGCGCGTGCTGGCGCAGGGCACTAACGACGAGCTCAAGCGCATGATTCAGATGGGCGAGAAGATTGTAATCGAGGTCGGCGAGGTTCCGAGTGCGGCGCTCGGTGCCGTCGCAAGCCTGCCGCACGTTCTGGACCTTTCGGCAACGGCGGGACAGCTCACGTTTTCGTGCGAAGCGAGCCCGCACAACCTGACGGACATTCTCGATGCGCTGCGCTCGCATGACGTGCCACTCGGCCGCATCTATTCCGAACCGCCGACCCTCAACGACGTGTTCCTCGAGATCACCGGCCGCGAGCTGCGCGACTAGGGGGCGGCCATGTTCAATACCATCATCACCACGGTCAAGACGCTGCTGCGCCGGCCGAGCACGTGGGTCTGGGGCGCTCTCTTTCCTATTGCGCTTTCCACGATGTTTATGTTTATGTTTGCGAACCTCAGCTCCGACGGCACGGTCGACCCGGTGCCGGTTGCCGTCGTGGCGGACGAGGCCTGGGATGCCTCGACCTTTAAGGACGTGGCAGCTTCGCTTGCCAAGGCAGGCGACGATCAGCTGCTCGATGTGAGCGAGTACGAAGACTTGGCTGTCGCGCGCAAAGCGCTCAAGGCCGGCGAGGTCGCGGGCATCTATACGGTTGATGCCGCGGGCACGCCCAAGCTTACGTTGCTTTCGAGCTACGATAGCTCGCGCGCCAGTACGGTGCTCACCGACCGCAGCATCCTGGAGACGGTGGCGAGCTCGTATACGCAAAATGCCGAGCTCATGCGCCAGATTGCCCAGGACAACCCGGCGGCGCTCGCCGACCCGGAGGCGGTTGCGCGCGCCCTGTCGCTTAAGGGCGGCACTCGCCGCGTGAGCCTTACGCGCACCACGCCCGACGGTACGACCATCTACTATTACGCGCTCTTTGGCCTGGTCGCGATGATGTCTTCCGAGTTTGCGGCCCTGGCCGTCGTCGATCTGCAGCCCAATCTGTCCGGCCTCGGCGCGCGCCGCTGCGTGGGCGGTCTTTCCAAGACGGCGTCGCTGGCCGGCATTTTTGTCGGCTCGTGGCTGGTTTCCTTTGCATCGATGGCGGTTGCGATCGGCTACGTGCGCCTGGTCGTGGGCGTCGACTTTGGCGGGCGCGAGGGGTTGTGCCTGCTGGGCGGGGCTGCATCCGCGCTTGCCGCCACGGGCCTGGGGCTTTTTGTGGGCACGCTTCCCGTTAAGGGCGGCAAGGCATCCAAGTCGGGCATCCTCACGGGCTTTGCCACCACGTGCGCCCTGTTCGCCGGCCTCTACGGCGAGCCGGCGATGGCGCTTGCCGACGACGTCGCCCGCGCTTGTCCGGTCGAGTGCTGGCTCAACCCCGTCAAGCTCATCTGCGACATGTTCAATCGCCTGTATTTCTTTGAGGACCTGGGGCCCTTCGCTGTTCGCGCCGGCGCGCTCGTCCTGATGGCCCTGGTGTTTGTCGCCGTCGCTACGCTGATCTTTGGAAGGAGCCGCTATGAGCACCTTTAAGACCGCGCTTCGCATGGCGCTGGCGCACCCGTTCTACCTGCTCATCTATACGGTGTTCATCTCGCTCATGGGCGTATTCATCGCGGCTTCGGTGAGCTGGAACTCGTCGCAGCTTACCGAGTACAAGCCCTACGACACCAACGTGATCGTGGTCGACCGCGACAATAGCGACCTTTCGCGGGCGCTTACCAAGCACCTGGGCTCACGCTTTGACCTGGTCACGGGCGTCGGCGACGACACATACGACCTTGCCGACGCGCTCTCCAAGAGCAACAGCGCCAAGGGCAGTGCCGATTGCGTGTTCTTTATCCCGGAGGGGTTTGAGGACGATCTTGTTGCAGCCGCCCGTGCGGGGGAGGCCCTGCCCAAGCTCGACGTGACCTATGGTTCCGGCACCATGGCGGCGGCGCTTTCGTCCGCCGAGGCCTCGCGCTGGATCTCGCTCGCGGGCGCTGCGGCGGCGCTTGAACCCGCTGCCTCCAACGGTGACGTCGCAAGGGCCGCCGAGCACGCGGCCGCAAAGCGCGCGGAGGTCCAGATCGAGCAGGTCAAGGTCGACTCGACTGCTGCTACCACGCTCGAGTCGTACTTCAACTTTGGCGCGTACGCGATCACCTCGTCGGTCATCGTGTCGGTGGGGCTGGTGTTTTCGGGCATGAACGAGCCCGAGCGCGTGCGCCGCATGGATGCCAGCCCGGTCTCTGAGCGCCAGCGTTCGCTCGCTGTGTTCGCGGCCGCCGCCGTGCTCACCGTCTGCATCTGGCTCGTGTCGAGCATGATGGGCGTCGTGGGCTTTGCCAGCGCGGTTGCCGAGGTCGGCGTGGGTCGCGTGTGCCTGGCGCTGGCGGCAACGTTTGCCCTGGCGTGCACGCCGCTGGCCGTTGGCTTTACGCTGTCGAGCCTGGGCGCGCGCGAGGAGCTGCTCAACGGTGTGGGCAACCTGCTCGGCATGCTCATGACGTTTTTGGGCGGCGCCTGGATGCCGCTGTCGCTCATGGGCTCGGCCGTGCAGACGGTGGCGCACTTTGTGCCGACGTATTGGGTGAACGACGCGATCGGCAAGGCGCTTGCCTCGGACCTGACGTCTGCCGTGTTGGGCGACATCGTCTGTGACCTGGGCGTCACCGTGCTCTTCGCCGCCGCCATCGCCGCCGTAGGCCTAGCCCTCGCACACGCCAAATCCCACGCCTAGCCGTAACCCGTCACTTGGGGACGTTCCTTTCCTGCTGGCACTTGGGGACAGTCCCGGCACTCATTGGGGACAGACTTAAATGAGTGGTTTCAGTCATATAAGTCTGTCCCCAATGAGTGCCCAATGAGTGGTTTGAAAAAATCCGCGACCGTCGCCTACATTTAGTTCGCCTGGGTTTACTATTACCCTAGAAAAGTAGCGGAAGGCTAACAACGGGGGATAGCATGTCGACAAAGCAAGCCTACGTCCAGGTCAACGGGCTCAAGAAGCACTACGGCGACGGCGATGCGCGCCTGACGGTGCTCGACGGCATCGACACGTCCATCAACCGCGGCGAGATCTGCGTCATGCTGGGGCCCTCGGGCTCGGGCAAGTCGACCTTTCTCAACCTCATTGGCGGCCTGGAGGATGCCGACGGCGGCTCCATCATGGTGGACGGCTGCGACCTCACGGTGCTCAACCCTACCGACCTGGGCGAGTACCGCCGTCGCGAGCTGGGCTTTGTCTTCCAGTTCTACAACCTGGTGCCCGACCTCACCATCAAGGAAAACATCGAGGTCACGGCGCACCTGTCCAAAAACCCGCTCAATATCGACGACCTGCTGCGTTCGCTGGGCCTCTACGAGCACCGCAACAAGTTCCCGCGCCAGGTCTCGGGCGGCCAACAGCAGCGTTGCGCCATCGGCCGCGCGCTCGTCAAAAACCCGGGCCTGCTGCTGTGCGACGAGCCCACGGGCGCGCTTGACTACAAGACGTCCAAGGAAATCTTGCAGCTCATGGAGGATGTCAACCGCACCTACGGCTGCACCATCATCATTGTCACCCACAATGCCGCCATCGCGCGCATGGCAAATCGCGTGCTGCGCCTGCGCGACGGGTGCATCGTCGAGGACGAGCTCAACGAGTCGCCCGTCGCGGCCGCCGAGCTCGATTGGTAGGCGGCGTCATGACACCTCTCGCAAAACGTCTCCCGCGCGAGCTGCGCCGCAATATCGGCAAGTATCTGGGCATCTTTTTGCTTATGTGCGGGAGCATCGCCCTTACCTCGGGCTTTTTGCTCGCGGCGCATTCCATCGGCTGCCTTATCGACGACATGCGCGATGCGTACACGATTGAGGACGGCCGCGTGACCACCTCCTTCGAGGCTACCGACGACCAGCTCAAGGCAGCCGAGGATGCAGCCGACGACGTCGGCGGCGTCACGCTCTACAAGAATTTCTCCATCGACGCCATCATCAAAAAGACCGCCGGCGACGACGGCACCAAGCGCACGCTGCGCACCTATGCGCACCGCACCAAGGTCGATATCGCGTCCTACTGTGAGGGCAGGCAGCCCAAGACGGACGATGAGGTGGCTATCGACCGCGTTTTTGCCACCAACAACGACCTCGCCGTGGGCGATAAGGTTGAGCTTGAGGGCCGCACCTACACCATCTGCGGCATCATGACCCAGCCCGATAGCCAGGCGCTGTTCCTCGACAATTCGGACTTTACGGTGAACACCATCACGTACGGCGTGGCCGAGGTCACCGACGCCGGCTTTGCCGCGCTCGAGGATGCCGGTGGTGCACCTGCCTACACCTACTCCTTTGCCTTTACCGATCGCGACCTCCCCACCGCGGATCGCATCGATGCGGAGCAGGATATGGTCGAGGCGCTGACCGATGCCGATGCGCGCGTGGACGATCTGATCGACGCCGATTCCAACCAGGGTATTGGCTACGCGCGCGACGACGTAGACGGCGACTCCATGATGTGGATGACGCTGCTCGACATTATCATCGTGATCATGGCGTTTGTCTTTGTGGTCCTTACCGACGCCACCATCGAGGAGGAGAGCGCCATCATCGGCACGCTGCTCGCCAGCGGCTATCGTCGACGCGAGATCGTGCTGCACTACCTGGCACTTCCCGCCATCGTGGGCGTGCTCGCGGCGCTTTTGGGCACCGCGCTCGGCGTCGCGTTCTTTACCGAGCCCATGCGCGGCCTCTATTACGGTTCGTACAGCCTGCCTCCCTTCCAGGTGTACTGGAGCTGGGAGATTTTTGTGAAGTGCGCCGTGGTTCCCGCTGCCGCGCTCATCCTCATCACGCTGGTGGGCCTGCTTCGCAAGATGGGCAAGACGCCGTTGCAGTTCCTTCGTCACGAGGCGAGCGGCAAATCGGGCACCAAGCGCGGCTTGCAGCTGCCGGAGCGCATGGGCTTTGTCTCGCGCTTCCGCCTTCGTATCTTCCTGCGCAACCTAGGCAACTTCGCCACGCTCTTCGTGGGCATTGCGTTTGCCTCGCTGCTGCTGCTCTTTGGCCTGGCGATTCTGCCCACGATGACGCATTACGCCGACAACCTGGAGACAAGCCTGGTCGCCGAGCACCAGTACACGCTCAAAGCTCCGCTGGAGCTCGAGGGCACTGCCGAGGAGCGCGAGCAGTGGTCGGCACTCGAGCGCTTGCAGTCGGTTGACGGCGCGCTGCTCTCCGCCGCCCAAGATGCCAGTGACGAGCTCGATGACGCGGCCGATGCGGCGCAGACGGTAACCGATGCCGCGGCCAGCTCTCCGTCTGCCGAGAGCCTGGCCGCGGCGCAGGACGCGCTCGCCAGGGTCCAGGACAAGAAGGACGCGCTCTACGCGCGCCTCGATGACCTTGCCGCTGCCCTCGGCTGCAACCGCGACGAGGCCATCGGCCTGATCGACAAGGCCTCTAAGATCGACACTGACAACGACGATATCCACCCGGTCAATTCGACCGACAACGGCGCGGGCGCAATCGCGCAGGCCGAGAAATATGCCGTCTACCAGCTGCAATACGACCGCGGCGATGGTAATGGCGAGGAGACGATTTCCGTCTACGGCATCTCGCCCGATTCGCGCTACTGGAAGGGCCTCAACATCGGCGACGGACACGTCGTCTTTGGCGGCGGCCTGCTCGACAAGTTTGGCTGGAGCGAGGGCCAGAAGGTCGAGCTTTGCGACAAGTACGAGGCTCGGGATTATTCCCTTGAGTACGCGGGCAAGGGCTGCTCCTGGGGCTCAAAGTCGGACATGAATATCTATATGAGCATCGATGACTTTAACGAGCTGTTCGACAACGATGCCGCCTACTTCAACGGCTATGTGAGCAACGAGAAGCTCGACCTCGACGCGCGCTACTTTGCCGGCGACACCACGCCCGACGACATGCGCGCCGTGGGCGACCAGTTTATCGGCATGATGAGCAAAATGATCGGCATGATGGTCGGGCTCGCGGTGTTTATCTTCCTGCTGTTTATGTACCTGCTGACCAAGGCGGTGATCGACCACAGCGCCCGTTCGATCAGCTACATGAAAGTCTTTGGCTATCGCGATAGCGAGATCTCGCATCTGTACATCCGCTCGATCACGCTGTGCGTGGCGGTGTCACTCGTGCTGAGCCTGCCCGTGATCATTGGCTCGCTGACCGCGATTTTCCGCTCGATGCTGCTCGCCTACAACGGCAATATCGAGATCTACGTGCCCGCTTGGTCCATGGCTGCATGCGTCGGCATCGGCTTTGCGACCTACCTGGTCGTGGCGCTGCTACACACGCGCTCCATCAAGCGCGTCAGCCTGGCCGAAGCCCTCAAGGTGCAAGAGTAGCAATTGGGGACGTTCTTAAACGACTAGTCATCGGGGACAGTCTTTGTCGGATTGCCGGCTCGTCGGCCGGGCTGGCAGGGACTGTCCCTGACGGCACTCATTAAAGTCTGTCCCCAATGAGTGGCCGTGCTTGACTTCAACCCCACTTCAATGGGTACCATCCTCTATGTCTGTAACGCCATATAGACCGAGGGGATATAACTATGACCGCAACTGCACCCGCAGCACCCGCTAAGGTGTACTTCACCAACCTGCGCACGCATGCTCGCGAGAGCCAGCTTGACAAGCTTAAGCGCCTCATCCGTCGCGCCGGCATTGAGCAGATCGACTTTGAGAACAAGTTCGTCGCCATTAAGATTCACTTTGGCGAGCTGGGCAACCTGAGCTTTTTGCGCCCCAACTACGCCCGCGCCGTCGCGGATGTCGTGAAGGAGCTGGGCGGCAAGCCCTTCCTTACCGACTGCAACACGCTCTATGTGGGTAGCCGCAAAAATGCGCTCGAGCACATCGACACCGCCTACCAGAATGGCTTTACCCCGTATGCCACGGGTTGCCAGATCATCATCGCTGACGGCCTCAAGGGTACCGACGAGGCGCTCGTCCCGGTCGAGGGCGGTGAGTACGTGCGCGAGGCAAAGATCGGTCAGGCGCTCATGGATGCCGATATCGTGATCAGCCTCACGCACTTTAAGGGCCATGAGCAGGCCGGTTTTGGCGGCGCCATGAAGAACCTGGGCATGGGCGGCGGCAGCCGTGCCGGCAAGATGGAGCAGCACGCCGCTGGCAAGCCGAGCGTCGATACCACCAACTGCGTTGGCTGCCGTGCCTGCGAGAAGATATGCGCGCACAGCGCCATCACGTTTGACGGTACGCGTGAGCGCGAGCTTGCCAACGGCAGCACTCGCACGGTTCATGTGGCTGCCATCGACCACGATCGCTGCGTGGGCTGCGGACGCTGCATTGCGGCGTGCAACCAGGACTGCATCAAGCCCGACTATGATGCCGCGGCCGACGTACTCAACTACAAGATCGCTGAGTACACCAAGGCCATCGTCGACGGCCGCCCGAGCTTCCACATCTCGCTCGCCATGGACATCAGCCCCAACTGCGACTGCCATCCCGAGAATGACACGCCCATCGTCAACGACATCGGCATGTTCGCGAGCTTCGACCCGGTCGCCATCGACCAGGCCTGCGCCGACGCCGTCCTGGCGTCCGAGCCGCTGCCTAACACCGAGCTTACCGACAGCGCGGCCAAGATGGAGCATAATCACGAGCATCTGGAGGGCGAGCAGGCCAAGGATCCCTTCTGCATCACGCATCCCGACACCGACTGGCGCGCGTGCATCGCGCATGCCGAGAAGATCGGCCTGGGCACGAGCGAGTACGAGCTCATCGAGGTCAAATAGCGCCTAGCTATTGGACATATCAAGCGCTTTTGTAGCGCAACGTTAGTAAAAACCGCCCGTGAGCACAGCGCCCACGGGCGGCTTTTTGGAAGTGCTAGGGGCCAGATAGACCAGTAAACCGTACTATTTGCTTAAAAATTCTTGTCGAGGAACTCGTCGACCGTATTCCAGTAGAGCTCGGGGTCAACTTGCGCGCTCTTGGCGTGGGTGGCGCCATGGATGGTGAGCTTTTGCTTGACCTTGCTGGCGCACACGTCGTAGTTTTGGTCGAGCATGTCGTACGGCACAAAGGTGTCCTGGTCGCCGTGGATGAACAACATGGGAACCGTCGCGTGTTTGAGTTGCTCCACACTGCTCGCCTTATGAAAGTCGTAGCCCGCGCGCACGTTGCACACCAAGTTTGCTACATCGAGCAAGGGAAAACTGGGCAGGCCAAATACATCCTTGAGCTGCAGGGAAAACTCGTCCCAAACGCTTGTATAGCCGCAGTCCTCGATAATGCATTTCACATTTGCGGGCAGAGATTCCCCCGCTACGTTCATGGCAGTCGCCGCGCCCATCGACTCGCCAAAGACCAGGATGCGCGCCTTGGGATCGGCCGCAACAATCCGCCCGATCCACGCGACGACATCGAGTCGCTCGGGCCAGCCCATGCCGATGTAGTCACCGCCGGAACGCTCGTGGGCGCGGGCGGCGGGTGCGAGTACGTTCATGCCGCGGTCGTGGAATCGCTTGACGTATCGGGCCATACCGATGGGCTCGTTGGTATATCCATGCAGGCAGACGGCGTAGTCGTGCGTGCTCTCCGACGCAGCAAAATACCAGGCGGCAAGCTCGGTCCCGTCATCTGCGGTGAGGCTGCTGCTCTCGCGATTCTCTTTATACCACGCCCGCGCCTCGGTTCCCTCGGCATCCGGCTGCTCACTTTCTTTGCCGTCCTTGCCGTCCTGCATCATCTTCATGGTGTATGGCGCGCGGGGATTCAGCGCGAAGTCAAACAGAAAGTTGCCGGCAAATCCGAGCAGCGCAATGACAACCACCAGCGCAACGACGCCGGCTATCTTGAGCTTTCGATGGGAACGTGCGTTTTGAGACATAAGAAGCTTTCCTATAAGATGTTAATACATCAACATTTAATGCAAGCGCATTATGGACGTTCACCGTTGATGCGTCAACAGGCAAAGAATGGGTAAACAAAGGGTCACGTATGGTGCAAATTTCGCACGCACCCAGACGCTTTGATATAGTGTTGAGAACTCTTTACGTTGGAGGATGTAACCGGCATGTCCGATTCGAGCGACAGTTCCAAGCCGCGACCCAAGGCCGCGGCCGTTCCGCACTACACGGTGGGCGAGGAGATTATGAACTCCGTCACCCATGGTGTCGGCTGCTTGCTGGGTATTGCGGGTCTGGTGCTCCTGATCGTATTCGCTGCACTGCGCGGCGGTGGCCCGGCCCACATGGCCGCGGCAATTGTCTATGGCGTCAGCATCATCCTCGAATACCTAGCCTCCACGCTCTACCATGCGATTCAACCCGCGCGCGCCAAGCGCGTGTTTCGCATCATCGACCACACCTGCATCTACCTGCTCATAGCCGGCAGCTATACGCCGTTTTGCCTCATCACGCTCGCAAACGACGGCGGCGCTGCGCTGTTCTTCGCCGTATGGGCCATCGCCATTATCGGCATCGCCCTCGAGTGCTTTATGCGCGAGCGCCAGCCGCACTGGGTAAGCGGCCTGGTCTACCTGCTGATGGGCTGGCTCGTTGTCTTTAAGCTGCCCGAGCTCGTGTCGCTGCTCAACCCCGTGGCACTTGCCCTGCTCGCTGTCGGCGGCGTGTGCTATACCGTGGGCGTGCCGTTCTACATCGCCAAAAACGTGCGCTATCTGCATAGTGTGTTTCACCTGTGGGTGCTCGCCGGCAGCATCTTCCAGTTCATGGCGGTGATTCTCTTCGTAATTTAGCGACCACGCCTGCGCGCCCGCGTCCTCGTTTGGGCGCCGGTGCAATTGCCGTATCCGTCATCAACGTTTTGACCTGACGTCCCGAATCTTGGAGGTTCGAGAAACTCCCGATGGACATAACCATCTCCCTTATCACTACCCTCGTTTTGACCCTCATCAACGGCTACTTCTCTATGTCCGAGATGGCGCTCACCACGGCCAAGCGCGCCGTGCTGGAGCATGAGGCCGAGGAAGGCGACAAGCGCGCCGAGCGTGCCATTAAGCTGGCTGCCGACTCCGACCAGCTGCTCGCCACCATCCAGGTCGCCATCACGCTCGTGGGCTTCGCCTCGTCCGCCGTTGCCTCGACGAGCCTGTCCGACCCGCTCGCCACGTGGCTCATGAGCTTTGGCATCGCGCCGCTCTCCGCCATCGCGCGCGGCCTGGCGCCGGTCATCATCACCGTCGCCGTCGCCTTTGTGTCCATCGTGATCGGCGAGCTCGTGCCCAAGCGCATCGGCCTTGCTAACGCCGAGGGCGTATCCAAGCAGGTCGTGGGACCGCTCTCCGTATTCCAAAAGATCGCCCGTCCGCTCGTGTGGCTGACTGGCGCTTGCTCCGATGGCCTGGCCCGCATCTTGCGTATCAAGAGTGCCGACGACCGTCAGAACGTCTCGGAGGAAGAGATCAAGTACATGGTCTCGGAGCAGGACGACCTGCTCGACGAGGAAAAGCGCATGATCCACGAGATCTTCGACCTGGGCGACACCGTTGCCCGCGAGGTCATGGTGCCGCGCGTGGACACCACCATGTGCGAGGACGACGAGACGGTCGCCGACGTGTTGTCCACCATGCGCCAGACCGGCTTCAGCCGCATCCCCGTCTATCACGAGGACCCCGACAACGTCGCGGGCATCGCGCACATCAAGGACCTGATCCAGCCCGCGCTCGATGGCAAGGGCGACCAGCCCATCGCCGGCTTTTTGCGCGACGCCACCTTTGTGCCCGACACCAAGGACATCCTGCCGCTGCTGTCCGAGATGCAGACCTCGCACGACCAGATCGTGGTCGTCGTGGATGAGTACGGCGGCACGGCCGGCATCATCACCATCGAGGACATCGTCGAGGAGATCGTGGGCGAGATCGAGGACGAGTTCGACCCCGACAACAAGTACCTCACGCGCCTTTCGCGCCGCGAGTGGCTCGTCGATGGGCGTTTTTCGTGCGATGACGCGATTGAGCTTGGTTGGCCGCTCGAGGAAAGCGATGATTATGAGACCATCGCCGGCTGGATTTTGGAGCTTTGCGACTCGGTGCCCGACATCGGAGAGGTGTTTGAGGTCGCGGGGTACAAGTTTAAAGTGCAGTCGATGCGTGGCCAGCGCATCTCGCTCATTCGCGTGATCGCTCCGGCCGAAACCGATAAGAAGGATTCCGAGTCTTCGGCAGAGAAGCCGGCGGCGTCGGGTGCGGGCTCTGTGGATCCGCACGATGGCGACGAGTAGGACAAGGAAGAGTAGGGGAGAGTTATGGCAGGCCTGTTCAACATCCTTAAGGTCACCGTCAGCGAGGACAAGATCTGTGCGCATGTGCTGGTGAACCCCGGCATGCCGCTCATGACCTCGGAGGACATCGAGGCCACGGCGCGCGTGTACTACCTGGTACCGGCGATTGCCAAGCACCTGTGCCTGGGCGATTCCGGCCGCGAGTTCCAGGACTGCATGGGTCAGACCGAGCTCTGCCACCTGCTGGAGCACGTGACGGTCGAGCTCATGAACGAGACCGGTCTTGCCGGTAGCATCTCGTGCGGCCGCACGCGCGTAAGCGAGCATGACGAGCGTGTCTTTGAGGTCGAGCTTTCGTGTCCCGACGACGCACTGGCCATCGGTGCGCTGTCGTCGGCCACCTTTATGATGGACTGGGCGTACCTGCACGCCGACCAGCCTGCCCCCGACGTGGAAGGCACGGTCGCGGGCCTGCGCAACCTGGTGCTGGGCATGCGCGCCGAGGCCGAGGGCAAGGATCCTCACGAGGCCGTCGCTGCTGCGAACGGCGAAGATGCTGCCGAGGACGAGGGCGCTGACGAGGGCGATGTGCCGGTCGACGCCGAGCCCGTTGCCGATGCGACCGCCGAGCCCGTTCCCACCGAGCCCCAGGGCGTCCCCAACTTTGACGACGAGCCCCAGGTGGCGATTGATACCGAGGGCGCGGTTGCCGAGAACCACGAGGCCTCCGCTGCCGTCTTTGGCGGTGCGGCGACGGTTCCGGCAGGACCTGCGCATGAGGGCGGCCTGCCACTCGTGGACGGCGCCGGCGAGGACCCGGGTGCCACGGTGGCCATGCCGGCTATGCCTCAGGAGTAGGCCTACGCGTTTATCACCATCACGTACCTGCGCCTTTGCCGTACGCAGATGAGCGGAGCGGCAAGTGATGCGCTGCGGGTATAATGGACAGCATTCAAATGGCGGGCACCGACGTGCCCGCAGGAGAGGAATGATCATGGGTAAGACTTTCAGCTTTGTCTCCGGCGCACTTTTTGGTGCCGCTGCCGGCGCTATTGTCGGCGTTGCTCTGGCCCCGCGCTCGGGCGCCGAGACCCGCGCCATGGCTGCCGATATCGCCAATGACGCCTGGGACAATATGCGCGACACCTACGAGCACAGCGCCGAGGAGGCCCGTGCCGCGGTGAATGACTTTGGCCCGATGGTCGACGCCAAGACCGACGACCTGCGCGCCAAGGTCGACCTGGCCCGCGAGCGCATGGACCAGCTGCGCGAGCAGCTCAACGACGCCATTTCGGGCGGCAACGTGACGCCTGCCGCCGACGTCGTGGTCGAGAACGCCGTCGAGGCTGATACCGAGGCTGCGGAGCCCTCGACCGAGGCATAATGCGCGCTGGGGATTTTGTCGGCGCCAAGATCTATCGCAAGCCTACCGAGGACAAGCGCACCAAAAAGGACGGCACACCGCGCAGCCCTAAAAAGCTCGGAAAGATTCACTTTCCGGTCTTTACCCCGGGCGGTACGCGCGTGGTCGGCTTTATGGTCCGCCAGTCCGATATCGCGGGCATGATCGAGCGTCCCGACCGATTCGTAGCGCTCGACGCCATTGGTGTCTACGAGGGCGCCATTGCGGTCGATGACGTCAAGGACACGTACGATGCCGCCGCCGCCAAGCGCCTCGACATCAACCTGGACGATTGCATCATCTGGGTCGGTATGGACGTGCGCACGGAATCGGGCGACGTCGTGGGCTATTGCTCGGACGTTGAGTTCAAGCCACGTTCGGGCATCGTGCAGGCATTCTATGTGACCGCCGGTGCTGCTTCGAGTGTTTTGGTTGGTGACACGCAGGTGCCGCCGACGATGCTACGCGGCTACGAGAACGGCGCGATGGTCGTCTCGGACGAGGTCAAGTCGCTTGGGTATTCGGGCGGTGCGGCCGCCAAGGCCGCCGAGGCCAGCGTCGTGGTGGGCGACAAGGTCAAAAAGGGCGCCAAGGTGCTCGACGACAAGGGATCGGTCGCCGTGGACAAAGGCAGTCGCGCACTGGGCAAGCAGCTCGGCAAGACGCGCGGCATGTTCAAGGCCTTTAAGGACGAATACCAAAAGGCGAGCGGAGGCTCGTCAAAAGCTACAAAATAGCGACGTACCAAATGATGGGAGGCAAGCCGGAGACCTGTTGCTCCGGCTTGCTGTGTTTATGGGGGAGGGCACATGCGCCAAAACGGATCCAACTTAAACGGGCGTTCGGGTGCGCGTCCGACGGCGCGCCGCGACCTGGGGCAGCTGCCCAGCGGTCAGCGCCGTCGCCGCCGTAAGCCCGGCGCGATGTACCTCAACCATAGCCGCGGGTTTAGCGACCGCAGCGCGCGCATCGGCAACGGGCGCTCGCCGCGCCGACCGTCCCGTCTGCCCTATGCGCTCATTGCCGTGGGCTGTGCGCTCGTGCTGTTTATCGCTGCCGTCGTGGGCTACGTCAACCGCAGCGTGGACGTGGAACTCAACGGGCAAAAGACCGCGGTGCGCGTGGGCTCTACGCTGCAGAATCTCATCGACGACCAGGAGTTGACCGATACCTACGACGCAGGCGACCTGCTAGCCGTCGATGACAGCGTGCTGACCCGCCATGGCGGCGAAAAGCTGTCGGTTAAGGTGGACGGCAAGCGCATAAAACAGGGCAAATGGGATAGCCGCGAACTTGAGGGCGGCGAGAAGGTGACGGTCAAGGATGGCCGTAACACCTACGAGAAGCATGAGGTTCAGGCTACGGTTATCGAGCCCAAGCTCAAGGTCGAGGGCACGGGTGCTATCGAGTATGTGCAGACATGGGGTGTCCAGGGCCGCTCCGAGGTGTGGGTTGGTGAGCAGTCGGGCAAGACGCAGGACCGCGGCGAGGTTGTGCCCGCCACCGATTGCGTCGTTGCGTGCGCCAGCGTGGCGCCCAAGGGCAACAAAAAGTACGTGGCGCTGACGTTTGACGAGGGTCCGAGCGGCGCTACCAAGCAGATCTTGCAGGTACTCAAGGAAAAGGGCGTCACCGCGACGTTCTTCCTGTCGGGCGATGCGGTCGAGGCCTCGTCCGCCACGGCCAAGGCGATTGTCGATGCCGGGTGCGAAATCGGATCCAACAGCTACAGCGACGATTCGCTCAAGGGCCAGGACCGTGAGGCGGTACGCGAGCAGATCACGAAAGGCACCGATGCGATTAAGTCGGCGACCGGCGTGAAGACGATGCTGCTGCGTGCTCCCTATGCTTCCTTTGACGAGCAAAACTGGATTGATGCGATGGACCTGGTCTCCGCCGTGGTCTCGTGGAATATTGACTCGGGCGACTGGCTGCTCAACGGTGCCGACGAGCAGGTCTCAACGGTGCTCGATTCGGTGACGCCGGGCAATATCGTGCTGCTCACCGATAGAGACGAATGCGCCGAGCAGACGCTCGAGGCGCTGCCGCAGATTATCGACGGTCTTGTCGCCGACGGATACAAGATCGTGACGCTCAGCGACCTGGTCAAGACGGACACATCGCTCAGCAAAAAGCTCACCTCGCTGACGAAGGTCACCATGCCCAAGGACGCCGTGTTCCCCCAACTTGCCGAGGACGATGACACCACAGAGTAGTCATTGGGTAGTCGTTTAAGAACGTCCCCAAGGGCTATGTCACGGATACGTCAGCGTTTGGTATGCCTGCAATGTGCAGCGCATAAATTCGATGCCGCAGGGCGATGCTGATGCTATAGTTACTGCGGTTAATGAGGGTCAAGAGAAAGGTTACAGGTGAAATCCAAACCTCGACCATACAGTCGATGACCCCATGCAGGTGCTTTTTGCGCATGCACGGGGTGTAAGCGTCGAGCGGCGTGCCGCCCGCGCATGCGTATACATATCCAGAAGCCCCCGGACGCCGCACGCGCGGCCGCGTCCGGAGGAATAATGATGGGGAGCACCATTGAATTATCTGAGTGAGATGCTCAAATTGCCGGTCTTGGACGTCGACGGCGAAAAGCTCGGCGTGGTCAACGATTTTGGCATTGCTACCGGCGAAGTTTTTCCGCACGTGACGTCGCTCGCGTTCCGCGGCCCCGGCAAGACGCCGTTTATGATCAGCTGGCGCAAATGGGTCGACCGTATCGACGAGACGGGCGTGTATCTCAACACGTCTGCCACCAATATTCGCTTCTCGTACCTGCAGCCGACCGAGCTCCTGCTGGCGCGCGACGTGCTCAATAAGCAGATCGTCGACACGCAGGGCATGAAGGTCGTGCGCGTCAACGACATCAAGTTTTCCATGTCGGGCGAAAACCAGCTGCGCCTGTTGGGTGCCGAGGTCGGTGCCCGCGGTCTGCTGCGCGCGATCAGCCCCGCACTCGAGCACGTCGTCGAGGGCTTTATGAAGCACCTGGGCAAGCCGCTCAGCGAGGACATCATCGCTTGGTCCTACATGGACCTGCTCGACCGCTCGACTAAAAACATCCAACTCTCGGTGTCGCACAAGACGCTCGGCGAGCTGCACCCTGCCGACATCGCCGACATTATCGAGCAGCTCGACCCGCGCCTGCGTGCGCAGGTGTTTGCGCAGCTCGATACTGCCCAGGCCGCCGAGGCCATCTCGGAGTTCGATGACGACGAGCTTATGACCGAGATGCTCGAGGGCCTGTCCGACACCGACGCATCGTCGATGCTGGCCATGATGGACCCGGACGACGCTGCCGACCTGATCGACGAGCTTGATTACGAGAAGGCCGAGAAGCTCCTGCGCCTGATGGGCGTCAAGGAGGAGAAGGCGATTCGTAACCTGCTGGGGTATGAGGACAACACCGCCGGCCGCATTATGACCTCGGAGTTTGTCTCCCTGCCCGCTACGGCAACGGTCGGTGACGCCATCGAGGCGATTCGCGAGCTCGACGAGGACTTCGAGAGCGTCTATTACGTCTATACCGAGGATCCGAGTGGCATGCTGACCGGCGTGCTTTCGCTGCGCACGCTGATCGTAGCCGACCGCGACGCCACGCTGGGTCAGTTGGCCTATCGCGACCTGGTCTATGTGTCGCCCGACGAGGACCAGGAAGACGTGACGGACGAGATGACCAAGTACGACCTGGTCGCTATCCCCGTCTGCGACGAGAACCGCCACATCCTGGGCATCGTGACCTTCGACGACGCCATGGACGTTATCGCCGAGGAGCATCAGGAGGACCTGCAGATCGCCGGTGTCGGCTCGGGTGACAGCGCGTCCGACGACTCGACGAACGTGCTCAGCTGGTTCGTGCATCGCCAGTACTGGGTTGTTGTATGGGGCATCGCATCGTGCATCATGGCGACCGTGCTGGGAACGGCGCTCGGCTCCGCGCATCTGGTGGTGTTCCCCATGTGCGCCATGCCGCTCGTGCTGCTGGCGGCCTCGCGCATGGTGTCGTTCGTCAAGAACTACTTCCTGGAGTATGACGGTCACGACGACGAGCCCAAGCCGTATCTGGGGTTCTTCTTCCAGAGCACGGGCATGGGCCTGATTCTGTCGCTCGTGACCTACCTGTGCGCCCAGCTGGTGCGCACCGCTGCGTTCCCCGATGCGCCCATGTTTGAGGAGCAACTCTTTACCGGGTGCTTTAATATCGCTGCCATCATTTGCCTGGTTGGCAACATGAGTGCCGTGATTTACCTGATGGTGCTGTTCTGGCGTGACGAGCATGACCTCAACACGTCGGGCACCGCCATGAACGTCATTGCCGTCATGATCTCGTGTGTGGCGTATTGCATCGCCGCGGTGCTGCTCGCCATGTCGGTCATGGGTTAGGTGGTCGCGTGCAAAATACCAAGCAAAAGTCGGGCACCAAGCAAAAGCTGACCATCGCGGCCATCTTTGGCGCTATGGGTCCCGGTCTGCTGGCGGCGCTTTCGGGCAATGACGCCGGCGGCATTGCAACGTATTCCAGTGCGGGCGCCAGCTATGGCTACAAGATGCTCTGGATGCTTCCCGTCATGACTGTGCTGCTCATCGTGACGCAGGAGACCGCGGCGCGTTGCGGCTGCGTGACGGGCAAGGGCCTGGCATCGCTCATTCGCGAGCGCTTTGGCGTGCGCAAGAGTGTACTTGCTATGGCGGCGCTGTTGATCGCCAACACGGCTGTGACCATTTCGGAGTTTGCGGGCATCGCCAGCGGTCTTGCTCTCTTTGGCGTGCCGGCGAGCATCTCGGTGCCGTTGGTGGCGCTGCTGGTGTGGATGCTTACCATGTCGGGTAGTTTCCAGCGCATCGAGAAGATTCTGCTGTTGGTAAGCTGCGTCTTCGTGACCTATATTGTCGCCGCGTTTATGGCTGGCCCCAACTGGGGTGAGGTCGCGGTCGACCTGGTCGTGCCTAACATTCAAAATGACCCCAGCTACGTGTCGCTCGTGGTCGCAACGATCGGTACCACCATCGCGCCGTGGATGATTTTCTTGGCGCAGAACAACGTGGTCGATAAGAACGCGGGCGAGGACGACATCGTGCTGCAGCGCATTGATACCGTGAGCGGCTCGATCGCTGCTGATATCATTGCGGGCTTTATTATCATCACGACCGGTACGGTGCTGTTCCCGGCGGGTATTCAGATTAGCGATGCTGCCGATGCCGCCCGCGCGCTGGAGCCCATCGCGGGTCAGTGGTCCACGGTGCTGTTTGCCTCGGGCCTGGTTGCAGCGAGCTTTTTGGCTGCCTGCGTGCTGCCGGGCGTTACGTCGAGTGCCATCTGCGAGGCATTTGGTTGGGAGCGCGGCGCCGATCGCAGCTGGGATGAGGCCCCGGTTTACCGCGGCATCATTACGGCCATCATCGGTATTTCTGCCGTGTTGGTGCTCATGCCCGGTGTCGATCTGTTCCAGATTATGATGACCTCGCAGGTCATCAATGGCGTGCTACTGCCCGTGGTTCTGGTGTTCCAGGTGGTTATCGCCGCCGACCGTCACATTATGGGCACTAACCGCAACGGTCGCGTGTGGAACGTGCTCACTTGGGCGACTATCGGTGTGATTACGGTGCTCACGGTCGTCATGTTTGTCCTGCAGGCGATGGGTTACAGCGCTTAGCGCCCACTTTTGCTTCCGAACAGGCCGCAGCGATGGACTGCGGCCTGTTTTTTGCCCGCTATAGGGCATTAGTTATATGGCAGTGGACAAAAAATGCCAAATATGAGTACTGTTGCTAAGTGAATAGCATTTACATCCAAGAAGATAATGGACATAGCCGATAGTATGTTCATTAAAATTGGCTCCAATATGTCTTAAACCAGTCAGGTTGGCTGCTTTAGGGGGTTGTAGGGGTCGCTCGGACGTCATTTTGGGTGGTTTTGCCTGCTACTAAAATGGTAACAGTACTCATATTTGCCCCTTTTTGTCCACGACCCCTTGGAGCCGGCTCGAAAAGAGTGATTTTGGGTTGTTTGCTGCGGGTGTGGGCTTGGAAACAACGTTCGGGGTGGCGAGGCGCCCAGAATTTGGTCGCAAGGAGGGCGTTCCTCGGCTGTGTCAGGAGTGTCCCTGGGTGCCGGCACATAAGGAACGTCCCTAACTGTCGGAGGGGGTGCCTGCCGTGGCGGGCACCCCCTCCGGATGTGGGAAGTTTGCGCTGCAGGTTACTTGTCGGTGCCCAGCTTGTGCGGCTTGAGAGCGAGCGCATTGACGAGCGCGTCGGTGGCAGACTTGACGGCCGCCGGCTGCGGATCGTTGACGTGATCCTCGGGATGCACGGGCAGGTCCTTCTTGACTGCATCGTGGATCAAGTTGAGGTACTCAGTCACGCCAGTGGTCGACAGGTGCGTGCCATCGCCATCGAACAGGTCGTTGCGATTGGCACTGTATCCGTACCAGTCGATAACGCGCACGTTCTTGTAGCGCGTAGCAGCGTTGGCGATGGCCTGGTTGGTAGAGCCAACCCACGGCTGCGGGCTGCGCGTGTTCACAAACACCACAATACGCTTATCTCCTGCATCGGTCATGATGGCGTCGATCTGGTCGTCGGTTACCAAGCCGTTGGTGCCCAGTGCAAAGACCACGATCTTGCCGGCAAGGTTCTGTTGGAGATAGCCCTCAAATGTCGCGCGGCCCGCATCAAACTGGCGGCCCTTTTCGGCATCGATATGGCTGTGCGGGAACACGCCGTCAAAGGAATCAACGGCGCGCAGCGACACGGAGTCACCGATCATCAACAGGTCGTAGGAGCCATCGGGGAAGCCGTCGTTGTCCTTGTCGGTGTCGTCGGCCGCCTGTTGGTCTGTGGGCGCGGTGTTTTTGGCTTCCTTGTTGAGGACTTCGGCGCCCTCACCGCTCAGCGCAGACGTCTCGGGCACAAAGATCAGGCCGCCCAGTGCAACGACCAACACGACAGCGCAGGCTGCGCAGACAGGGACGTGCGCGCGCACCCAGTTGGCGGGCGCGGTGGTGCCGTCGCGGAACTCGGATACGGTGCGCCCAAAGGCGCCCTTTCTAAACGGCGTCTCGATAAAGCGATATGAACATTCGGCTACGGCGACCACCAACAACACCTGCAAAATGTACTGCCACCACGGCGTATCGTTGATGTTGGCGACCGGGTTCATGAGCAACAGTAGCGGATAGTGCCACAGGTAGATGCTGTACGAGCGCTTGCCAACCCACACGAGCGGCTCGGCGGACAGTGCGCGGGCAACCATTCCCTGGGGCTGCACGCAGGCCGCGATGACCATGAGCGTGAGGATGGAGCATAGCAGCGTGCCGCCGCGATACTGGAACGCGGTGTAGCCGTTGGTGAGCGCGACCATGGCGGCAAGGCCAACCAGACCCACGACGCCCAACACATCGATGGATGCGGGCGAGGACCAAAAGCGCACGAGGGCGCTCGGCTGTGCCGGGACGGTCTCGGCTGCGTTGTCGGCCTTCTCGCCAGGCTTGCCCTCGGCGTTCTTGCCGTGCTTGGCGGCGCCAGCCAGGCGATTGAGCCCCAAACGATGAGCGAGACGCACCGGCGCCAGGTCGCGATTGGGGATAAAGGCCATCCAGGCGCCCAGCAGCAGCGAGAAGACGCGGGTGTCGGTGCCGTAGTACACGCGGCTGGGGTCGGCGGCAGGGTTGTAGAGCACCATCATGGCAAGGGCGGATACCGCTGCGAGTCCCAGGACCACACGGCGCGTGTTGGGTTTGCTCACATGCATGGACACCATGGCAAACAGCAGCGGTGGCCAAACCAGGTAGAATTGTTCCTCGATGGCGAGCGACCAAAAGTGCGTAAGCGGCGAGGGGTCGCCCAGGGCGTTGAAGTACGAAACGTCCTGCATAATCTGCCACCAGTTGTTAAAGAACAGCAGCGACGGCAGAATGTCGGGACGCATCTTGGTGAGCATCACGTGGTTGAAGACGGTGCACAGCGCACAGGTTACAACCACAACGGTCACCACGGCGGGGACCAGGCGACGGATGCGGCGGATCCAGAAGCTCTTGAGGTCGATGCGGCCGGTCTTTGATACTTCGTTGATGAGCAGGCGCGTGATCAGGTAGCCCGAGAGCACAAAGAAAATCGTGACTCCAAGCAAGCCGCCCTGCGCCCAGGTGAGGTTGAGGTGATAGAGCACCACCGCGACGACGGCAAGCGTGCGCAGGCCGTCAAGGGCAGGGATGTAGCGGGACTTGGGGCGAGCAGGCGTCTGCTCCGCGGCGGGAGTGTTGGCGCGGCCCGCGTTGTTGGCAGAAGCGCGATGGAGGCTCGCGGTGCGTCGCGGCTCGTTGGCACGGCGTTCGCCCTTCACGCGTTCGTGCGGCGCCGGCTCGTTGCCCGTGCGGCGTCGACCGCGCGAGCCCGATTGCGAGAATTGTTCCATAAAACATCATCCAATGACGAGAATAATCAGCACGTATTCATTGTAGCTGCCTGCCCCTGTGAATGCTTGCTGCTGGCGCAAGCTCAAGCGCGCGTCCACATCAAAGTGAACTAAAGTTATAGAGGCGTGAGAGCGCACGATCGACGACCGGCAGCGGGTGCAGAGCCCGCGGACGAGGAGGTTTCCATGGCAGATTGCGGCATCGTCGCGGTGTTCGGCAGCATGAACATGGACCTTTCGGTGGCGTGCGAGCGCATGCCGCGTGCGGGCGAGACGGTCGATGGCAGCGGTTTTATCACCAACGCCGGCGGTAAGGGAGCCAATCAGGCCGTTGCCGCTGCGCGCATGGGTGCGCGCACGTGCATGATCGGCGCTGTTGGGCGCGATACCTTTGGCGATGCGCTCGTGGCAGGGCTCCAGGATGCCGGCGTGGGCGTTGAGTTCGTGGCGCGTCGCGATGACGTGGAGACCGGTACCGCGACTATCATTCGCTGCGAGAGCGACAACCGCATCGTGCTGTCGCCGGGCGCCAACCATGCGCTTGCGGGCGAGGACGTTGCCCGCGCACTGAGGCGCTTGGTGGCCGACGAGCTCGACGGCGATGCCAGCGAGATTGCCCCGGCTGCCGGAAGCGTCTTTATTGCCCAGGGCGAATGTGACCTTGCAGCGACGGCCGAGGCGCTTGCTTGCGCTCACGAGCTGGGGTTCTATACGATCTTTAACCCGGCGCCCGCCTGCGACCTGCCGGCAGGAGCGTGGCCTGCGGTCGACTTGGTCTGCCCCAACGAGACCGAGTGCCAGATGCTGACGGGCATTCTGCCCACAGATGATGCGAGTTGCGTCGCCGCGCTCAATGCGCTGCTCGACAAGGGCGCCGGGGCTGCGGTCATCACGTTGGGCGGCGCCGGCTCGGTTACGCTCGGCGATGGCGGTGAGCCGCTGCGCATGCCGGCGCTTTCGAGCGCGGTGGTCGATACGACGGCCGCGGGCGATACGTTTATCGGCGCGTTGGCGGCGGCTCGTCTGGAGGGCCTGCCGCTCTTTGAGTGCATGGCCGCGGGTACTCGCGCCTCGGCGGTGACGGTGTCGCGCCTGGGCGCTCAGCAATCAATTCCCACGCGTGCGGAAGTCGAGCACAAGTTTGATTTAGACGGTTTGAATGTAGACGGAGAAGCGGAGTAGAACAATGGCAACCAAGAAGCTGATCCTTGATCTGGATATGGGTGTGGACGATGCGATGGCGCTCGCCTATGCCATCGCGAGCCCCGAGGTGGAGCTCGTCGGCATCACCACGTGCTTTGGCAACGTGCGCGTCGAGCAGTCAGCGCACAACTGCTTGGCGGTGCTCGACCTGTTGGGTCGTCCCGAGGTGCCGGTGTACCTGGGCGCCGATCGTCCCATGAAGGCGACCGAACCCTACACGCCGCCGGCGTCCACCACGCTTATCCACGGCAAGAACGGTATTGGCGGCGCAAGCGTGCCCGCCTCGCCGTACGAGCCAGTGGGCGCGACGTCGGCCGATGGCAATGCGGCGGTCGATTACCTGATTGATGCCGCGCGTACCTATGGTCCCGATCTGGTCTACGTTGCGACCGGCCCGCTCACCAATCTGGCGCTTGCCCTGGAGCGCGATGCGGCGGCGATGATGTCCATCGGCCGCGTGGTCGTGATGGGCGGTGCGCTTACCGTGCCCGGCAACGTGAGCGCGGGCGCCGAGGCCAACATGGCGGGCGACCCCGAGGCTGCCGACGCCGTGTTGCGCTCGGGCCGCAAGCTCACCATGGTGGGACTGGACGTGACGCATCGCGTGGTGCTCACGCGCCGCGACGTTGCCGGCTGGACAGGCTCGGGCACCATGGCGGGCTGCGCATTTGCGAGCATGGTCGAGCACTACATTGGCTCGTACGAGATGAACGCGCCCTACCTGGGCGGCTGTGCGCTGCACGATCCTCTGGCCGTTGCCGTGGCGATCGATCCCACGCTCGTGGGCGCGCTCGGCTGCAATCTGCGCGTCGACCTGCTGGGCGAGTACCGCGGCCGCACCATCTGCGACGAGCACCGCCTGTCCGATCCGGATAAGAGCGCGCTCGTGGCGCTCACCGTGGACGCCCCACGTTTCCTCGCGGAGTTTAAGGCACGCATGGCTCGCATCCTTGGCTAAACGGTTTCTGTGCCCCGTTCCAGATTAGCTACCGAGTAAATACGCCCGTTGGGGGAATAGTCGCGTCGCTTCGCTTGACAACAGGCTAAACTAGCTATTAAACATTTACTATTCTGTTTAGATTGAATTTGCGGTCGTTTAGTTGTCGAGTCACGGGGCGGTCAGGCCACGATGCTCGACAGCGGCCGTTGCTAGGGGGAACAATGGCTAAAGCAAGTGTTCGCGAGATCAGCCGCATTACCGGTTTTTCGCCTGCGACCGTGTCCAACGCGCTCAACCGCAAGCGCAGCGTGAGCGAGGAGACCGCCAAGGTCATCCTGGAGTGCGCGCAGTCGCTCGGCTATCAGCAGTCGACGCAACTCGAGAGCATCCAGTTTGTGCTCGCGCGCAAGACGGGCGCCATCCTGGACGAGAGCACCTTCCATCCCGCGGTTATTGAGGGCGTGGAGCGCCAGGCGCGTCGCCACGGCATGAGCACGAGCTTTGTCTCGCTCGACTTTAGCGACCTGGACGCCGTGCGTCCGCAGGTCGAGGGCCTGATCGCCGATCCGTCCGCCGCCATCGTGCTGATGGGCACCGAGCTGGGCGAAGAAGACTACGCCCTGTTCGCTAACGCCGCTGCCCACCTGATCGTGCTCGATGGCTGGAGCGACCGCCAGTACTTCGATGCCGTAGTCATTGCCAATACCGATTCGGTGCTGCGCGCCGTGGACTACCTTATCGAGAAGGGTCACAGGCAAATCGGCTATCTGGCAGGCGATCTTCGTATCCGCAACTTTAAGGATCGCGAGCGCGGCTATCGCCAAGCACTTGAGGATGCGGGCCTCGAGGCAAACCCGGCATGGCGCGTCACGCTGGGCACCACGCTCGAAGGTGCCTATCGCGATATGGGTGCATGGCTCGACAGCGTCTCACGCGACGACCTGCCGACGGCTTTCTTTGCCGAGAACGACGTGCTCGCCGTGGGTGCCATGCGCGCGTTCAACGAGCACGGCATTCGCGTGCCCGAGGATGTCTCGATCATCGGCTTTGACGACCTATCTCTGGGCGCCTTCTCCAACCCGCCACTCACCACGGTGCATGTTCCCAAACACGAGGTGGGCGAGATCGCGGTGCGCCGTCTGGTGGGTAACATCCGCAATCCCAAGAGCTATACCTGCAAAACGGCCGTGTCGACCTATTTTGTCGAGCGCCAGAGCGTGCGCGAAATCTAGGCGGAGACGGCATTGCCTGCAGCGTGCCAAAGCTCGCTAGGGCAGTTAACATAGTGCCATTCAGAAGAGGGTCCTTCGGGGCCCTCTTTTTGTTGCCCTTGTATGTTCAGATTGTTTACATACCGTTTAGGCTGATTTCTCTACCGTTTACGAGACCTTCGCGCTAAACTTTTAAACAAAAGAGTAAAACATTTAGTAAACAGAACAAAACGAAACACACATCTGTTTACTGAACATGTGATAAGGGGAGGACGTACATGGATAAGATCAAGCTCGGCTTTGTACCCACGCGCCGCAGCATCTTTAGCGCGCCGGACGCGATCAAGTATCGCGGCCTGACGGCTGATCGTCTGCGCGAGATCGGCGTCGACATCGTGGATATCGACGACATCAACGACGAGGGCCTGCTGTTCGACGACAGCCATATCGCGCCTATCGTCGAGAAGTTCCGCGCCGAGGGCGTCGACGGCATCATGCTGTGCCACGCCAACTTTGGTACCGAGTATGTCTGCGCCCGCCTTGCGCGCGAGCTCGGCTTGCCCGTGCTGCTGTGGGGCCCGCGCGACGAGCGCCCCGAGCCCGACGGCACTCGTCTGCGCGACAGCCAGTGCGGTCTGTTCGCGACCGGCAAGGTCCTGCGTCGCTTCCAGGTTCCCTTCACCTACATGACCAACTGCCGTCTGACCGATCCCGAGTTCGAGCGCGGTGTCTGGGACTTTTTGGCCGTGTGCAACGTGGTCAAGACTTTCAAGCACACCCGCATCCTGCAGATGGCCACTCGCCCGTTCGACTTCTGGTCCACCATGTGCAACGAGGGCGAGCTGCTCGAGAAGTTCAACATTCAGCTTTCGCCCATCCCCATGACCGAGCTTGTCCAGGCCGTGCGCGACGCCCAGGCCGACGAGCAGGCCATGGCAGCCATGCTCGCCCACATTGGTGACAGCTTTGAGATCTGCATTCCCGAGGACAAGGTCCCCGCGGTCGCCGGTCTTGCTATCGCCATGAAGCGCTTGGTCGAGAAGTATGGCTGCAACGCCGGTGCCATTCAGTGCTGGAACGCTCTGCAGGACGAGCTGGGCATTATGCCCTGCGCTGCCAACGCCATCCTCAACGAGATGGGCATTCCTATCGTATGCGAGACCGATATCCACGGCGCCATCACCGCGCTGATGGTCGAGGCCGCCGACCTGGGCCGTCACCGCGGCATGTTTGCCGACTGGACCGTGCGTCATCCCGACAACGAGAACGGCGAGCTGCTGCAGCACTGCGGCCCCTGGCCCTGCAGCTGCGCGGCCGTCAAGCCCAAGCTCACTTACCCGCTGGCTTTCGATCACCCCGGCGCGCTGACGGCCGAGGCCAAGCACGGCGACCTCACCCTTGCCCGCTTTGACGGCGACAACGGCGAGTACTCGCTGCTGCTGGGCAACGCCCGCGGCATCGACGGCCCGGCCGGCATGGGCACCTACCTGTGGGTCGAGGTCGAAAACCTCAAGCGCCTCGAGGCCAAGATCGTCGAGGGTCCCTACATCCACCACTGTGTCGCCATCCACGCCAACGTGGTGCCGGTGCTCTACGAGGCGTGCAAGTACATCGGCATTGTCCCCGACCTGTACGATCCCATCGAAGAAGACGTCAAAGCCTACCTGCGAGGAGAGTAGAAATGGCAACTATCGAAGAGCTTGAGTCCCTGCGTTGGGACCTTCGCCGCGATTGCGTCGATATCATCATGGCTGGCGCCGGCGGCCATATCGGCGGCGACATGTCGGTGATCGATGCCCTCATGACCCTCTACGCCAACCATCTCAACATTTCGCCCGAGACCGTCGACGATCCCAACCGCGATCGCTTCGTGCTCTCCAAGGGCCACGCAATGGAGGCCTACTATGCGGTGCTCTGCCACGAGGGCTATCTGGACCTCGATGACGTCAAGGCCCGCTTCTCCAAGTTCGGCAGCCCCTACATCGGTCACCCCAACAACAAGCTCAAGGGCATCGAGATGAACTCGGGCTCGTTGGGTCACGGCCTGCCCGTGGCCGTGGGCATGGCGCTTGCCGGCAAGATGGACGGCCGCGACTACCGCGTCTACACCATCATGGGCGACGGCGAGCTTGCCGAGGGCTCGGTCTGGGAGGGCGCCATGAGCGGCGGCAACTACCAGCTCGATAACCTGTGCGCGCTCGTGGACCGCAACCGCCTGCAGATCAGCGGTAGCACCGAGGACGTCATGAAGCAGGATTCGCAGGAGGAGCGCTGGGCTGCCTTCGGTTGGAACGTGCTGTCCATTCCGGGCAACGACGTCCAGGCCATCGACGCCGCGCTGACGCTGGCCGCCGAGACCAAGGGTAAGCCCACGGTCATCATCCTCAACACGGTGAAGGGCTACGGCTCGCCGGTTATGGAGGACAAGGCCGCCTGGCATCATCACCTGCCCAACGATGAGGAATATGCCCAGATCATCGCCGATTTCGCTGCCCATAAGGAGGCTATCAATGGCTAACAAGATCGCCAACCGCAAGGCTATCTGCGACACGCTGCTCGAGGCCGCCGCAACCGATAAAGACATCGTCGTCCTGTGCTCCGACTCCCGCGGCTCTGCATCGCTCACGCCGTTCTTTGACCAGTATCCCCAGCAGTCCGTTGAGGTCGGCATTGCCGAGCAGGACCTGGTGAGCATCGCCGCCGGCATGGCCTCGTGCGGCAAGAAGGCCTGGGCCGCCTCGCCGGCGTCCTTTGTGACCACGCGCTCGTATGAGCAGTGCAAGGTCGACGTTTCGTACTCCAACACCAACGTCAAGCTCATCGGCATCTCGGGCGGCGTGTCCTACGGCGCCTTAGGCATGAGCCATCACTCCGCGCAGGATATCGCCGCCATGAGCGCGATTCCCAACATGCGCGTGTATCTGCCGAGCGATCGCTTCCAGACCGCCGAGCTCGTGCGTGCCCTGGTCGCCGACAACAAGCCGGCCTACATCCGCGTGGGCCGCAACCCGGTGGAGGACGTGTACACTGAGGACGAGTGCCCGTTCCAGATGGATCGCGCCACCTGGGTGCGCCGCGGCACCGATGTGACGATCGTCGCTACCGGTGAGATGGTCCGCCACGCCGTGGACGCCGCCGATCTGCTGGCCGAGCAGGGCATCTCGGCGACGGTGCTCGATATGTACTGCGTCAAACCGCTCGATGCCGAGGCCGTGATCGAGGCCGCCGGTGCCACGCGCGCCGTCGTGACCGTCGAGGAGCACAGTCCCTTCGGCGGCCTGGGTTCCATGGTCGCGCAGGTCGTGGGTGAGCACTGCCCGCGTCCGGTCAAGTGCCTCTCCCTGCCCGATGCGCCGGTCATCACCGGCACGAGCCCCGAGGTCTTCGCGCACTACGGCCTGACGGGCGAGGGAATCGCCAAGACGGTCGCCGAGGTCCTTCCCGCAGAGTAATTGGTGCATCGGGGACAGGTTTGCACCAATCCTTTTAGGTTGAATTCTGAGCAGGCCGGCTGCGCTCTCATGAGCCGGTCGGCCACTCGCTCCTTGTCCGTCGGGTTTTAGTTTTGAATCGACGGGGGAGACAGGAGAGTACATGAGCAAATACATCATCGGAATCGATCAGTCCACACAGGGTACTAAGGCGCTGCTGGTGGACGAGGGCGGCCATCTGATCCATCGCGCCGACCGCTCACATCGCCAGATTGTCAACGAGGCCGGCTGGGTGAGCCACGACCCGGCCGAGATCGCCGCCAACGTGCTGGCTGTGGCACGCACCGTGGTGGAGGAGACCGGGGTCGATCCGGCAGACATCGCCGGCGTTGGCATTTCCAACCAGCGCGAGACCACCGTTGCCTGGAGCCGCACGACGGGCGAGCCGCTGTGCGATGCCGTGGTGTGGCAGTGCGCCCGCGCCCGCGAGCTGTGCGACGAGCTGGCTGCGCGCGAAGGCGTGGCCGAGCTGGTGCGTGACACGACGGGTCTGGTGCTCTCGCCCTACTATCCGGCGGGCAAGATGGCCTGGATCCTCGCGAACGTTCCCGCGGCTGCCGAGGCCGCGGCGGCGGGCGAGCTGTGCCTGGGCACCATCGATGCCTGGGTGGTCTGGACGCTCACGGGCGGCGCGGAGTTCCGCTGCGACTGGTCCAATGCCAGCCGCACGCAGCTTTTTGACCTGCGCCGTGGCTGCTGGAGCGAGCCGGTGTGCGAGGCCTTTGGTGTCAATCCGGCGTGCCTGCCGCAGGTGACCGATTCCGATGGCCTGTTCGGTACAACGGACCTGGGCGGCTTTTTGCCGGCGCCCGTGCCCATCCACGGCGTGCTCGGCGACAGCCATGCCGCCTTGTTTGCCCAGGGCTGCCATAGCCGCGGCATGGCCAAGGCGACCTATGGCACCGGCAGCTCGGTCATGATGAACGTCGGCGACGAGTTTGTCGCCAGCTCGCACGGGCTTTCGAGCTCGCTTGCGTGGCGTATGGACGGTGTGACCGAGTATGTTCTCGAGGGCAACGTGAGCTACGCCGGCGCCGTCAAGACGTGGCTGCGCGACGACCTGGAGCTCATCAACAATCCCGAGGAAGTCACCGACCTGTGCTACGCCGCCAATCCGGCGAGCCGCGTCTACTTTGTGCCGGCGTTCACTGGCCTGGGCGCGCCGCACTGGGCGAGCGATGCCGAGGGCTGCGTCTTTGGCATGACGCGCACCACGGGCCGTGCGGAGTTCGTAAAGGCCGCCGACGAGTCGATCGCCTATCAGATCTTCGACGTGATCGATGCGATGGTCGAGGATTCGGGCGCGGCACTGGCCGAGCTTCGTGTTGACGGCGGTCCCACGCGCGACGCGTACCTGATGCAGTTTGAGAGCGACCTGGTCGGCTCGCCCATCCGCATTGCGAGCAACGACGAGATGAGCGGCCTGGGTGCGGCCTGGGCCTGCGGCATTGCGCTGGACATGTACACGCGCGATGTCGTCGACGTCTACGGCGCCCGCGGCATCGTGGAGCCGTCGATGCCCGCCGACGAGCGAGCCAAAAAGATCGCCGGCTGGCGCCATGCTGTCGACGCGACTATCGCCTACACTGCCTAGGCGGCTGCGCGGCGCCCAAGGATTTTTCTGGGACGGGGATTAAAAACTCATTGATCCCCGTCCTTGGCAGCTCATTGAACTGCCTCCCATTTCTTGGACACAAGAAATGGGAGG
>NZ_QRUF01000030.1 GCF_003458415.1 Collinsella sp. AF25-2LB
GGCCCGCTCCGCTTGCGGCCGCCTGGGCGGGCATCGTGCTGGGCAGCCTGCCCCCCTACGCGCTGGGGCTCGGCGTGGCCCTGCGCCTCGGCCGCAACGCCGCCATCGGCACCGGCGCGGCGGGGATGCTCCTCGCGTTCTTCTCAGTGGGCGGACTTGCGCACGGCCTCATGACCGGCGAGCTCACCGGTGCCCTGGCGACGCCCCTGAGCTGGGTGCCGCTCGCCTGGCCCGCGCGCCTGGGGTCGCTCGGGGTGGAGGCCTTCATCGACGCAGCACGCGCGGCGGGCCCTCTCCTCACGACTGCGCTCGCTGGCCTCGTGCTCACCCTGTTAGCCGACGCCGTCCTTCTCGCCTGGTTCTGCCGCTTCGAGGACGGGAGGGCGGATGCGTAGGAGGCCGCTCGCCGCCATGCTCGTCCTCCTCTCCGCAGCGCCCGTCCTGGGCGGGAATGACTTGCTCGACGCCGGCTGGGGGTCGGCGCTGCGCGCAGGGCTCTGGACCGCTGAGCGCGGCGCTAGTACAATTTCGACGGAAGTTTCAGGAGGTCGAACATGGCGAGGATACTGGCAGTGGATGATGAACGGGCGATCCTCGACGCGCTCGCGCGCGTCCTCGGCCGCGACGGCCATGAGGTCGTCAGGGCGGCGGACCCGACGGCGGTCCCGGGGATGGACCTCTCGCGCTTCGACCTCGTGCTCTGCGACGTCATGATGCCGGGGCTCGACGGTTTCGAGCTCGTGCGGCAGATCCGCCCGGACTTCGACGGGCCCATCGTCTTCCTGACCGCGCGCGTGGCCGAGGAGGACGCCGTGGCCGCCTACGGCCTGGGCGCCGACGACTACGTCCGCAAGCCCTTCGGGGCCGCGGAGCTGCGCGCCAAGGTCGCGGCCCATCTGCGCCGTGAGCGCCGGCCGCGCTCGCACGCCCTCTCCTTCGGGGAGGTGCGGATTGACCTCGGCGCGCGCGGCCTCGCGGTGGGCGGCGAGGCCGTGCCGCTCACGCCTACCGAGTACGCCATCTGCGAGTACCTCGCCCGCCACCCCGGGCAGGTCATGAGCCGCGCGCAGATACGCGAGGCGGTGCTCGGCTGGGAGAGCGACGCCGACGACGCGGCCATATCCATGCAGGTCAGCCGCGCCCGGAGGAAACTCTCCGAGGCCGGCGCCGATCCGATCGCGACCGTCTGGGGGATGGGGTACAAGTGGCAGCTCTGAGGACCGGGGCGCGAGGTCGCGGGGGCATGCCGCTCTCCTTCGTCATCGCGCGCTACTTCGCCTACGCGTTCGCGGCGGTCGCCACGGCGTGGCTCGCCTCGTTCATGGCGCTCTCCGCGGCGATCAACGCGGGCTTCGTCTACGAGGCAAGCTGGGGGCCGGCCAATGCGCGCGAGGTCGCGGAGGGCCTGGCACGCGACGGCGTCTGCGGGCAGCAGGACGTGCCGACGGCGTACCGCTACCTCATCCTGAACAAGGACGGACACGTGCTGATGACAGACCTCGAGGGCACGCGGCTCGAGGACGCGACGGAAATGGCCCGTGCGGCACTCGCCGCGGATCCGGGCACAGTGGAGATCGAGGGCGGGGGCTCGGGCCTCACCTACGCCGCGTTCCCGCTCAAGGGCGGCGGGGCCTGCGCACTCGTCAGCGAGTACCTGCCGCAGTGGGTCTCGCGCGACCTCGCCGGCCTGCTTCCCAACCCGCAGAACCTCATGCTCGTCGGCGCCGCTGCGGGAAGCGCGCTCGCGCTCGCGCTCGTGGCGCGCCGCGCGAGCCGCGTGATCTCGCGCAAGATGGCGCCGCTCGCGGAGGCGGCGGGGCGCGTCGGCGCGGGGGAGCTCGACTTCGCGGTCGGCAGCACCAACGTGCGCGAGGTGAACGACGTCCTCGCCGCGATGGACGCCATGCGGACCTCCCTCGCCGAGTCGCTCGAGGCCCGCTGGGCCGCGGAGCGGGGGCAGCGCGAGCAGGTGGCGTCGCTCGCCCACGACCTCAAGACGCCGCTCACCGTGCTGCGCGCCAACGCCGACTTCGTGGCAGAGGAGCTGGAAAACGAGAAAGACGCCGACCTCGCGGCCGCCGCGCGCGACATAGCCGGCAGTGTCGAAAGGCTCGACGGCTACGTGCGCCTGCTCATCGAGGCCTCGCGCGGGTCCGGCGGGGCGGAGAGGGCCCCCATGCGGCCGGCCGAGCTCT
>NZ_QRUF01000031.1 GCF_003458415.1 Collinsella sp. AF25-2LB
CCCCGTGGGCGGGAATCTGGGCGTACACATTTCCTACACATTTTGTGATTCTCAGCTGTGTTTGCCGGTAATAAAGAGGGGACCTCGTTTCCGAGATCCCCTCCTCCGTCTAACTGTAGAAATAGGCTTTCAAAGCCTTAGGCCAACAACTTGCGACCAGACTCCTCAATCGCGTCAAGTGCGGCATCAGCCTCGGCGGCATCCGCGCCCTTAGCGAAGATGTACAGCTTAATCTTGGGCTCGGTGCCGGAAGGACGAACAATACCCTTGTTGCCGCCCTCAAGATCGAACTCAATGACGTTAGCCTTCGGCAGGCCGTTCACGCAGGTGTTGTAATCCACGACAGCCTCAATCTTGGAACCGGCGAGCTCCGCGGGCGGGTTCTCGCGCAGACCAGCCATGATGCCGGCCATCTTTGCCGCACCCTCAGCGCCCGGATAGCTCAGCGAAATCGTCTTGTTGTGATAGTAGCCATACTTCTCGTACAGCTCGTGCATCGCATCTGCAAGGTTCTTGCCCTGGAGCTTGTAATACTGCGCCATCTGGCAAATCAGAAGAGAAGTGCTCACGGCGTCCTTGTCGCGCACGTGGTCACCGGCCAGATAGCCGTAGCTCTCCTCAAAACCGAAGATAAAGCGATCGACCTCGCCAGCATCGGAAAGAGAAGTAATGATGTCGCCGATGTACTTGAAGCCCGTCAGGCAGCGGCGGAGCTCAAAACCGTACTCGTCGGCCAGAGCGTCAACCATGGCGGAAGAAACGATAGTAGTGACAGCAACCTTCTTAGTGAGGTCCTCACCGCGAGCAGCGCGGGTCTTGCAGATATAGTCAAGCAGCAGAACGCCCATCTCATTGCCGGTCAGCAGCAGATAGTCATCGCCATTCTTAACGGCAACGCCAACGCGATCTGCGTCAGGATCGGTTGCAAGCAGCAGATCGGGGTGAACCTGCTCGCACAGGTCAATGCCCTTCTGCATGGCCTGACGAATCTCGGGGTTAGGATACGGGCAGGTCGGGAAATCGCCGTTAGGCTCCTTCTGCTCGGGAACAACCGTGACATCAGTGATGCCAGCGCGCTCGAGCACCGTCGTGACGGGAATGAGGCCAGTGCCGTTGAGCGGAGTGTAGACGAGCTTAAGCGGAGCGCCAGCGATCTCCTCGGCAGAAAGGTTAGTCACGCCGCGGGCGAGAACGGCGTCGTAATAACGCTCGAGGCACGAGTCATCGATCCATTTGACCAGACCCTGCTCAAGAGCCTCATCGAAGTCCATGGACTTCACGCCGGTGAACGTATCGGTCTCGGCGATAGCCTTAGAAATTGCATCGGCGGCCTCGCTGGTGATCTGGCAGCCGTCGGGGCCATAGGCCTTATAGCCGTTATAAGGCGCCGGATTATGACTAGCGGTCATGCAAATGCCACCGGAGCACTTAAGGTCGCGGACGGCCCAGGAGAGCGTCGGCACAGGAGAAATCTTGGGATACACGAGGGCAGTCACGCCGTTTGCTGCAAGAATGGCAGCCGTCGTCTTGACGAACAGCTCACCTTTATTGCGGCTATCGCGAGCGAGGGCGACCGTCGGATGCTCGAAGGTCGCATTGAGGTAGTCAGCGAATCCCTGGGTCGCACGACCGACCGTATAGATATTCATACGGTTAGTGCCCGCACCGATAGTGCCGCGAAGGCCGGCAGTACCGAAGGCGAGATCCTGGAAGAAAGCGTCGGTGATGGCGTCCTCATCACCCTGCTCCTTCATCGTGTTAAGCTCAGCGAGGAGCTCCTCGTCCTTGACATTGGCAATCCAAGTATCAAGCAGCTCATGAACATCTGCCATGTGAGTCCTTCCGTCACAATCAATAAAACGACCCGTGTAAAACAGGACAAGCGCAGCAGTGCGCTAAAGCAAATATTAGTCCATTGAGAACAAAGAACCGACCAAAGAACGGTGAACGTCTATATTCACCGGTGGATGATTAAATTGATTTAATTGCATAAGGAATGTTTCACGCAAACGCAAAAAGGGGGAGGCCGCGAGGCCTCCCCCTTC
>NZ_QRUF01000032.1 GCF_003458415.1 Collinsella sp. AF25-2LB
GCGCTGCATGAGCATGCCCTTCTGGCGCGAGGACCTCTAAGGTCTTCAAGGACCCGTACAGGTCATAATACATACATCTAGCTGCCATTAGATGTCTCCCATTGGGGCGGTGCGGGTTTTCGCACCGCCCCAATCTTGTATGAGGAACGTCAACACGATTGGATGACTGCTTTTGTAAGGAGCTTGGCTATGGACATCAAGACGATTGGCGTTGAGGAATGGCTCAACGTTTGGGAGAAGAGCGCCACGTGGGACATCGCCCAGTCGACGATCTCGTCGCTCACCATGGGCGAGCTGCGCGCGCTCGATGAACAGGACGGCGCCACGTTCTACGAGCGCCTGGACCGCGAGAAGATGAACTACGGCTGGATCGAGGGCTCGCCGGAGTTTAAGGCCGAGGTTGCCAAGCTGTATCGTCGGGAGGTCAATCCCGATCACATTCTGCAGACCAATGGCTGCACGGGCGCTAACCTCAACGCCATCATGGCTGTGGTCGAGCCCGGCGACCATGTTATCGCCGAGTGGCCCACCTACGCGCCGCTCTACGAGATTCCGCGCACGCTGGGCGCCGAGGTCGAGTATTGGGAGCTTCGCGAGGAACTCGGCTGGAAGCCCGATATCGAGGAACTCAAGCGCTTGGTGCGTCCCAACACCAAGCTCATCTGCATCAACAACGCATCTAACCCCATCGGTACGGTGCTCGATGCCGATATGCTCGGCCAGATTGCCGAGATCGCCCGCTCGGTGGGCGCCTACGTGCTGTGCGACGAGGTATATCTGCCGCTCGAAAACACTGAGTCCTTTATGTCGATGGTCGACGTGTACGAGAGGGCCATTGTCACCAACTCGTTGTCGAAGACCTATTCGACACCTGCGGCCCGCGTGGGCTGGGTCCTGGCAGACGAAGAGATATCCAGCCGCATCCGCACCTATCGCGATTACACCATGATCTGCGGCGGTGTGTTCAACGACGCCCTGGCGACCTATGTGCTTGAGCACAAGGATAAGATTCTCGAGCGCAATCGCAAGATCGTGTTTGGCAACCGCGATATCGCGCAGGCTTGGATCGATACGCAGCATCGCGTTTCCTGGACGGCCCCGCAGGGCGTGTCCACCTCGTTTATCCAGCTGGATATTCCCGAGGATGACGAGGAGTTCTGCAGGCGCCTGCTGTCCGAGAGGGGAGTGCTGCTGGTCCCCGGTAGCCGTTTTGAGCTTCCCTGCGGCGCACGCCTGGGCTACTGCGCGAGCGAGGACGTTCTGCGCGAGGGCCTGAGGCTTTTGGGCGAGGCACTGGCGGAGTTCGATCGCTAGGATTCCGATGGTCTTCGGGGGCCTTATCCAAATTAGCCGAAGATAATCGAAAACGGACCCGTTTCCCTAGGGGAAGCGGGTCCGTTTTTCTATACCGAGAAGTCAAGTTGTTACAAATGGGGCCGTAAAGCGAGGCGGTATCCGCTGGGCCTTATACTGAGTTTCCGGTGAACGGTATCAAGCGTCTGGTAAACGGTAATTTATTTATCAGAAATGAATAGGACAAACTTTTTTCTGAATAAAAATGAAAATGGTTGAGACGCGGTGTGAACCGCTAATTCTATTCATAGCTTTATTGGAAATATGCAATTTGAGGATGGTTTAACAAAGTTTAGTTCCATTTGATTTTAGGATTAAAACGCGTTTAAGCACGTAAATACGCTTTATTAAGATGAAGTGTGCCATGCGTGAAGTATATGTGTATGCCGTTCACCCCCTATAAAAAACCGTTCGGGGGCAAGGTGGAAGTATGAGCTGATTTTGGATATAAATATGTCGTCAGCAATAACGCCTCACACGGAGGGGCGCTAACGAATCGGCCCTGACAAGGGCCCGAAAGAAAGGTAGGAGGCCATGACGAAAGGTCTGCA
>NZ_QRUF01000033.1 GCF_003458415.1 Collinsella sp. AF25-2LB
TACGCGGTTTTACCAAACCGCGTAGCTGCTCGACGCTGCAAACGGCCCCAAGTGGCAATCTGACGTTCAATTTCAAGGGCGCGACCAGAGGGTCAGCGCCCTTTCATTTCACGTCACCTTGCTCGCTTGGGGCCGTTTTCGCTCATATGACCCAATCCGCTGTCAAGAGCCACAATGGCCCCGCCGACCGCTTGCAATCGGTCGGCGGGGCCTGCCGTTGAACCCGTCCCGGTCCGCCCCCGGCATGTCGTCGACGCCTTCGGCTCAGTCTCATATCCGCGGATACCGTTCTGTCGGCCCGCACTCCATTCCTTCGGCGGGGCTCCCCAAGTCTGACTACGCGCATGCGGCCGCTGCCGCGCGCCCAGCGAAAGCGGGGGTATCCCCGAAGGCTGCCCGGCTCGCCGGGACGGGGGCTATGTCTATTCGGTTGCCTCCCGGCACATCGCGCCGAGGGCCCACAGCCACCTCACGAGCTCGGCGGCGGTGGCGGCGTTCGCCTTCGCCTGGGGCATGCCCCTGGCGAGCATCTCCTCGCGGCGCCGGAGCAGGCGCTCGGAACCCTTCCTCCCGTGCATCCTCACCTCGAGCGGGACGCCGCTGCCCTTGGGCATCAGCTTCGGTTGGTGGCTCGCCTGGACGTAGCTCCAGGACCCCTCGACTGCCAGCCTCCTGACGAGCGCGTTGCCGGCCCCGCTGATCCCGCCGAGGCGCACGGAGTCCGCGCTCGACCTCTGCTTCGGGGCGAGGCCGAAGTAGGACGTCACCTGCCTGCCGGAGCGGAACCTCGAGAAGTCGCCGACCTCGGACGCGAAGGCGGCGGCGAGCGCGAACCCGCACCCCTTGATCGACTGGAGCGCCTCGACCTCCGCCGAGAGGGGGCCCGCCGCGACGGCGGCCCTGTACTCGGCGAGGAGGTCGTCGCGCGTCTCGGCGGCCGCCTCGACCTCGCTCCTCAGCGCCGCAAGCGCCCGGATGCCGCCGTCGTCGGCGGGCCGGACCTTGTCGAGCCACCTGAGGAAGTCGTACGTCCAGTACCTCCGGGGGTTTCCGGCCGGCGTCGTGCCGCCGTAGGCGTAGCCCCGGCGGGCCAGGAACGCCAGGAGCCGCTGCTTCGCCGCCGCGAGCCTCGCGGTCGCCGCGTCGTGGGCCCCGGCGAGGTCCCTGAGCCCCTCGATCTCGGGGGACGGCACCCATACCGGGGTGACGTCGTGCGACAGTATCGCCTTGGCCATCCTGGCCGCGTCGTTGCGGTCGTTCTTGGACGAGAGGTCTGCCGACGACCTCGGGACCCTGGAGACGGCCGCGACGACGCAGTCGACGCCGAGCCCGGAGAGCTCCCTCTGCGGGGCGAAGCCGAGGTAGCCGCTCTCGTAGGCGGCGAGCGACGGGCCGGGGAAGCCCGACATCCACTCCGCGACCTCGCCCCAGGGGTTGCCGCGGAACCTCCTCGTCACGGCCTCGCCCGTCTCCGCGTCGAGCGCGCAGACGGTGGTGGACCTGAGGTGTACGTCCATTCCGAAGGCGGTAGAATATCTAGGCACGGGAGCCTCCCAACCTCGTTGCGGCGCGGCTGCGCCTCTGGCACTTCAACAACATTGTCGCAGCCCCGACCCGCGGTCACGAGCGGGGGCTCCTGTCGTTTCCGTGCCCCTGGATTGGGTCATAGTGTCTGAC
>NZ_QRUF01000034.1 GCF_003458415.1 Collinsella sp. AF25-2LB
GACCCCGAGCGCTTCGGCGTCGTGGAGTTCGACGGCGAGGGCAGGGCCGTGTCCATCGAGGAGAAGCCAGCCGAGCCCAAGAGCTCCTACGCCGTCACCGGCCTGTACTTCTACCCGGGCGACGTGGCCGCCAAGGCCCATAGGGTGGAGCCGTCCGCGCGCGGCGAGCTGGAGATCACCACGCTCAACCAGATGTACCTGGAGGAGGGGACGCTGTCCGTCGTCACCCTGGGCCGCGGGTACGCGTGGCTCGACACCGGCACCATGGAGAGCCTGCACGAGGCCGCGGAGTTCGTCCGCGCCGTGGAGCACTCCCAGGACCTGCCCGTGTCCGTGCCCGAGGAGATCGCCTGGGAGAACGGCTGGATCACGACCGCCGAGCTCGAGGGGGCCGCCAAGGCCTACGGCAAGTCGGTCTACGGCCGGCACCTCAAGAAGGTCGCCGCCGGCGAGATCGTCAACAGCCCGCGCGAGTACTAATCCGATCCAATGGGAGATAGAAACATGTCTGAAGAACTCTTCGAGCCCAAGAACATCATCGTCACGGGCGGCTGCGGCTTCATCGGCAGCAATTTCGTCCACTATGTCGTGAACAACCACCCGGGCGTCCACGTCACCGTCCTGGACAAGCTGACCTACGCCGGCAACCCCGAGAACATCGCGGGCCTGCCCTCCGACCGCGTGGAGCTCGTCGTCGGCGACATCTGCGACGCCGAGCTGCTCGATGAGTTGGTGCCGGGCCACGACGCGATCGTCCACTACGCCGCCGAGAGCCACAACGACAACTCCATCGCGGACCCGGAGCCCTTCCTGCGCACCAACGTCGAGGGCACCTTCCGCCTGCTGGAGGCCGTGAGGAAGTACGGCATCCGCTACCACCACGTCTCCACCGACGAGGTCTACGGCGACCTGGCGCTCGACGACCCGGCGAAGTTCACCGAGGAGACGCCGTACCACCCGTCCTCGCCGTACTCGAGTACCAAGGCCAGCTCCGACATGCTCGTGCGCGCCTGGACCCGCACCTACGGCCTGCGCGCCACGATCTCCAACTGCTCCAACAACTACGGCCCCTACCAGCACGTGGAGAAGTTCATCCCCAGGCAGATCACGAACATCGTCGACGGCGTGCGCCCCAAGCTCTACGGCAAGGGCGAGAACGTCCGCGACTGGATCCACACCGAGGACCACTCATCGGCCGTCTGGGACATCCTCACCAAGGGCCGCATGGGGGAGACCTACCTCATCGGAGCGGACGGCGAGAAGAACAACATCACCGTCCTGCGCATGATCCTGGAGGCGATGGGACGCGATCCCGAGGACTTCGACTGGGTCGCCGACCGCCCCGGCCACGACCGCCGCTACGCCATCGACTCCACCAAGCTCCAGCGCGAGCTGGGCTGGAGGCCGGCGCACACCGACTTCGCCGAGGGGCTCAAGCAGACCATCGACTGGTACGTGGCCAACGAGTCCTGGTGGCGCCCGGCCAAGGAGGCCACCGAGGCGCGCTACCGCGCACAGGGCCAGTAAGACCGCATCCCGGCGAACCGCACCGCGGGGCGCCCGCGCGGGGCCGCAGGGCATGGG
>NZ_QRUF01000035.1 GCF_003458415.1 Collinsella sp. AF25-2LB
GGTGGCGCGCGCAGACGTGGTGTAAGAGCGTCCCGAGGTCCGTCGCTGCAAGTCCCGATGTTACTCCTTCTTGAGACCGCGCCTCTCGACTATCTCGTCCACTATCTCCCTGGCGCGCCGCCCGAGCGCGCGGCGCCTCCCCTCTGTCGGGGCCGGCCTGTCCGCGGGCTCGGCGAAGCCCTCGGCGGCCGAGGCCTCGGAGAACACGCGCTGCTGGGACCACTGTCCCTCGGTCTCCATGAGGCTCGCGCACGTCAGGCGCAGCATCGACTCCCTCGAGGGGAAGGACTGCACGACCCTGTAGCGGCGCTTGATCTCGCGGTTGGCGCGCTCCTGGACGTTGTTGGTGCGGAGCTTGGCCCAGTGCGCCCTGGGGAAGGCCGTGAACGCCAGCGCGGAGTCCTCGGCCTGCTCGAAGACCTCGCCGGCCCTGGCGGACACCGACGCCACCCAGGGCGCCGCCTCGGCCCACACGCAGCGCGCGAGGTCGGGGTCGTCCTGGTAGACCGCGGCGTGCACGAGGTCCCTGACGGCCGCCTTGGAGTCCTCGGGCCTGCCCGAGCAGGCGCTCTGGAGGTTGCGCTGCAGGTGCGTCACGCAGCGCTGCCAGGCGCAGCCCTGGAACAGGCGCGAGACGGCGGCCACGAGCCCGGCGTGGCTGTCGGAGACCACGAGGCGAACGCCGGCCAGCCCGCGCTCGCGCAGCCCGCCGAGGAATGCCGCCCAGGAGTCCTCGCTCTCGGTGTCGACCACGTCGCAGCCCAGGAAGTGCTTGCGCCCGTCGGCGCCCAGCCCGATCGCGGTCACGACGCCCTGCGAGACGACCGACGAGCCGACCCTGCAGCTCATGTAGGTGGCGTCGAGCCACAGGTAGCAGCACGGCGTGCCCGACAGGTCGCGGCGGCGGAACTCCGCCACCTCGGCGTCGAGGTCGGAGCAGAGGCTCGAGACCTCCGAGCTCGACAGCGAGGATATGCCCAGCTTGGACGCCACGCGCTCGACCTTGCGGGTGGACACGCCGCATACGTACATCTCCTGCACGATGGCGGCCACCGAGGTGTCGACGCGCGACCATCGCGCGAGCATGCCCTCGGGGTAGTAGGTGCCGTGCCTGAGCTTGGGTATCTCGAGCTCCACGTCGCCCACGGCGGTCTTGAGCGACCTGGGGCGGTAGCCGTTGCGGCTGTTCTCCCTGCCGTCGCTGCGCTCGTTGCGGCTCGCGCCGCACATCTGCTGGGCCTCGGAGTCCATCAGCGCGTTCATCACGCTGCCCAGCACCCTGCACGCGAACTCGCGCGCGTCGCCGCACTCCTGCCAAAGCCTCGCCGCCTCGAGGGCCTCGTCGCGGCCGAGGCGCAGTACACTCTCTTCTTGGGGCATCGCCTTTCCTTCCATTCGTCACCTTCATTACTCCAACGACGAATTCTAGGCGGTGTCCCCTCCCTTTCAAGAAAGGGCGGAGGCGGGGCATTCCCCGCCTCTTACACCACATCTCTGCGCGCTACC
>NZ_QRUF01000036.1 GCF_003458415.1 Collinsella sp. AF25-2LB
CTTAGAGGTCCTCGCGCCAGAAGGGCATGCTCATGCAGCGCGGGCCGCCGCGGCCGCGGGAGAGCTCGGCGGAGGGCACGACGAGAAGGTCCAGGCCCTCCTTGTACAGCACGTCGTTGGTGACGGTGTTGCGGGCGTAGACGCAGATCTTGCCGGGCTCGACGCACAGGGTGTTGGAGCCGTCGTTCCACTGCTCGCGGGAGGCCGCGATCGGGTCGCCGCCGCCGCAGGGGATCAGCTTGACCTGGTCGACGCCGGTGGCGTCCTCCAGGACGTGCTCGAGGGTGTCCTCGATCAGGCGGATGTTCACGTCGCCCGGGTTCTTGCCGGCGGTCAGCTCGTAGACGCGCAGGGTGCCCATGATGGCGGGGTGGATCGTGAACTTATCGACGTCGATCTGGGTGAAGACCGTGTCGAGGTGCATGAAGGCGCGCGAGACCGGGATGTCGAAGGCCAGGATGCGCTCGACCTTGGAGTCGGAGTTCCAGAAGATGTTCTGGGCCATGACGTCGATCGCGGCGGCCTGGGTGCGCTGGGAGATGCCGACGGCGAGGGTCTTCTCGTTGATGTTCAGCACGTCGCCGCCCTCGGTGTGGAACTGGCAGTCGCGGCGGAAGTACAGCGAGACGTCCTTGTAGTCGGGGTGGTACTTGAAGATGTACTTGCCGTACAGGGTCTCGCGGTTGCGGGTGACCGAGTACATGCGGTTGAGGTTGACGCCCTCGCCGATGACCGCGAACGGGTCGCGGGTGAAGTAGAGGTTGGGCATCGGGTCGATGATCAGGTCGGACTCGGACTCGGAGTTGACCAGGGAGTCGAGGGTCGTGGACGCCGTGAGGGGCATGTCGATCTCGGACTTGGTCATACCGGCCATGGTCTTCTTGACGAACTCGAGGTTGTCCTCGATGGAGTCCAGCTTCTCGCGGACGATCTGCGGCATGTGCTGGCCGCGGATGCCGGCCTCGGCGATGTACTGGTCGGTGAACTCGGCGCGGGCGCCGGGGACCTGGTCGAACACCTCGGCGACGAGGTTCTCGAGATAGAGGACCTCCACGCCCTGGTCCCTCAGGATCTGGGCGAAGGTGTCGTGCTCCTGCTGCGCGACCTCCAGGAACGGGACGTCGTCGAACAGGAGTCGCTCGAGCTCGTCGGGCGGCAGGTTGAGGAGCTCGTCGCCGGGACGGTGCAGGCAGACCTTCCTGAGCTTGCCGATCTCGGAAGGCACGTGCAGACCTTTCGTCATGGCCTCCTACCTTTCTTTCGGGCC
>NZ_QRUF01000037.1 GCF_003458415.1 Collinsella sp. AF25-2LB
ATGAAGGAGACCGAGAAGATCGAGATCATGCACTTCGACCAGGAGGGCTACCTCGAGGACGGCAGGAACGTCTACGAGGCCGGCAAGAAGATGACCGCCCTGGCCGACCGCGTGCACGAGGAGGGCTACGACGCCGTCTTCCTGATGGGCGTCGGCGGCACCTGGGACGAGTTCATGCAGCTCGAGTACCTCATGAACAAGTTCGGCGACCGCGACCTCGAGGTCTACCTGATCCACGCCGCCGAGTGGAACGTCATGGGCCACAAGCGCATGACCGACAGGTCCGTCGTGCTGACCGCCTCCGAGTCCGGCACCACCCCCGAGGTGCTCGAGGCCGTCGGCAAGATGAGGGAGATGGGCGTGCGCGTCTTCGCCATGACCAACCCCGAGGGCAAGATCGGGCAGGCCGTGGGCGCCGAGAACTGCGTCATGATGGCCTCCGACCACGGCGCCGGCGGCTGCGAGAAGGGCTACTACCTCGCCGACTGCTTCGGCCTGCGCCTGCTCAACCGCCGCGGCTGCTTCCCCAAGTTCGACCTGTTCATCGAGCAGACGAAGGACGTCTGGAAGGACATGCTCGACATCCGCAAGCGCTTCGAGCCGCGCGCCGAGGAGCTCGCCAGGAAGTACGCGCTGGCCGACTACACCATGTTCATCGGCTCGGGCGCGCTGTGGGGCGAGACCATCCTGTACTCCATGTGCCTGCTCGAGGAGATGCAGTGGAAGCGCATCCGCCACATCACCTCGCACGACTTCTTCCACGGCACGCTCGAGCTGCTCGAGCCCGGCGTCCCGGTGTTCCTGTTCATGGGAGAGGACGAGTGCCGCGCCCTCGACGAGCGCGTCCGCGCCTTCCTCACCAGCGGCGTGACCGGCGACGAGGACTACGTCATCATCGACACCGCCGAGTACGCGATCCCGGGCCTGGACGACGACTTCCGCGTCATCGTGTCCCCCTGGATCCTGTCCGTGCTGACCACCGACCGCCTCGCGCGCAACTACGAGCTGGTCACCAAGCACAACCTCAAGTACCGCCGCTACTACCACCAGTTCGACTACTAA
>NZ_QRUF01000038.1 GCF_003458415.1 Collinsella sp. AF25-2LB
CCCTTAAAAAGGGTGGTTTGCTCTTAGGGTATAACCCACGGGCCCCGGGCTCGCGTCTAAAGGCGCGGGCCCGGACTTCGTCCAGGCCTAGTGCATCTTGACCCGTGGCGCGCCGGTCGAACCGGCAGCATCACCCCCTCTTGAAGGGGTCCTCGTACTCCTTCACGCTCAGCTTGTCCAGCGCGATGTCGTGGGACTCCTGCTCCCTGATGTACTTGGCGATCGTCGCCTCGTTCAGGCCGACGGTGGACACGTAGTAGCCCTCCGCCCAGAACTTCCTGTTGCCGAACTTGTACTTGAGGTTGGCGTGCCTGTCGAATATCATCAGCGAGCTCTTCCCCTTCAGGTAGCCCATGACGCTCGCGACGCTGTACTTCGGCGGGATCGCCAGCAGCACGTGCACGTGGTCGGGCATCAGGTGCCCCTCGATTATCTCGATCCCCTTGTACTCGCACAGCTTCCTGAGGATCTCCCCTATGTCGCTCCTGATTTGGTTGTAGATCACTTTGCGCCTATACTTCGGCGTGAACACGATGTGGTACTTGCACATCCACTTCGTGTGGGAAAGGCTGTAGGCCTTCTGGGCCATGGCGACCACCCCTTCGACTCGAATTCTTGACGGCCTGAACAATCGTCAATATCGGTCGGAGGGGTGGCTTTGTAAAGCCGTTTGTCTCCACCCGCGTAGCGGGTGGTTTAAAGCTGGCCGCTGCGCGGCCAGC
>NZ_QRUF01000039.1:0-258 GCF_003458415.1 Collinsella sp. AF25-2LB
GCAACCCTGTTAAGATAAATTTTTTCTGTCACTGCACCTCCCTTGATTGGCAACTTCATCCGAACACTTCCCACATTCATCCGCACATGTGCGGGTGAATGTGGGAATCCGATACCCTGAGGGCCGGACCGGCCGGCCCCGGGAGATCGGAGGACGGCATGTCCGGAAAGAGGAAGAAGGGGGCCGGGAAGGCGGCCCCGAGGGCCTACGGCAGGCTCACCAGGCACGAGCGGGACACGGTCCAGAGGATGCTGGAGC
>NZ_QRUF01000039.1:268-592 GCF_003458415.1 Collinsella sp. AF25-2LB
CAGGCACGAGCGGGACACGGTCCAGAGGATGCTGGAGCGAGGGGCCTCGTGCAGGCAGATCGCGAGGGAGCTGGGCAGGTCGCCCTCGACGGTGAGCGCCGAGGTGGCGTCGCACAGGTTCGTGACCGCGCCGAGGGAGAGGCGCGGCGAGCGCGTGGACGCCTCTGCCGACCTGTCGGCGGCATGCCCGCGCCTGGCCGCGTGGCCGCGATGCTGCAACGGGTGCGGCCGGTACCGCGCGATCGGCTGCAAGCGCCGCCCGCACGTCTTCTACGAGGCCCGCGCCGCGCAGCTGTGCGCGGACTCGGTCCTCGTCTCGTCGAG
>NZ_QRUF01000004.1:0-2044 GCF_003458415.1 Collinsella sp. AF25-2LB
ACGGCTCGGTGCCGTCCACCGGTCAGCGGCGCCCTGGCCTCCCACGGGCTGACCCCGCAGTACTCTCGGCGCGATGGGGCTTAGCTTCCGGGTTCGGAACGGGACCGGGCGTGCCCCCCATGCTCTGGCCGCTGACCGGTGGGCGGCGCCCACCGTTACGGTGTCCGGTGTCTACTCACGTGCCCTGGGGGCCGCATGGCGCATAGGAAAGATGACTCGGGGGCATCCTCGTGCCCGGACCGCGCGCATGAGCGCTCAGTCCCGCGGGCCGCGAGGTGCGGTTCCGGAAGAGCTCGGGCGATTAGTGCGGCTCGGCTGAGGACGTCGCCGTCCTTGCACCTGCCGTCTATCGACCAGGTAGTCTACCTGGGCCCTTACCGGAAGGAGAACTAATCCCTGGAACGGCTTCCCGCTTAGATGCCTTCAGCGGTTATCCGCGCCGCACGCGGCTACCCGGCCGTGCCGTTGGTCGACAACCGGTTCACCGGAGGTGCGTCCACCCCGGTCCTCTCGTACTGGGGGCAGCCTCCATCGATTCTCCTGCGCCCACGGAGGATAGGGACCGAACTGTCTCACGACGTTCTGAACCCAGCTCGCGTACCGCTTTAAACGGCGAACAGCCGTACCCTTGGGACCTGCTCCAGCCCCAGGATGCGATGAGCCGACATCGAGGTGCCAAACCTTGCCGTCGATGTGGACTCTTGGGCAAGATCAGCCTGTTATCCCCGGAGTACCTTTTATCCGTTGAGCGACGGCCCACCCACTCGGGGCCGCCGGATCACTAGAGCCTGCTTTCGCACCTGCTCGGCTTGTGGGCCTCGCAGTCAAGCCCGCTTGTACTCTTGCATTCAAAAGGACGGTTGCCGACCGTCCCGAGCGGACCTTCGCGCGCCTCCGTTACCCTTTAGGAGGCGACCGCCCCAGTCAAACTGCCCGCCTGGCACGGTCCCCGAGCCGGTCGACGGCCTCGGGTTAGGACGCCGGTCGCGCGAGGGCAGTATTCCAAGGGCGGCTCCCCGGGGGCTGGCGCCTCCGGATCTGTGCCTCCTGCCTATCCTCTACACGCGGGACCAGCGGCCAATGCCAAGCTGCAGTGAAGGTTCACGGGGTCTCTCCGTCCTTCCGCGGGTAAGTCGCATCTTCACGACCAGTGCAATTTCACCGGGTCCATGGTCGAGACAGCGCCCAAGTCGTTGCGCCTTTCGTGCAGGTCGGAACTTACCCGACAAGGAATTTCGCTACCTTAGGACCGTTATAGTTACGGCCGCCGTTTACCGGGGCTTGGCTTCGGGGCTTCGCCTTGCGGCTAACTCCTCCGCGTGACCTTCCGGCACCGGGCAGGCGTCAGACCCTATACGTCGCCTTGCGGCTTCTGCAGAGTCCTGTGTTTTTGGTAAACAGTCGCTTGGGCCTCTCCACTGCGGCCCGCCTCCGCTCCCCGGGCAAGCCGGTTCACGTACGCGCGGGCACCCCTTCTCCCGAAGTTACGGGGCCATTGTGCCGAGTTCCTTGACCATGGTTGACCCGATCGCCTCGGTATGTTCTACCCACCCACCTGTGTCGGTTTGCGGTACGGGCGCGCACGCGCCTGCCTAGGGGTTTTTCTAGGGACCTCGGGCTCACTCGCTTCGCTCAGTCGCTTCGTCCGGAGCCTCGCCCTCGTGCGGACCGGATTTCCCTGGTCCGCGGGCCGCGCTCCATCACGGGGACGTCCAGAACCCCGCCGAGCCACCCCCATCCGTCGCCCCGTCGGTCGTAGCGCCGCGTGCGCGGTGCAGGAATGTCTGCCTGCTGCGCGTCGGCTACGCCTCCCGGCCTCGCCTTAGCCCCCGACTGACCCTGGGAGGATTAGCCTTGCCCAGGAAACCTCGGGTTCACGGCGGACGAGTTACTCTCTCGTCTCTCGCTACTCATGCCAGCATTCTCACTCCCATGCGCTCCACCGCCGGTCGCCCTCCGGCTTCTCCGCCCATGGGAAGCTCCCCTACCGATTCTAATGAATTAAAATCCCGCCGCTTCGGTGTCCAGCTTAGCCCCGTGTATT
>NZ_QRUF01000004.1:2054-134450 GCF_003458415.1 Collinsella sp. AF25-2LB
GGCGGCTTCCCCGCCCATGGGAAGCTCCCCTACCGATTCTATGAAATAAAATCCCGCCGCTTCGGTGTCCAGCTTAGCCCCGTGTATTGTCGGCGCATGTCCACTCGACCAGTGAGCTGTTACGCACTCTTTGAATGCATGGCTGCTTCTAAGCCAACATCCTGGTTGTCTGGGCGGACGCACATCCTTTGCCACTCGGCTGGAACTTGGGGACCTTAGCGGGCGGTCCGGGCTGTTTCCCTCTCGAGCACACAGCTTAGCCCACATGCTCTGACTGCCGCGCTCTGGGCCGCCGGCATTCGGAGTTCGGTTGGATTCGGTAGGCGGCGAAGCCCCCTCGTCCATCCGGTGCTCTACCTCCGGCGGTGAACGCGCGACGCTAGCCCTAAAGCTATTTCGGGGAGAACGAGATATCTCCGGGTTTGATTGGCCTTTCACCCCTATCCGCAGGTCATCGCCGCCGTTTTCAACCGACGTGCGTTCGGCCCTCCACGGGGTCTTACCCCCGCTTCAGCCTGCCCACGGATAGCTCACCCGGCTTCGCGTCCGCGGCGCGGGACTCAAGTCGCCCTGTTAAGGCTCGCTTTCGCTCCGGCTCCCTTTCGGTTAACCTCGCCCCGCGCCAGCGACTCGCTGGCTCATTCTACAAAAGGCACGCCGTCACACCACAAGGGTGCTCCGACTGCTCGTGGGCGCACGGTTTCAGGTACTGTTTCACTCCCCTCCCGGGGTGCTTTTCACCTTTCCCTCACGGTACTGGTGCGCTATCGGTCACAGGGTAGTACTCAGGCTTGGATGGTGGTCCACCCAGGTTCGGACCGGGTTTCACGTGCCCGGCCCTACTCAGGGACCGCGTCGCGCCGTCCGGTCTGGGTTCGCGTACGGGGCTGTCACCCGCTGCGGCCGGCCCTCCCATGCCGTTCCGCTCCCCAGCCGGACCTGCGCCCGGGGGCGGCAGCCCCCGGATGCGCGGCCCTGCAACCCCGTCGGCGGAACCCCTGCCGGGTATGCCCGCTCGACGGTTTGGCCATCGGTCCCCTTTCGCTCGCCGCTACTCGGGGAGTCTCGAGATTGATTTCCTCTCCTCCGGGTACTTAGATGTTTCAGTTCCCCGGGTTGTCCTCCCGGCCCCTATGTGTTCGGGGTCGGGATATCCACACTGCTGTGGATGGGTTCGCCCATTCGGAGACCCCCGGGTCGAAGGATGTGTGCTCCTCGCCGGGGATTATCGCAGCTTGCCGCGTCCTTCATCGGCTCCCTGTGCCAAGGCATCCGCCGTGCGCCCGTGGTATCTTGCGGGACCGCATCGGGCCCGCGGGATATCCACGTGTCGCTAAAATTAATTAATCGATATCATGAATAGCGCTCGTATGTCGCAATTCGGGTATCTCATACCGCGGCACAGTGTCTTCACTGTGCTCGCGATCAGATGCTCCTCACTCATTTATAAGTGAATTCTTCTTGTTTGGATCGGATGAATGATTGCTATCATTCTTGATTTAATCGCAGAAAAGAATCGAGTCTGGAAGAAACAAGTCTTCCATCTCTCTCCTATCGCTATGCGGCTCTCAAGGTACGCGGGTGCGACCCCGGGGACCGGGTGCTGCGGGGACTTCATCGCGGGCGACATCCACCGGACGGGCTCCTGCCCTCCATTCGAGTTAAAGTGTTTTCTCTCTAGAAGAAGTATCTCCCTAGAAAGGAGGTGATCCAGCCGCACCTTCCGGTACGGCTACCTTGTTACGACTTCACCCCCCTCACCCTCCACACCTTCGGCGCCTCCCCCCTCTCGGTTGGGCCGGCGACTTCGGGTGCAGACGACTCGGGTGGTGTGACGGGCGGTGTGTACAAGGCCCGGGAACGCATTCACCGCGGCATGCTGATCCGCGATTACTAGCAACTCCGACTTCATGGGGGCGGGTTGCAGCCCCCAATCCGAACTGGGGCCGGCTTTCCGGGATCCGCTCCCCCTCGCGGGGTGGCATCCCTCTGTACCGGCCATTGTAGCACGTGTGCAGCCCAGGGCATAAGGGGCATGATGACTTGACGTCGTCCCCGCCCTCCTCCGCCTTGACGGCGGCGGTCCCGCGTGGGTTCCCGGCATCACCCGATGGCAACACGCGGCGGGGGTTGCGCTCGTTGCGGGACTTAACCCAACATCTCACGACACGAGCTGACGACAGCCATGCACCACCTGTATGGGCTCCTCTCGGCCACGGGGTCTCCCCCGCTTCACCCATATGTCAAGCCCTGGTAAGGTTCTTCGCGTTGCTTCGAATTAAGCCACATGCTCCGCTGCTTGTGCGGGCCCCCGTCAATTCCTTTGAGTTTTAGCCTTGCGGCCGTACTCCCCAGGCGGGACGCTTAATGCGTTGGCTGCGGCACGGGGGGATCGTCCCCCCACACCTAGCGTCCATCGTTTACGGCTGGGACTACCAGGGTATCTAATCCTGTTCGCTCCCCCAGCTTTCGCGCCTCAGCGTCGGTCTCGGCCCAGAGGGCCGCCTTCGCCACCGGTGTTCCACCCGATATCTGCGCATTCCACCGCTACACCGGGTGTTCCACCCTCCCCTACCGGACCCAAGCCGCGGAGGTTCCGGGGGCTTCGGGGGGTTGAGCCCCCCGCTTCGACCCCCGGCCTGCCGGGCCGCCTACGCGCGCTTTACGCCCAATGAATCCGGATAACGCTCGCCCCCTACGTATTACCGCGGCTGCTGGCACGTAGTTAGCCGGGGCTTCTTCTGCAGGTACAGTCTTGACTCTTCCCTGCTGAAAGCGGTTTACGACCCGAAGGCCTCCGTCCCGCACGCGGCGTCGCTGCGTCAGGGTTCCCCCCATTGCGCAAGATTCCCCACTGCTGCCTCCCGTAGGAGTCTGGGCCGTGTCTCAGTCCCAATCTGGCCGGTCGGTCTCTCAACCCGGCTACCCGTTGTCGGCACGGTGGGCCGTCACCCCGCCGTCTACCTGATGGGCCGCGGAGCCATCCCCTCCCGTCGGGGCTTTAGCCGGGGTGCCATGCGGCACCCCGGGGTATCCGGTATTACCCGTCCTTTCGGGCGGCTATCCCGGGGGAGGGGGCAGGTTCTCCACGTGTTACTCAGCCGTTCGCCACTCGCTTCCCTCCGGAGAGGGGTGCCGTTCGACTTGCATGTGTTAGGCGCGCCGCCAGCGTTCATCCTGAGCCAGGATCGAACTCTCCGTCCAAAATATTCTGGGCTTCGAGCCCGTCCGGTCCTCTCAGTTCATCGCTGATCGGTTCCGTTCGATTCATATGGTTTTAGTATAGGAAAAGGAATTTCTCGGGGCCGCCTCTCGGCGGCCTTGCGAAAAACAAATCCAAGTTAGACCATTTCAAATGGTTCGATGTCTGCCCGGATGCGACACTGAAGTGAGTGTCCATCCTCGCAGTATCCGGTTCTCAAGGTGCACGCTTTGCGGCCGATCCGGTTGCACCAGGCCGCGCGGCAAGGAGATATATTGCCAGACCGCGAAGCCCTATGGGACGACAATTCCACTCTTCACAAGTCCTACACAATATATTGCTTCCTATATAAGTCATAGAAAGGCTGGTGCGGAAATACTGCACGTATCAGATGATGACCCTTTGATTCAGGAATATATAGAGATCGGTCACCTGTAAGTGTTTATCTACCCGCGCTTTTAGCAATGTAAACCGCGCTTCAGATAAAAAGAGGGAGCGCCGCGCACAACGCGACACTCCCCTAGCGATTCAAGAGAATCTATTAGGCCTCGAGAGCCTTCTTGGCGATGGTGGCCAGCTCGTTGAAGGACTCGATGTCCTCGTAAGCCATCTGAGCCAGGACCTTGCGGTCGAGCTCGATGCCGGCAACCTTCAGGCCGTGCATGAACTGAGAGTAAGAGATGTCGTTCAGACGAGCAGCAGCGTTAATACGAGTGATCCAGAGAGAACGGATCTCGCGCTTCTTGTTGCGGCGATCACGATACTGATACTGCAGAGAGTGCTGGACCTGCTCTTTAGCATGCTTGTAAGTACGCGAAGCGGCACCGTAGTAACCCTTCGCACGGTGCATAACGGTACGGCGCTTCTTCTTGGCGGCAACAGCGCGCTTAATACGTGCCATGTTCTATCAACTCCTAGACGGTAAAACGAAAAACGGGAACGCGAACTTAGGCGAGACGCGACTTGATGACCTTGCGGTCGGCAGCGGCGATCTCGGTCTCCTGACGGAAGCCACGCTTACGCTTGGTGGACTTCTTGCTCAGGATGTGGCTCTTGAAAGCCTTGGCGCGCATAAGCTTGCCGGTACCAGTCTTGCGGAAACGCTTCTTGGTGCCGCTGTGGGACTTCATCTTAGGCATGAAATACTCCTTAATCGGTTACAGAACACTAGTTACTTGGTATCGCTTGCCGCTTTATCCTCATCGAAGGCGCCCTTAATCGGGGCGAGCAGCATAAGCATGTTACGGCCTTCCATCTTAGGCTTGGACTCGACCGTAGCGTAAGGCTTGAGATCCTCGGCGAGACGCTCGAGAACGTTAAGGCCCTGCTCCGGGTGAGCCATCTCACGGCCGCGGAACATGATGGTGATCTTAACGCGTGCGCCCTTCTTGAGGAAACGCAGAACGTGGCCCTTCTTGGTCTCGTAGTCGCCAACGTCGATCTTGGGTCGGAACTTCATTTCCTTGACCTCGACCTTGGACTGGTTCTTACGAGCAGCCTTGGCCTTCATGGCCTGCTGGTACTTGAACTTACCGTAGTCCATGACCTTGCAGACCGGCGGCTCCGCGTCGGGAGCGATCTCGACCAGGTCGAGACCCTGATCGTCGGCGACGCGCTGGGCATCGCGGATGGCGAACAGGCCGAGCTGAGAGCCATCGACGCCAATCAAACGGCACGAAGATGCAGTAATCTCGTCGTTGATGCGGGTGTCATCAGACTTAGCTATTTTCCCTACCTCCATTCATAAAAAAATAACCCGGCGCTTCTCAGCAACCAGGTCGTACACATAGACATCCTCGATTTGAGGAAGGGAATCTAAGTTGTATGACCAGTCAGCTGCTCATTGGCGCCAAAAGGTGGGAACCCTCGGGTTCCTCTTTAGGGCATTGCGGGAACAACGCCTTGCGAATAATAACACGTACAGCGCGTTATCACATTACGTACACGAAAAAGAGGCCTTGACCCCCTTGAACGCTCGCTTGCATGTATGGTGCCCGAGGCGAGACTCGAAGGGCCTTCGCTTCGCGAAGCCCCGGGCTTCGGACGCGCGGCGCCCTCGCCACGCTCCGCTACAAACAGGCCGCAGGCCTGTTTGCTTAACGCTTCGCGCGCTCACGCGAGTTCGGCACGAAAAGGGGGGCCGCAACCCCCTTGAACGCTCACTTGCATGTATGGTGCCCGAGGCGAGACTCGAACTCGCACGTTGTTGCCAACGGTGGATTTTGAGTCCACTGCGTCTGCCAATTCCGCCACTCGGGCACGTAATGCGTGAGTTAGTTTATCACAGCTTTCTACCGATTAGTCCGAAAATGGAACTTCGAGCATTTCGATGAGTTCGACCGTGCGTAGCATCTCGCGCTGACGGCATCCGCGACCGTCGACCGAAGCCTCACCCATCTGGTTATCGTAAGGGTCCTCGCGCATGCCGTCGAAAGAGGGCTCAAACTCTGCCTGGAATCGATTGTTGGCCACCATACGCCATGGGTCGAGATTGCCAAAGTAGTGACGGCGGCGCCACTCCTCCCCCATCCTGCGAGCAGAAGATCCAAATGACACGTCGGCGTTGAGCCAACCGGTCTGCGGCGTATAGAACTCTGCCCAGTCGTGCGACCCCACCGAATCGGGCGCAACGTAGAGGCCGCTCTGCCAACGGGCAGGCACGCCCGCGATACGGCACATGGTGATAAACGTGAGCGCCATAACGCCGCAATCGCCGCGGAGCGAATGCGCGCAGTCATCGGCAATAGATCCCAAAAGCAAGTACGGCGGCTGATAGCGATAGTCGATATACTGCGTCAGGTAATCATAGATAGCACGGGCGCGATCGAGCGGATCCTCGAGTCCGTCAACAACACCGGCCGTCAGCTGCTGCAGATACGGCGTGAATGCAATGTGCGGACGATCCTCGGAAATATCCTCGGGCAGAGGCGCGTCCATACGCGGATGAACCGGAAGTGCGCCACCGTAGACATCACAATAAGCAGCATCGATGTGATAACGATAAGTCACCGAGAATGAGCGCTCACTCGAAGAAGACCACGAGGCGGTACGCGCCGAAGCGTTCGCGGGAGCAACAGCACCCTCCGGCGTCATGTCGAGAATCTCGACCTGAGACTGTTGGCGGCAGGTGGCGGCTACGGGAAGCCAAGCGCGAACGGTCTCCCCCTCTAGAGCGCCGGGGACAGACAAGGACGCCTTAAGCGTAATAACGCGAGTCAATCCGTTTTGTGACTCCATCTCCTTGAGCATCTCGTTGCGCAGTGCAATTCCGTCCGTAGGATCGGGACGCATGCCGGGGACCTCTTTGGGATATACGCGAAGCGAATCGAGGAAGTTGTCGAGAACGAACAGCTCGCCATCGATAAAGCGCCAGTCAATACGCTTACGGTCAATCAGATCGTCAAACTGCTCCTCGGTAAACTCAGGCCACTCCTCGCGAATCATCGCAATAGCCCGATCGCGCGACACCGAAAAATGAAGCGGCGTCTCAAGCATGCGATACCGCTCGGCACGAACGCAGGCAGCAAGCGAGGGATCGGGATTCTGCCCCAAAAGACGATCACAAGCCGCAACAGCCTGCGTCAAATATCCGGCATCCTTGAGACGAAGAATCTCGGGCGGCAGTCCAATATCGAGATGACGGAAATCATCACAGCAAACATCAACAGAGCAACCAACAGGACCCTCGTCAATGACCTTCCCATCCGAAGGCAGCACATTAATAACAGCCATACCAAACTCCAAGTCATTAGAACTCTTGAAGCCCATTGTAGCGAGATAAAAAAGAAAGCCCCAATAAAGGAACCCTCAACACCGATAAACGGTACCTAGAAAAAATGAATTCAGCCCAGTAACCCTGTAGCGAGTTAACGAAGGAGGCCCCGTTTCCCCGGAGTTGATTCCGTCGCGCGACTTCTAGCGAAGCCAGTAGCCACCTTAATTCAGACTCGTAACCCTGCGGCGTTAAACGAAGGAAGCCCCGTCCCCCGGAACTGTTTCCTTGGCGCGACTTCTGGCGAAGCCAGGTGAGCGCAAAGGAAACAGTGTAGGGAGACGGGGCTTCCGGCGGGAAGTTTAGCGACGCTTACGCCTTGTTGACGGAGCCAAACTCCTCCATGAGCTCCTTGGTGCGGGCAACGATGTTCTCGCGACCAGGCTTGAGGAGCTTGCGGGGGTCAAAGCCCTTGCCCTGCTGATCCTTGCCAGCCTCGATATACTCGCGAACGCCCTTGGCGAAGACGAGCTGCAGATCGGTGTTGACGTTGATCTTGGAGATACCCAGGGAGATGGCCTTCTTGATCTGATCCTCGGGGATGCCGGTGCCACCGTGCAGGACGAGGGGCAGGTCGCCGGTCTGAGCCTTAATCTCACCCAGGCGCTCGAAGGAAAGGCCAGCCCAGTCGGCAGGGTACACGCCGTGGATGTTGCCGATACCGCAGGCGAGGAAGTCGACGCCCAGGTCAGCAATCTGCTTGCACTCAGCAGGATCAGCGAGCTCGCCGCTGGAGGTCACGCCGTCCTCGGTGCCGCCGATGCCGCCGACCTCGGCCTCGATGGACATGCCCTTGGAGTGGGCAAGCTCAACGAGCTCCTTGGTGCGGTCGAGGTTAAGCTGGAAGGTCTCCTCGTGAGAGCCGTCATACATGATGGACGTGAAGCCGGCCTCGATGCACTTGAAGCAGTCCTCGTAAGAACCGTGATCGAGGTGAAGGGCGACGGGAACGGTAACGCCCGTGGCCTCGACGGCAGCCTTGACCATGTCGGCGCAGACCTTGAAACCGCCCATCCACTTAGCGGCACCAGCGGTGCACTGAAGGATCAGCGGAGACTTGGCCTCCTCGGCGGCCTGGAGAATAGCCAGGGTCCACTCGAGGTTGTTGGTGTTGAAGGCACCGAGAGCGTACTTGCCGGCCTCGGCCTTCTTGAGCATGTCTGCTGCGTTGACGAGCATAAAAGAAACCTCCTGTAAGGTTGCTCCGATAACGCCTGAGATTTTACCACGACATACCCGAGCATAAACGTTCGTTTGTTCACGAATACCATCCGATTGGACAAATTTTGACCGTTTGCCCCACAGAATCGACCCACTGGGGAAAATAGCTTGACGATTGAGCGGTCTTCGTGATTCGAAAGACGGCTTCGAGCCTACATCTGCATAAACGGATTCTGCATAAGTTCGCGCGCCATCGTGGTCGAATCGCCATGGCCCGTCAAGCAAACGGTATCGGGCGGAAGCGTCTTGGCAAGTTTGGAGAGCGAGCGCATAATCGCCGCCTCGTCACCGCCAGAAAGATCGGTACGACCGTGGCTGCCCGGGAAAAGCGTGTCGCCCACAAAGGCGATGTTCCCCTGCTCGGTCGCGGCGAACAGGACGATGCCGCCCGGCGTATGCCCCGGCGTCTCGATCACCTGCAGGCAGATATCGCCCAATTCAATCGTATCGCCCTCGGCAAGCAGCCGCGTCGGCTCGCCCGGATCGGGCGTCTCAATACCCCACATGGCGCGCTGCTCCTCGATATTTGCGCGAGGCACCGTCACGTCCTTAGCGCACAACTCATATAGTGCGCTGTCGCCAACGACAGCTCGAACCCCGGCGACCCCGCCAACATGGTCGGCATGACCGTGCGTGCAGACAGAGCCGAGTACGCGAACTTCGGGATGCGCGGTGCGGATATGCTCCACAAGACGCTCGCCCTCCCACGCCGGATCGACGATTAAGCACTCGTCATTCGAAATCACGGCGTAACTGTTGGTCTGAATCGGGCCGTTGACGAGTGCCTCAATCGAAGCTGCACCTCGGGGTGTCAGGTCCAAAGTCATATCGCCCATGCGCATACCCTCCTTCTAAAATACGTTCGAGGCACCAAACGATGCCTCGAACGTAACCAATATCTATGATGCTGAGAGGCTCTCGCACCTACACACGGCGCTTGAGCTGAGCTCCGCCTTCGCCGGGCATAAGACGGCGAGCGTCGTAGACCGAATCGACACTGCTGATGGAAGCCAGCAGCGGATCCAGACCGCTCGCGTCCGAGATCTCGACCATAAAGCGCAGGGTTGCAATACCCTCGCGGTTGGTCGACGTGGCGGCAGAAAGGATATTACCGCCCGCATCGCCAATGGCAATGGTGACATCCTTGAGCAGGCCCATGCGGTCCAGGCACTCGACCACGATCTCGACCTGGAAGAGGGTGTCGGCAGCGCCGTCCCACTCCACATCGATCATGCGCTCGGGATGTTCCATGAGACCCTTGACGTTAGGGCAGTTGGCGCGATGCACCGAAACGCCGCGACCGCGCGTGATGAAGCCGACGATGTCGTCGCCCGTCACGGGGTTGCAGCAATGAGCCAGACGGACCAGCAGGCCGCTGTTGCTCTCGCCCTTGACGATAATGCCGTTACTGGCGCTCTTGCCGCGCTTTTGCGGCTTGCGGTTGGAGCCGCGAGCGGGCTGCTTCACGACCTCGGCGATAGCCTCGGCCTTGGTGAGCTGTTCCTCGGGCTTGGGGTCCAAGATTTGCTCGACCTTATTGCCCACAGCGCGCGGGGCAACCTTGCCGGCGCCGACGGCGGCAAACAGGTCCTCGAGCTGCTTGAAGTTAAACTGCTCCGCCACGGCGTTGAGTGCACGCGTCGAACGCGGCGTAGAAATGCCATAGCCACGCTTACGCAGGTCCTTGGCCAGCATATCGCGACCGGCGGCAGCGTCGTCGTCCTTGGTCGCGGCGGCAAAATAGCGGCGGATCTTTGACTTGGCGGAAGGTGTCTTAACGATCTTGAGCCAATCGCGCGACGGCTTGGAACTCTTGTTAGTCAGGATTTCAACGCGGTCGCCCGTCTTGATCTCGTGCGTGAGCGGAGCCACCGCACCGTTGATTTTGGCGCCGACGCAGTGGTTTCCCACCTCGGTGTGAACGGCATAGGCAAAGTCGAGCGGCGTGGAGCCGGCACGAAGCGCCATGACCTCGCCTTTGGGCGTGAAGACAAAGATCTCCTGATCGAACAGATCGACCTTCAGCGAGTGCAGGTATTCCTTGGCATCGGTGATCTCGTCGGAAGCCGCCCAATCGAGCGAATGCTTGAGCCAGTTGATCTGGTCGTCCAAACGTTGAGCGTCATTGGTCTTGGAAGCAGACGATCCGCCCGACTTCTTATATAGCCAGTGGGCGGCAATGCCGTACTCGGCCTGCTCATGCATCTCGTAGGTTCGAATCTGAATCTCGAGCGGACGAGCCGTAGGGCCGATGACCGTCGTGTGGAGCGACTGGTAGTTATTGACCTTAGGCATGGCGATATAGTCTTTAAAGCGACCAGGCATGGGGTGCCACAGCGTATGCACCGCACCGAGCGTGGAGTAGCAATCGCGCACCGAATGGGTAATTACACGCAGCGCCACCAGGTCGTAGATCTCGGAGAACTCCTTGCCCTTGCGCTTCATCTTTTGGTAGATGGACCAATAGTGCTTGGAGCGGCCGTTGATCTGGAAGTCCTCCAGACCAATGCGGTTGAGCTCATCGGTAAGCGTCTTGATGGTCTCGGCAAGGTAGCGTTCGCGGACCTCGCGCGACTCAGCTACCATACGCGCGATGCGCTGGTAGGCATCGGGCTCCAGGTAGAAGAAGGACAGGTCCTCGAGCTCCCACTTAATAGAGCTCATGCCCAGGCGGTCGGCCAAGGGCGCGTACACGTCCATGGTCTCGCGAGCCTTAAACAGGCGACGATCCTCGCGCAGGGCTGCCAGCGTTCGCATGTTGTGCAGACGATCGGCAAGTTTAACGATGATGACGCGGATGTCCTTGGACATGGCGAGGAACATCTTGCGCAGCGTGAGCGCCTGCTTCTCGTCCATGCTGTCGACTTCGATGTTGGTGAGCTTGGTCACGCCATCGACGAGCTCGGCCACCGTATCGCCAAACAGGCCGGAAACATCGGCAAGCGAGGTCTCGGTATCCTCGACAGTATCGTGCAGCAGCGCGGCGCACACCACATCGCAGTCCATCTTGAGATCGGCCAAAATGATGGCAACCTCGACGGGATGGTTAATGTACATCTCGCCCGAGCGGCGCTTTTGGTTGCAGTGCTTCTCGGCGGCAAAGCAGTAGGCCTGCTCAACCTTAGAAAAGTCGTCCTCATTCATATATTTGAGGCACAGGCGCTCCAGCTTGTCGTAGCTGTCCGCCATAATCTCGGGCGGCAGCTCATCGGCATGCTTATAGTGCTCCATCTCCGAAAACGGCTGGAGGGTGGAATCATGGGCGGTACGGGCTGCGGCATCCATCGAGGTCCCCTTCCCCTAGGCCCGCGGTACGATCGGGCGGTTAACTTTGGCTAGCATATCAGAAGCGCACGAATCGAGCGCCCAGCTCCGGAAAGCCGAAAACTCCATGCGCGAGCGCAAGCCCTCCAAATAGCGAATTGACCTGCTCAATTGCACGCGGCCGGGGTTTTCGGCCATCGCGATGCGACGAGTGTCGTCAAACCCCGAAACTCGACAGAAACCAAGCTCTTCGAAGATTCCCAGGCCGCTTTCCACCGAACGCTCGTCGACCGGCGTGCGAGCATCGATGGCAAGGCACATCTGCGCGATGTCGATATCGCTCGCACTAAAGGAATCGTCCCCGGTTTTGCCGCGGTTGGAGCGCCACATGGTCTGCAGCGCGCGATAGAGCGTGACGAGCTCGTCGCGCTCGGGCGCATAGCAGTCGAGCAGGCGCTCGTTAATGCGGGCGTCGCGCGACGAATAGAGCAGATGGATCACGGCGGGCTGGCCATCGCGGCCGGCACGTCCGCTCATCTGGTTGAACTCGATGGCGCCAAACGGCATGTGGTAGAGCACGACATGACGGATATCGGGCAGGTTGACGCCCTCACCGAAGGCCGAAGTTGAAACGATGCAGCTGAGACTTCCGTCTCTAAAGGCTTCCTCAACACGGCGGCGATCGGAGCGCGCAAGCCCGGCGTTATAGAACGCGATATGGGTCGCACAGTCGGGAACGCGTTTGCGCAACGTCTTGGCAAGCGCCACGGACTGGTCGCGCGAGTTCACGTAGATAACGGTCTTCTCCCCCGTCGCCACGATCGACACCAGGCGATTTTCGCGGCTCGCAAGGTCACGGTCGTCCTCGAGTTGCAGGTTCTCGCGAACGGTCTCGTCGACCACCGTCCTGGTAATCGGCAATACACGAGCAAGCTCCGCCACGACCGGGGCCGTCGCGGTAGCCGTTGCCGCCATGACAACGGGGTCGCCCAGGGCTTTGAGGATATCGGGCATGTCGAGGTATGCGCTCCGGTCGCCGCCCTTGGCAAGACCGGCATGATGCGCCTCATCGATAACGACAAAACCGATGCGCCCCGAACGCGCAAAGCGATCGCGGTGAATGGACAGAAACTCGGGCGTCGTGAGCACGATGCCGGTGCGGCCCGAAGCCAGGCCGGCAAACACGTCATCGCGCGCCGCCTCCACGGTCTCGCCGGTCAGCACGCCAACGCCAATGCCGAGCGCGGCCATCGTCGAGGAAAGGTGATAGGCCTGGTCGGCAACGAGCGCGCGCAGCGGATAGACAAAGATACTCGCACGCCCGCGAAGAACCGCCTCGCGCGCGGCATGCACATGGAAGATAAGAGACTTGCCGCGCCCCGTTCCCATAACGGCCAGAACACTTTGGTGATCGGCCAGGGCATCGAGCGCCTCGACCTGCGCGCGGTGCGGCTGGTTCGATCCGATAAAGCTGTGAATGAGCGAGCGCGTGAGCTCGGTATAGGAAAGTTGGGCAAGCGTCTCGCGTTTACGCGACTCCAGGCGCAGGCCAGAATCCGCCGGTTGTACGCCGCGGCGAAGCTCACATGCCGGATCGTCGATATTGGGTGCCGTGGTATCGCGCACCAAGACATCTTTGATCATGAGCTTGGGCTTCACACGTCCCTGCCAATGCTCGGCCACGGCCTCGAACACCAAATCGACGGCGCTATCGCAATTGATAAGCCTATCGATCTGCGGCACACGAAACATGATGGCCGGCACACTCGTGGCGCCATCCGTCGCCACGAAGCGCATATGCTCGCCGGTCTTGCCCACCACGGCGCGATCGCACATCGTCACGCCCTCGGCAGCCAACAGCGGCACCTTATTACCCTGGCCAAACGGCTCAAGGCGAGAAATCTGCTCGATGGTCTCGATATTCAATTCGGAAAGGTCGACCGTGGCGGCAACCTCATCGGTGTCCTCAAAGTCCTCGGCGGGAAGCTCGGACAACACGGCGGAAAGGCGACGACGGAACTCGTCGAGCTTGGACGCCTCGATGGTCACGCCCACCGCACCGGCATGCCCGCCGCGGCGAATCAGCAGGTCGGAACAGCGCTCGACGGCTTCGAACAGGTTGACCTTGCCCACCGAGCGGCCCGAGCCACGTGCTATACCGTCCTCGATAGAGAAGAGCAACGCCGGCACGTGATATCGGTTGGTAAGGCGGCTCGCCACGATGCCTTTAACGCCCTCGTGCCAGCCCTCGCCACCCACGACGATTGCGCGACCGCCATCATAGGTCTCCTCGACCTTTGCCATGGCATCACGCGTGAGCTCCGCCTCAATCTCGCGACGCTGACGGTTGATCTCCTCGAGCTCGGCCGCCAGTGCACTTGCTTCGATAGGATCGCGGGCAAGCAGCAGGTCGAGCGCCAGCTTGGGATCGGCCATGCGGCCGGCGGCGTTTAAGCGGGGAATGAGCGAGAACGATAGACCGTCCGCCGTAATGGTAGCCAGATCGGCCTTGGCGAGCGCTGCAAGCGCGATGTAACCGGGACGAGCCGTCACGCGCATCTGCTGGATGCCCTCGGCGACCAGTGCGCGATTCTCGGGCGTGAGCGGCATCATGTCGGACACGGTACCCAGTGCCGCGACCTCAATCAGCGAACGCCAATACGACGGCTTGCCCAGACGCTCGCCCAAAACCTGCACCAGCTTGAGCGCCACACCGGCACCGGCAAGTTCACGCGAGGGGCCCTTATCCTCGAGTTTAGGGTCGGTCAGGGGCACGCCCTGCGGCACCTGATCGGAGGGCTCGTGATGGTCCGTGACCACCAAATCGATCCCCAGGCTCTCCAGATAGGAAACCTCTTCTTTGGCGGCAATGCCGTTATCGACGGTCACGATCAGCTGGGGACGAGCGAGCTCGTTAACGCGGTCGAGCGCCGCGCGCGAAAGACCGTAGCCCTCGTCAAAGCGATGTGGAATAAACGGCGTAACATCGGCGCCAAACGTGCGCAGCGCCTCGGTCAACAGGCAGGTCGACGTAATACCGTCAACGTCAAAATCGCCAAAGACCGCGATATGCTCGTGGTTGCGAATAGCATGCTCGACGCGGTCGGCAACGACCGACATGCCTGGGATAATGAGTGGGTCGGCCCAGTCGCGATCGAGCGAAGGCGTCAAAAACAGCTGGCCTTCCTCGATGGATGTAATGCCGTGCGCAACCATAATGCGCGCCACCAGCCCGGGAATGCCCAGGCCAACCGAAAGCTCCTTTTCGAGCTCGGGGTTTTGCTGAGCGACCGCCCAGCGATGCGTCGTCTTAAGCGATGACATAGGCGCCCACCCCCGATAGGGGCAGGTCGCCGCGATACCTCTCACGGTTCATAGCGATGAGTCCTCTGTGTATGCCCGCTTCGGCAGGCAGATCTGTTGAACGGATTTATTATACCGTGCAGCACGGACGCAAATCGCCGCAGCACGCCGCGGTTTCGGTAAACGATGCCGGTAATAGCCTCGAAATATTCGAGCGTTTCTGACGCACGGACGCATGCGAGCGTCTAGCATATCCATTCAAAACGGATTCACGAGCAAAGGGAGTCGCAAGCGCATATGAAGCAATGGGTTGGACTGGGCAAATTTCTCGCGGGATACATGCAGGTCATCGTTCCGATTTGCGTGGCGCTCGGTGTGCTCTTTCCCCAGCAGATTGGCGTACTCAAGCCTATCGTTCCCGCCCTGTTTGCCTTTATGACGTTTCAGGGTGCGCTCAGCAACACCTTCCACCAGGTAACCGAGGTGTTCCGCCGTCCGCTGCACCTGGTCTTGGCGTTGCTCGTCTCGGCGGTGCTTATCCCTATCGCAGCCTATGCCATGGGATCGTTATTCTTTGGCTCCAATCCCAACCTTGTCTGCGGTATCGTGCTCGAGTACAGCGTACCTGTGGCAGTCACTGCCTTTATGTGGATTAGCATGTTCGGCGGCAACGGCCCGCTCGCGCTCACCATCATCCTGACGTCCTCGGTCATCTCACCTGTGACGATTCCTCTTACGCTCAAGCTCTTGCTGGGCGCCACCGTCTCGATCGATGTGCCGAGCATGATGCAGGACATGGCCTTTATGATCGCCATCCCCGCCGTGCTCGGCATCGTGATCAATGAACTCACGCGCGGCTGGGGTCATGAGAAACTCTCCCCCGCGCTCTCGCCCGCCTGCAAGTTCATGATGATGGGGGTCATCGCGTCCAACTCCACCGCCATGAGCGAGTACGTGCTGCACATGAACGCGGTGCGCCTGGAAGTCGCCCTCTTTATCCTTTCGTTCGCCATCAGTGGCTTTATCATCGGCATCCTGGTCGCACGTGCCCTGCATCTGCCGTATAGCGAGACGACCACCATGTGCTTTACCTGCGGCATGCGTAACATCTCTTCGGGCGCCGTCATCGCCACACAGTACTTTCCCGGCGAGGTCGTATTCCCCGTCATGTGCGGTACGCTGTTTCAACAGGTGCTGGCCTCGATTATCGGACATCTCTTTGAGCGCCTGACCGGCGAGGAGCGCGCCAAACAGCGCAAGCGGGTCAAGGCCGGCCGCGACGCGATGGCAAGCTAGGCAGCACGCTTTTCGCAGGCACTCGCCTTGCTACGCGAGCGTTTCCAGATGCGCGCGTAGGCGCTCGGCATCGACATCGAGCGTTGTCTCGGCATTGACCTGGGCCAAACGATAGCCCACAAAGTAGGGCGAAACCACCCAACGTGGCAGCGCCTTGGCAATGGTCCGGCCGTCCATGTGGTAGAAGAACAAGTTGTACGACTCCGCACGACCGCCGTGGTGCTCGTGCAGGATATAGCACAGAGCTACCTGGATCGCATCGGCAAACAGGCCCGCTTCGGCTTGGTCGCGGGCGTCGTCGCTGGCGGCGATTCCCTGTGGAGCCGAGACGTTGACCTCAAAGAATCCCATGATCGGCTCGGTTGAGATGTTGACCGCGACCCTCCCGTGTCGCCAAACATCGATGCCTTCAAAGTTGGCTGAGGTCAGCGCCGCATAGCCGTCCTCCTGTTCCAAGCCCACAATCTGCATGTGTGGATGGACGAGGCTGCCGCCCGAAAGCGGGCCTTTGTTCTTGTACATGAGCACACTGCGGTACTGTTGGGAATCGATCATCTGCTGCCAGCAGCCCAGGGCAAACCGCATCACATGATGCAGCTCATCCGGTTCATAGGTCACCAGGTCGGCGTCGTGATTGGCCGACTCGATCAATACGGTCTGACGGGTGGCCCGCAAGGTCTTGAACTTATTCTCGAGCCAGATGCAGTCACCATCGCGCTGGATGATGTTGGCGAGCCCCTCCGTGTCGCAAAAAGGGCACGCGGTGCCAAGGCGACGATTATCGTCGGGCTTGCCGCTCGCCTGCTGAACGTCAAATACCAGCGCCACGGGTTATACCTCCAGCGGCACGATCTTGGTGCCATGGAGCTCGGAGACGCCTAGCGCCGCCGCGACCGCGTCGCGATTTGCCGTAGTAATGCCGCCGCCGGGAAGGATGGTCAAACGATCGCCCGCATACTCGATTAAACGAGCCAGGTGATCGAAATTATCCTCGATCGACGTGCCGGCAGCGCCGCCATGCGTGAGGATGCGCGTAACGCCGCAGTCGGCAAGCGTATCAATCGCATCGAGCTGAGCCTCGGGCGAGAGCTGGTCAAATGCCATGTGGAAGGTGATGTCGATGGGCTCACGCTTGCACTCCTCGGTCGCGCAGCCCGCAGCCATCACGAGAGCGCCCAGCGTAAGATCGTCGAGCGCCCAGCCGCTGGCACAGGGCTTGCAGCAGCCAAAGACCAGGCCGTCAACGCCGGCGCTCACAGCAAGGCCCAGGTCCATCTCCATCATGCGCAGCTCGTCCTGGTCGTAGTGAAAGTCGCCGCCACGCGGGCGAATCATGCACATCACCCGTGCATCGTGCTCGTGGACATAGTTGGTCGTAGCGCTGATAACGCCGGCCGAAGGCGTGGTGCCACCAACGGCAAGGTTGTCGCACAGCTCGATACGCCTTGCACCGGCATCGATAGCCGCCGGCACCCGCTCAAAGTTCTCGGCACAAAACTCGTACACCATAGATAGACCCCCAGATGACATTTCTATTTCCACACGGCATTGTCGCACTTTAAAAACCAACCCGCATGACAGAGCAAAATGATTTGGTGGGGACGAAGGAAAACGTCCCCAACGACTACCTCCAACGCCGCAGGCAGAGGACGGACAGCGAGCGGGCACCAGAGCGAACAGATTGGCATGAAAAGAGGGCGGCATAGACCTTCTGGTCATGCCGCCCTCTTTGAATGACAAGCTGTCGCTCTGGTGCCCGCGCAGCGTCGACTGGTCCGCCGTTCGGTAGAACGGCGAACCGCCTAACCGCCCAAGTAAGCTTTGCGGACGTTGTCGTCGTGCAGCAGCTCTTGACCAGTGCCGGTCATGGTGATCTTGCCGGTCTCGAGCACGTAACCGCGTGTGGCGATGGAAAGCGCCATCTGCGCGTTTTGCTCGACCAGAAGCACCGTGGTACCGGCCTTGTGCAAGTCCTCGACAATCTGGAAGATCTGTTCGATCAGAATCGGTGCCAGACCCATGGAAGGCTCGTCGAGCATGAGCAGTTTGGGGTTACTCATAAGGGCGCGCCCCATAACGAGCATCTGCTGCTCGCCGCCTGAAAGGGTGCCGGCGACCTGGCGACGACGTTCCTTCAGGCGCGGGAACTGCTCGTAGACGCGCTCCAGGCCCGGAGCCACCGTGGACTTGGGCTGCGTATAGGCACCCATCTCCAGGTTCTCCTCGACCGTCATCTGCAAAAAGGCGCGACGACCCTCGGGAACCTGAGCCAGGCCCTTACCAACCAGCTTATCAGCGGGCGTATGAGTAATGTCCTCGCCCATAAACTTGATGGAACCGGTCTTGGAACGCAGCAGGCCCGAGACGGTCTTGAGCGTTGTGGACTTGCCGGCACCGTTGGCACCAATCAAGGCCACGATCTCGCCCTCGTTAACGTTAAAGGAGATGTCCTTAATGGCGTGGATGGCGCCGTACCAGACGTTGATGTTGTAGACGGAAAGCATCAGCTCTGCCATTTAGTTCTCCCCCTTATCCTGCTTGCCCAGATATGCCTCAATAACAGCGTCGTTGTTCTGGATTTCCTCTGCCGTGCCCTTGGCGATGACCTTACCAAAGTTGAGCACGCAGATGCCCTCGCAGATGTTCATAACGAGCGACATATCATGCTCGATAAGCATGATGGCAATGCCGAAGGTGTCGCGAATCTTAACGATGTTCTCCATGAGCTCCGCGGTCTCGGACGGGTTCATGCCGGCGGCAGGCTCGTCGAGCAGCAGCAGCTTGGGGTTGGTGGCAAGCGCGCGGACGATCTCCAGACGACGCTGAGCGCCGTAAGGCAGCGATCCGGCCTGTTCATTTGCCAGGTGCTCCATGTCAAAAATGGACAGCAGCTCCATGGCACGCTCGTGGGCGGCCTTCTCGTGCTTCCAATACGTCGGCAGGCGCAGCACGCCCTCAAAGCCGGAGTAGCGCTCCTGGTTGTGCAGGCCGACCTTAACGTTGTCCTCCACCGTCATGGTGTTGAACAGGCGAATGTTCTGGAAGGTACGGGCGATGCCCATACGGTTGACCTGATAGACCGACTTGCCAGAGGTGTCCTCGCCGTCGAGCAGGATGGTGCCGTGCGTGGGCTGATACACCTTGGTGAGCAGGTTGAAGACCGTGGTCTTACCGGCACCGTTGGGGCCGATGAGACCGGCGATCTCGGTCTTGCCGATAGTCAGGCTAAAGTCGTCGACTGCCTTAAGGCCACCGAACTCAATGCCCAGGTGGATGCACTCGAGTGCCGGGCGCTCGCCCAGGTCGCGGTCGGGAACGATGGCGCCAGAAGGATACGGGACCATCTTGCCCTTGTTGAACTCAAACTTACTGGGCATCGGCTGCCACCTCCTTCTTGGAAGCAAAGCGGTCCTTGACGCGACCGAAGAACGCCTTGAGCTGCGGGTTGTTGGTAAAGATCATGACCAGGATCAGCACGATGGCGTAGATGAGCATGCGGTAGTCCGAGAACTGACGGAGCAGCTCGGGGAGCACCGTGAGCAACGCCGCCGCGATGACGGAGCCGCGCATATTGCCCAGACCGCCCAGGACCACGAACACCAGGATGAGGATGGACGTGTTGAAGTCGAACTTGGTGGCGGAGAGCTGCGAGAAGTTACCGCCGAAGAGAGCTCCGGCAGCACCGGCGAGGGCAGCGGAAACCACGAAGGCAATCATGCGGTACTCGGTGACGGAGATGCCTACGGACTCGGCTGCAATCTTGTTATCGCGCACGGCCATAATGGCACGGCCGGTACGGCTGCGAACCAGGTTGAGCACGATCACGAGTGCGACCATGACCAGGATGGCACCGGCGAGGAAGGTCGAATAGGTCGACACGCCCGATGCGCCCTGCGCGCCCTTGATGATGGCGGTGCCGTCCTCGAGCAGATGCAGGTCGTCGATCGTAGAGTTGCCCGTGATGTTAAAGATCACGTGCAGGCCGCGGGAGTCGACGCCCACAATAAGGCAGGTGACGATCTCTTTGATGATCTCGCCAAAAGCCAGGGTCACGATGGCCAGATAGTCGCCGCTCAGGCGCAGGACCGGGATACCGATCAAGAAGCCCAGGATGGCGGCAGCGATGGCGCCGACCACGATGCTGATGATAAGGCGCACAGGATCGGAGGGAACGGCGCTCTCGAGGGCGACCGCGGTGACGATGCCCGTGTAGGCACCGACACTCATAAAGCCCGCATGACCCAGCGACAGGTCGCCCGCGATGCCGACGACGAGGTTGAGGGAAATGGCCATGACGATATAGGCCGTGATGGGAACCAGCTGACCGGCGATCATGCGCGGAATCATGTGGTTCGACTGCATAAAGAACACGATGGCGAAGGCCACGATGCACATGGCGTACGTAACAAAGTCGTGACGCGTCTGCTTGTCTTTAAGAAACTTCATAACGCTCACCTACACCTTCTCGGGGACGTACTTGCCCAAGAGGCCGGCAGGCTTGACGAGCAGGACGATGATCAGAACACCAAAGACGATGGAGTTGGCAAGGCTCGTGGAAATGTAAGCCTGTGCCATCGCCTCGATGATGCCGATGAGAATGCCACCGACAAAGGCGCCGGGGATGGAGCCGATGCCACCGAAGACGGCGGCGTCGAAGGCTTTGATGCCAGGCATGGCACCCGTCGTGGGCTGCAGCACCGGCGAGTAGGAGCACAGGAGCACACCGGCGATGGCGGCAAGGGCAGAGCCGATGGCGAACGTCATCGAGATGGTACGGTTGACGTTGATGCCCATGAGCTGAGCGGCGGCCTTGTCCTCGGACACGGCGCGCATGGCTTTGCCCATCTTGGTCTTACCTGTAAAGAACATCAGGCCGGCCATGATAACCAGGCAGGCGACGATGGTGACGAGCGAGACGGCGCTTACGTTGAACTTGGCCAAGAACTCCGGCACCTGGAAGGTGACGAGCGAAGTAAAGTTCTTGGGCGTGGCGCCCCACAGAAGCTGCGCGGCGTTCTGCAGGAAGTAGGACACGCCGATAGCCGTGATCAGAACGGCCAGCGGGCCTGCTTGGCGCAGCGGCTTATAGGCCAGACCCTCAATGAGAACACCGAGAACCGTGCAGACCACACAAGAGAGAACTACAGATGCCCAGCCCGGGAGGCCGAGATACGACGTGGCACAGAACGAGACATAGGCACCGACCATGATGACGTCGCCGTGAGCGAAGTTGAGCATCTTGGCGATACCGTAGACCATGGTGTAGCCCAACGCGATGATGGCGTAGACGCTGCCCATGGACAGGCCGTTGACCAGGTATTGGATAAAGACCGTCATGTTCCACATCCCCCTTTCGAATAGGTTTCCAGTTGATGTATGAAACAGGGACGTTACATCGTCCCTAGATACCAAGCAAGCAGGGAAGGCCAAAACCTCCCCTGCTTGGGATCAAAACCGCTCTATGTAAGGCGGCCAATTAGGCCTGTACGTACTTGCCGTCGGTGATGACGTAAGCCGTGGGCTCCTTCTGGACCTGGCCCTTATCGTTCCAGGTGAGCTTGCCGGTCAGACCGTCAACGGTAATCTTGAGCATAGCCTTGGACAGCTTCTCGGCGGCCTCGGTCGGATCGGCGTCGACGCCAAGACCGGCCTCCTTGAGGGCCTCGGCCACCGCGTGCACGCCATCGTAGGCATCGGCGGCAAACTGGTCGGGGGTATCGCCGTACTTATCCTTGTAAGCGTTGACGAAGTCGGCGTTCTTCTCGTCGTCGGCGGAGAACGGGGTCATGAGCAGCAGACCCTCGGCAAGAGAGGTATCGAAGCCCTCAACGCCCAGGATGCCGTCCATGCCGTCGCAGCCCATCATCTTGACGTCGTAGCCCATGTCCTTGGCGTTCTTGAGCAGGACGGACGCCGGCGTGTAGTAGATCGGCGCAAAGATCATGGTGGCGCCGGCCTGCTTGGCCTTGGTCAGCTGGTTCGTAAAGCTCGTGGCGGAGTCGTCCTTAAAGGTCTCCTCGTCAACAATCTCGAGCTTGGACTCAGCGGCCTGGGCCTTAAAGGAATCTGCGATGCCCGAAGAATATGCGTCGCCGGAGTTATAGAACAGCACGAACTTCTCGTCCGCATACTTCTGCGCCAGGAACTTGGCAGCGTTGACACCCTGGTTGGGGTCGGTGAAGCAAACCTGGAAGACACAATCCTTGCCGTCGGTGACGTCCTCGGAGGACGCGGACGGGGTGATCATGAACGTCTTGGGGTCGTTACCACACTCGGCGGCAACGGCAACCGACGCACCCGTGGTGGTCGGGCCGACGAGGGCCTGCATGCCCCAGTCGAGCAGGGTGTTAAAGGCGTTGACGGCCTTCTCGCCATCGGCCTGGTCATCCTCGGCCTTGCTAGCAAGCGGCAGCTCCTTGGTCGAGAAATCCTTGCAGCCAAGCTCGACACCCTGGGTAACGGACTTGCCGTAGGACGCGTTGGCGCCGGTCAGCGGGCCGATGGTGCCGATCTTAAACGAAGCGTCGCCCGACGCGGAACCGCTGTCGCCGCCGTTGGAGGAGCAGCCAGCTAGAATGGACATCGCCCCCAGACCTGCTGCGCTCGCGATAACGCTCCTGCGATTCATAACAGGGTTCAATGACTTACCGGTGAGGCTCGACATGCGGCTCTCCTCTCAAATCTCGTCGGGTTTCGGTTACCCGACAGGCCATCCTTCGCCGTGTTCGGCGTTCGCAAAATAGTAGACGCTTTAGTTGAGAAAAGTGACGATTATTTCAACTTTTCTTTTGTTTTGTCCATTTATCCATAATTATGCGTATTTCTATCGATTTATGCAGTTTAGCCACTTTATTGTGTGAAAGTAATATTTCCATTCTGTTACAAGCGCCCCTGCCCTGATTAAAACACCCTCACCGGTCGCGTTTTGTACGCACCTAGGCGGCGATGTACTTGCCGTCCTGAATCACATAGGCCGTAGCGGGCTTTTCAACCTGGCCCTTGTCGTTCCACGTCAACTCGCCCGTCAGGCCCTCGATCTTGATCTTGCGCATGGCCTTGGCAAGGTCGCCGGCAATGTCGGCGCCGTCGGCCGTAATGTCAATGTCTGCCTTATCGATGGCCTCGACAATCGCGTGGACGCAGTCATAGGCATCGGCGGCAAACTGGTTGGGCGTCTCGTCGTAGGCATCCTTATAGGCCTTGACGAAGTCGGCATTCTTCTCATCGTCAGCCGAAAACGGGGTCATGAGCAGTACGCCCTCGGCAAGAGAGGTATCGAAGCCTTCCACAGAGAGCAGGCCGTCCATGCCGTCGGTACCCATGAGGGTCATGTCGTAGCCCATGTCCTTGGCGTTCTTGAGCAAAACGGACGCCGGCGTGTAGTAGATCGGCGCAAAGATGAGCGTGGCGCCGGACTCCTTGGCCTTGGTGAGCTGGTTGGTAAAGCTCGTGGAAGAGTCGTCCTTAAAGGTCTCGGTATCGACGATGTCGAGCTTGGACGCCTTGGCCTGCTCGGCAAAAGCGTCGGCAACGCCCGAGCTATACGTATCGCCGGAGTTGTAGAACAGGGCGATCTTGGCATCCGCGTACTTCTCGGCCAAGAACTTTGCGGCGCTGGCGCCCATGGTGGGATCGGTGAAGCAAACCTGGAAAACCGTGGTCTTGTCCTTGGTGACGTCGAGCGACGAGGCCGAGGGCGTGACCATGAGCATATCGTCGGCGATCTCGCCCGAGACGGCGACGGCAGCACCGGTCGTGACGGGGCCGACGAGCGCCTGCATGCCCCAGTCGCACAGGGTATTGAAGGCGTTGATGGCCTTCTCGCCGTCAGCGACGTCGTCCTCGGACTTAAGCGAGAGTTTGAGGTCCTTGGTCGAAAAATCCTTGGCGGCGAGCTTGGCACCCTTCTCGGCCGAAACGCCATAGGTTGCCGCGGCGCCGGTCAGAGGGCCGATGACACCAATCTTGAAGGTCTTGCCGTCATCGGCGGAGCCGCCGTCCGAGCCACCCGACGAGCAACCAGCGAGTGCCGCGGTGCTACCGAACGCCGCGGCACCAGCCAAGAAACTCCTGCGGTTAAGTACGTTATTGATGCTAAACATGGTATCCCCCTTTTCGCTGGCCGCGGTGCGGCCGTCTTGCGGTACAGGGCAAACCTTATGGTGCAAACGTTGACAGTTTGTTACGGAGTTCCGTTTGTAGCGAGCATGTTTCCAATGTTTCCGCAGCGTTTCGGGGGTGCCGTTTTGTGCGACTCCTGTTGCCTGGCGAGCACGCGCTCTCGGTTCACGCTAGAATGCACTCAACCTTTAAGCGGTTAATCCATCCATAAGATGCACCAAGGAGCTATCTATGAGCGAACCCCTGCGCACCGTGAACGTCGGTCTGATCGGTCTGGGAACCGTCGGCGGCGGCGTGGCCCGTCTGATCAAGAGCCACCACGATGAGTACCTGGCAGCCTACGGCATCGACCTTAAGCTGACCCGCGCCTGCGCGCTTGCCTGGGAGCAGGCCGAAGCAGCCGGTATTGAGCGCGAGGCCTTTACGAGTGACTGGCATGACGTCGTCGCCGACCCCGCCGTCGACATCGTCGTCGAGCTGATCGGCGGCGAGCATCCCGCAACCGAGATCTTCACCACTGCCTTCGAGAACGGCAAGCACGTCGTCTCTGCCAACAAGGCCCTGCTGGGCCGCCATGTCGAGACGCTCGCCGAGAAGGCGCGCGCGTGCGGCGTGCAGATTAAGTGCGAGGCCAGCTGCGGCGGCGGCATCCCCATCGTGAGCACGCTCGAGCACGACCTGGTGGGCAACAAGATCCTGACCATCGCCGGTATTCTCAACGGTACCACCAACTATATCCTGTCGCGCATGGATGCCGAAGGCGCCGATTACGCCGATGTGCTCGCCGACGCACAGGCCAAGGGCTATGCCGAGGCCGACCCGTCCGCCGACGTCGACGGCTTCGATGCCGCCAGCAAGACGGCGATCCTCGCTTCCATCGGTTTTGGCACCCGCGTTACCACCGACGATGTGTACCAGCAGGGTATCCGCACCATCGGCGCCGAGGACATCGCCCAGGCCCGCGAGCTCGGCTACACCATCAAGCTGCTCGGCATCGCCCGCAACACCGACGCCGGCGTCGACGTCCGCGTGCATCCCACGCTGATCCCCGCCGACCACATGCTCGCCAAGGTCAACGGTGCCATGAACGCCGTCTACGTAGTAGGCGACGCCGTGGGCGAAACCATGTTCTACGGTGCCGGCGCAGGCTCCTTCCCCACCGCGAGCGCCGTCGTGGGCGATATCCTGTCGCTCTCCGAGCAGATCAGCCGCGGCGTGGCTCCGCTGCCCGAGATTGAGCCCTATGGTCACAACCTCGCCTTTAAGCCTATGGACGAGCTCCAGACCAAGTACTATGTGCGCCTGAAGGTCGCCGACCGCGTGGGCGCCCTGTCCGAGACGGTCGACATCTTTGCCAAGCACAACATCTCGATCTCGCTCATCAACCAGGTCGAGGACGGCAAGCCGGGCGTCAGCGATGCCTGCTCGGTCATCTTCCTGACGCACCGCGCGCTCGAGAAGGACGTCCAGGCTGCCGCCGCCGAGCTTGCCAGCGTCGACTGCGTGGCCGAGGTCGCCAACGTCCTGCGCATCGAGGACGTTGAGGCCTGGACCGAAGGCGTCATGGCCAACTAGTCCACTACTTCGAACCTCAACGAAGCTCAACGCAAAAGGCGCGCTGCCTGCATCAACCACAGGCAGCGCGCCTTCTTCTGTTTGCAGGGGAAGCTGCGTCCCGGTATTTCAGCTCAGAACGGGGCGAAGCTTCCCTCAGGGCCTTTTTCGGAAACTATGTCCCATTCTGGGCGCGGATTCTGGGACACGCTTTCCGCAACGGGCCTCTCGCGGAAAGCACGTCCCACTCTGGACGCCAATTCCGGGATGCATTTTCCGCGGCGGCGTTGGCTACCTGCCGTCGTCGTCCTCGGCTTCTTCTCTTGCATAGAGCTCCAGCATGCGGCGGCGGTATTCGCGCACGGCGAGCTTGGCGCGCTCCAGACGGCGGCGCTCGCGTGGGGTCAGCTCGGACGGGTCGACCTCGTCTCCATAGGTCTTATCGGCAAGTAGGTGCGCCGCGTCCACGATGCGGGCATCGATGTGGCCGCTCGCCGCCTCGGCGGAAAGACGCTCGGCAATCGCATCGAGCGTAGGCAGGCCCTCGAATACGCGACCATGGCCATGCGAAGTCAGCAGCTCATGCTCGCGCGCGAGCAAGCTCGCTAAGTCGTGGTGGGCGCGCAGGATGTCGAGCGCATCGGATGGATGCTCGGCAACTTCTGCCACGGCGGCGACCGGCGCGGCATCCACCACGCGGTAGAAGAGCTGCGCGAGCAATGGCATCAAGAACACCGTGATGGCGCCGGCGGCAACCATAACCGACGCGATGTCTTGCGACAGCGCGCCCGCGTTGACGGCAACGCTCGTCACGGCAACGATGATCGGCAGCGCCGTGGTGCAGTACAGGGCCACGGTAATGCGACCATACGCCGACACATCGCGCGTCGCAGGGCAAATGCTCATAGAAATAAGAATGGGCACGGCACGAATAATCAGCAACGCCACGATAAAGCCCACGAGCAGACCCGGGCGCGACGCCACGGCCGTCAGGTCGATCTTTGCGCCCGATACGGTAAAGAACACCGGAATCAAAAAGCCGTAGGCCAGGCCGTCGAGCTTGGTCTCGAGCGTATGGTTGCCCTCGGGGATGATGTAGCGCAAGACAAAGCCGGCGGCAAAAGAACCCAACACAATGTCGAGATCAAAGACGGCCGAGAAAGCCACGAGTGTGACCAGGATGAGCACCGTCAGGCGCACGAAGGTCTGCGACGTGGTATCGGCGCGTTCCTCGACAAACGCAAAGAAGCGGCTGCCGACGCGCTTGGAGCGGCTTGGGACCACGGCAAGCAACACGCAGACCACCGCAAACAGGCCAAGGATTACGAGCGTTTGGATGCCAGTGCGGGCAGACAGCAGCACCGACATGGCGAGCACAGGGCCGAGCTCACCCCAGGTGCCATACGCGAGAATCGAGTCGCCCACACGCGTGCCAGTGAGCGAGCGCTCACGCATGATGGGCACGAGCGTGCCGAGCGCCGTCGAAGTGAGGGCAAGCGTCACGGCGATACCGTCGAAATGACTGACCGAGAACCACGGGGTAAAGCGCACGGCAAGCCAGGCGATACCAAACGTGACGGCCCACGTCGCCAAGCCGTAGCGCCCCTCGACGCCCGTGATGCTCTTGGGGTCGATCTCAAAGCCGGCAAGCAGGAACAAAAAGGCCAGGCCCAGCTCGGACACAAGCGAGACCTCGGCATCTACATGGATGACGCCGAGCATATGGGGTCCCAGCACCGCGCCGAGCACGAGCAAAAAGACCGTCTCGGGAACAGGTTTTCCGGGAATCGCCGAGGCGATGAAGGGACTCGCAAAGGCCACGAGTGCGATGATGGCGAGCGAAACGAATGCCATGTGATGCCTTTCTCTTGTTTGAGCCCCACTGTAGCACCCTCGCCGTCCTCAACGCGCCGCGAGCTGTCGTATCATAGTGAGGTTTACAAACATGTGGCTCAAGGCGACCGCGAGGCTTGCCCCGTAAACCGACCGCTGCCGCATACCGCACCGTACGCCCAACCGATCAGGAAGGCAGGAACCAATGGTCTCTCGTATCTACGTGGAGAAGAAACCCGGGTTCGACGTCGAGGCTCAGCAGCTCAAGGGCGAGCTGACCGAAATTCTCGGCATCAAGGGCATCGAGGCCCTGAGGATCATCAACCGCTACGACGTCGAGGGCATCGACGAGGAGCTTTTCCGCTCCTGCGTGCCGACCGTCTTTAGCGAGCCCCAGGTCGATGTGACCTACGACGAGCTCCCCGCAAGCGGTGGCGCCGTCTTTGCCGTCGAATTCCTGCCTGGCCAGTTTGACCAGCGCGCCGACTCCGCCAGCGAGTGCGCGCAGCTCATCAGCCAGGGCGAGCGCCCCGCCGTGCGCTCCGCCAAGGTCTATATGATCTCGGGCACTCTGGACGAGGCCGCCATCGATGCCATCAAGCACTACGTGGTGAACCCCGTCGAGGCGCGCATCGCCTCGCTCGACCTGCCCGAGACGCTGTACATGGAGACCCCCGAGCCCCAGCCCGTCGAGGTGCTCGACGGTTTCCGCGAGCTCGACGAGACCGGCCTTGCCGCCTTTATTTCCGAGCGCGGCCTTGCCATGGACGAGGCAGACATCGCCTTCTGCCAGCAGTACTTCCGCGATGAGGACCGCGACCCCACCATCACCGAAATCCGTGTGATCGACACCTATTGGTCCGACCACTGCCGCCACACCACCTTCGGCACCGTCCTGGATGACGTGACGATCGACGACGCCGTGGTGCAGCAGGCCTTCGACCGCTACATGGAGATGCGCCACGAACTCGGCCGCGACGCCAAACCCGTCTGCCTCATGGACATGGGCACCATCGGCGCTAAGTACCTTAAGAAGACCGGCGTCATGACCGATGTCGACGAGTCCGAGGAGATCAACGCCTGCACCGTCAAGGTGAAGGTCGATGTCGATGGCGAGGACCAGGACTGGCTGTTCCTCTTTAAGAACGAGACCCACAACCACCCGACCGAGATCGAGCCCTTCGGCGGTGCCGCCACCTGCGTGGGCGGCGCCATCCGCGACCCGCTCTCGGGCCGCAGCTACGTGTACCAGGCCATGCGCGTCACCGGCGCCGGCGACCCCACCGTCCCGGTCTCCGAGACGCTCGAGGGCAAGCTGCCGCAGCGCAAGCTCGTGACCACTGCCGCCGCCGGCTACTCCAGCTACGGCAACCAGATCGGCCTTGCCACCGGTCAGGTCAACGAGCTCTATCACCCCGGCTACGTGGCCAAGCGCATGGAGGTTGGCGCCGTCGTGGGCGCTACCCCGGCAAACCACGTTCGTCGCGAGTGCCCCGCCCCCACCGACAAGATCATCCTGCTGGGCGGCCGCACTGGCCGTGACGGCATCGGTGGCGCCACCGGCTCCTCCAAGACCCAGAACACCGAGTCCATCGAGACCTCGGGCGCCGAGGTCCAGAAGGGCAACGCCCCGGTCGAGCGCAAGCTGCAGCGCCTGTTCCGCCGCGGCGATGCCTGCCGTCTGATCAAGCGCTGCAACGACTTTGGCGCCGGCGGTGTCTCGGTCGCCGTGGGTGAGCTTGCCGACGGCCTGTATGTCGACCTTGATACCGTGACCAAGAAGTACGACGGCTTGGACGGCACCGAGCTCGCTATCTCTGAGTCCCAGGAGCGCATGGCCTGCGCCGTCGCCGACGGTGACGTCGAGGAGTTCATGGGCTACGCCGCCGAGGAGAACCTGGAGGCTACCGTTATCGCCGAGGTTACCGCCGAGCCGCGCATGCGCATGGCCTGGAACGGCGTCGCCATCGTCGACCTGTCCCGCGAGTTCCTCAACTCCAACGGCGCACCCAAGCACCAGGTCGCCCACGTGTGCGCCCGTAGCGTGTGGCAGCCCAGCTGGGCCGGCACCACGCTCGCCGAGCGCATGACCTCGCTCGTCACCGACCTCAACGTCGCTTCTAACAAGGGCCTTTCCGAGCGCTTCGACTCCACCATCGGCGCCGCGACCGTGCTCATGCCCTTTGGCGGCAAGACGCAGCTCACCCCCAGCTCGGCCATGGTCGCCAAGTTCCCCGTGGACGGCGAGACCACCACGGCGAGTGCCATGGCATGGGGCTTCAACCCCTATCTGATGGAGGCCGACCAGTTTGCGGGCGCCTACCTGTCCGTGGTCGAGTCCATCGCCAAGCTCGTGGCTGCCGGCTTTGAGCACAAGCGCGCCTATCTCTCCTTCCAGGAGTACTTCGAGCGCCTGCGCACCGAGGCCGAGCGCTGGGGCAAGCCCACGGCAGCCGTCCTGGGCGCCCTCATGGCCCAAGTCGACCTGGGTGCCGGCGCCATCGGCGGCAAGGACTCCATGAGCGGTTCGTTTGAGGACGAGACCGGCGAGCTCAACGTTCCGCCGACCCTGATCAGCTTCGCCGTCGCCGTGGGCAAGGCCGCCCGCGCCGTCTCACCCGAGTTCAAGGGCCTCACGCACCGCGTCGTCCGCATCGCCCCCGCCACCTATGGCGAGGACTACCGTCCCGACGCCCAGCAGCTGCTCGCCGCGTTTGACGCCGTCGAGGCGCTCACTGCTACCGGCAACGCCCTGGCCATCTCCACGCCCGGCTACGGCTGCGGCGCCGAGAGCCTCTTTAAGATGTGCGTCGGTAACCAGATCGGTATCGAGCTTGCCGAGGATGTAGACGTGGAGAGCCTCTTCACCCCGCTCTACGGCAGCTTTATCGTCGAGCTCGCCGAGGACGCCGAGCTGCCCGAGGTCGCCGACGGCGTTGTCGTCGAGCCCCTGGGCACCACCGTCGAGGGCTATGTCATCGACACCGGCTCCGAGGTCATCGAGCTCGCCGAGCTCCAGGAGGCCTGGGAGAGCGGCATCGAGGGCGTCTTCACCTACCGCAGCGCCGGCGAGACCCCCGAGGTCGAGACCATCGACTTCCGCGCCAAGGATATCCACGTGTACGGCGGCGCCAAGATCGCCCGCCCGCGCGTGATCATCCCCGTGTTCCCCGGCAACAACTGCGAGTACGACAGCGCCCGCGCCTTCCGTGCCGCCGGTGCCGAGGCCGACACCTTCGTGATCAACAACCTCACGCCCGAGGCCGTCGCCGAGAGCACCCACGAGCTTGCCCGCCGCATCCGTGCAAGCCAGATCGTTATGATCCCCGGCGGCTTCTCGGGCGGCGACGAGCCCGACGGCTCTGCCAAGTTCATCACGGCGTTCTTCCGCGCTCCCGAGGTCACCGAGGCAGTCCGCGACCTGCTCAAGGCCCGCGATGGCCTGATGCTGGGCATCTGCAACGGCTTCCAGGCCCTGATCAAGCTCGGCCTGGTGCCCTACGGCGACATCGTCGACGCCACGCCCGATGCGCCCACGTTGACGTTCAACACCATCGGTCGCCACCAGAGCCGTCTGGTGCGCACCCGCATCTCGTCCAACTTGTCCCCGTGGCTGTCGCAGTGCAGCCTGGACGACCCCTACACCGTCGCCATCAGCCACGGCGAGGGCCGCTTTGTCGCCAATGACGAAGTGCTCGCCCAGCTGATCGCCAACGGCCAGGTCGCCACGCAGTACGTGGGCGAGGACGGCAAGCCCAGCATGGATCTCTCCGTCAACCCCAACGGCTCCGCACTCGCCATCGAGGGCATCACGAGTCCCGACGGTCGCGTCCTGGGCAAGATGGGCCATGCCGAGCGTCGCGGCGACAACCTGTACCGCAACGTGCCCGAGCATGTCCCCGGCGATAAGTTCATGCCGATCTTTGAAAGCGGCGTGGCCTACTTCGCTTAAACCTTTCCCATCGGGTACAATCCCTTCGGGTAACAACACCCGCCACCGACACATCCGGTGGCGGGTTCTTTTTTGCTTCGCGCATGCAGGAAGGACATCATGGAAAGCCACAAGCCGTATCTCGCCACCCTGCCCGGACTTATCCTGGGCTGTCTTGTTTGCTGTGCACTCTGGGGATCGGCCTTTCCCTGCATCAAGATCGGCTACGCACTCTTTGGTATCCCGGCGCACGATAGCGCCTCGCAGCTGCTCTTTGCGGGCTTGCGCTTCACGCTTGCCGGCATGCTGGTCATTGTTGGCATGAGCGTGGCCCAGCGCCGACCGCTCGTTCCGCAAACGCGCGATATCAAGCCCATCTGCATCTTGTCGCTCTTCCAGACCATCGGCCAGTACTTCTTTTTCTACCTTGGTCTCTCCCGTGCAAGCGCTATGTCGAGCTCCATCATCGAGGCCAGCGCCAACTTCTTGGCTATCCTCTTTGCCGCCCTGGCATTTCACACCGAGAAGCTCAATACGGCCAAGGTGCTTGGCTGTGCGCTGGGCTTTGCCGGCGTCGCGCTCGTCAACCTCTCGGGCGCAGATGGCACCTTTGGCTTCAGGCTCGATGGCGAGGGCTTTATCCTAGCCTCCACTGTCGCGGGTGCTCTTTCGACCTGCCTGATCGGCATCTTCTCGCGCAAGCACGACGGCGTCTTGCTTGCCGGGTGGCAGTTCTTGGTCGGCGGCCTGGTCCTCACCGCCATCGGCTTTTTGATGGGTGGCACGCTCTCCCCCACGACAATTGCCCCCGCCATCGCGCTCATCATCTACATGGCGCTTATCTCCGCGGTCGCCTACTCGCTGTGGTCGCGCCTGCTTGCCGTCAACCCCGTCAGCCGCGTCTCGGTCTTTGGGTTTATGAACCCGGTCTTTGGTGTGGTGCTGAGCGCGCTGCTGCTCGGCGAGGGCGCTGGCACGAGCCCCATTACCGTCATCGTTGCCCTGCTGTTGGTCTGCGGCGGCATAATCATCGTCAACAAACCCAAAAAAGCCTAGCGAGCTCACCTTTTTAGAGAGAGCCTTCACACACTTTAGCTTAATGGAATGCACTGGCTCTCGTTGATTTCGTACCGAGCCGCGGCGGCAGACGCTCGTCTTGCCGCACCGCGCCTGGGCGTTATGGCCGGTGGCCCCCGCAAACGCAAAAAGGGCGCACGACCATCGCAACGGTCGTGCGCCTTTTTTCTAGCGTATCTGGACGCCGGCTTTCTTTTTATCGGCCTTGACGCGGTAGAGCTCCGCATCGGCAGCGCGAAGCAAGTCTTGCCAGGTATCGACACTATCACCGACCCGTGCATAGCCGATGGACATCCGCAACAGATACGGCACCTCGGCATGCGCGAGCTCGTCGTTGATTGTCGCGCACAGATGCATGATATCCTGTTCCGCCGCTGCCTTTTGGAGCACCACGAACTCATCGCCACCATAACGCGCGATAAAGCCACCAGACGCCGAGCAGACTTCTTTGAGAGCAGCGGATATGACCTGAAGAGCATGGTCGCCCTCCACATGTCCATAACGATCGTTAATCTGCTTAAAGCCGTCAGCGTCCATCATAAGCAGATACACATCTTCGGCCTGATCCACATTTGAGAAGAGCGACAGGATATAGGTCTCAAAACGGTTGCGATTGTTGAGGCCAGTCAACGGGTCGGTCGAGACGAGCTGCTCCTGGCAGATAATGTAGAGCAGCAACATGCTAATCATTATGCCGACACAAAGGCCAGGCACCGAGTATACGATCTGAAAGGTACCGCCCACCAGGGCCGGAATGGCGAAAAATGCTAAGGTTCGATAGATAGCCTTCGTCTGCAGGCTCTCGACCCTGCGAGATTGCACAAACGCATGCAGGGACGTATGTATAACGTAACAGTAGCTGACAATGGGCTGGATCATATAGGCAAAGCCGCGACGATACACGCCCTGCGAATCGATATAGAACAAGGCGTGCGTCCAGTAACTGGTAAAAGCCAGCACGACCACCAGAGCCGTAGGCAACGTTACAAGCACCACCCTATAGCGCGAGGTCACAAGGCGAGAGCCCTGCATCGTCTCGGAATAGATAAACCAAATGAGACACGCGATGGCAAAGAGCGAAAACGAAACCGCGTTGGAAATCCAGTTGGCAGCAATACCCAACGTGCCGTCCGCACCATCCGAAAGCGTCCAGATCATATCGAATAATATGTACGCGGCAGAGGTGTAGCCAAGCATGCTAAACAATAGCTGCAGGGTGCTCGAGAACAAGGAGCGACGACTTCGCGCGGCAAGCCCGATAAGAACAATCATGCATAGCAGGAATATCTCAATCTTGAGTGCCTTAACCACTAGACGCCATCCCTTCAATATCCGAATGGTCAGAATCGCCCAATTCGAATCAGGGCAATAAACACCCCTTTACTCCGCAGGGGTAAAGGGAATCATAGCAAAGCGCCCGAACATCACTGCAAACAGTTTCTGTTCGGGCGCTCAGACGGCGCGAATTGCACGCCGGAATCATTGATGGGTATCGATTGCTACTCGCCATCGATGTCGGTCGCGACGGCCTCTTCGATGGCCTCGACACCGGCAGGCGACAGGTCTTCCTTGCCCTGGCAGAACTTCTTATCGACCCAGCCGGTCAGAATCGGGGCCATGATTGCCGTGATGATGACGGCAGTGGCGATCTGCGCATACGCGGTGGGCGCAAGCTCGGCATAGCGCGGAGCGACCTCGGCGAGGGCGACCGGCGTGGTCATAGCCGTGCCGGCGATAGTGGAGCAGGCAACGGCCGCCTTGCCGTTACCACCGCACAGGCGCTCGAACGCAAAGGTGATGGGGCCGACGATAAAGAGCGTGACAAGGCCCAGCAAGATGCCGGAAATACCGCCGGTGATAAAGCTCGAAAGGCTCATGGACGCACCGAGCTGAAATCCGATAACAGCGATCGCGGGATTGGCGCCGGGAACCAGCAGGTTCTTGATAAACGGGAACAAGTTGCCCAGGACCATGCCGATAACAAGCGGCAGGATGGATCCGATGATGGTGCCGACGGGGATGTTGGCGAGACCCGAAACACCAAGGATGATCATCGTGACGGCGGGGCCGGCCGTAAAGAACAGGATACCGACGGCGCCCTGCTCGGACTCATCGCCGAACTCGCCCATGATGCCCGTATAGAGCGCCATGTTGCAAAACGTAATGCCGCCGATGATGGAAACCGAGCTCAGGCCTAAAAAGTTATCGTTAAAGAAGTACGCGACGCCCAGACCCAGCGCGGCTGCCACTACAAGCTTAGGAATCAGCACGACGATGCCGGTCTTGATGGCGCCCGGCGTGGACTTAAAGCTGATGCCGGCGCCCACAAACAGCAGGATCGCGGCGACGATGGTATTGGAGCCACCGCGGCAGGCAGCCGTAAAGAAGCCGCCGATCTCAAAAACCTGCGGGCAGAAGGTGTTGAGCAAAAGACCGACGATCATCGGATAGATCATGATGTCGCCCGGGATGCGCGGAACCTTGAATTTCTTTTGCTCGTTGGCGGTCGCTTCCTGTGCCATGAAACCCCCATTTCCGCTGACGCGGAACAAAAGCCCACGTCATGCTTTGCTACAGTAAAGTTTGACCATGGTACCAGAAGAAATAGACCAGCTCGGTGAAAAATTCGACAAGTTGGGATGGAACGAGATTCGGCGCCCGCGACGTCACCCCTATATAAGGCTCAAGACAATATAGAGTACGATGCCCGAGACGCAGCACCACAGCATCGATTTTGTCTTGACCGCCACGACCACGACGCCGACGGCCGCAATCCAGGGAACCAGGGCAGGCCAGAGTCCCGCGTCGAACGCGCCGGGACTCACCAAGTCGTTGGCGACCAGCGCGGCAAAGGCAGCGGGCGGGATATAGCTCAGGGCCTCGGTAATGCGGGGCGACAGGGTCCGCCCGCGCAAGGCGAACGCCGGCGCAATGCGAAAGAACGCGATAGCAGCCCACGACGACAGCCACAGAACCAAGAACTCGTTAACGGGCATCGCGGGCACCTCTTCCGTCAAATACAGCATCGCACGCCAACGCAATGGCAATGCCGGCCACGACGCTTGCCGGCACGGCAATATTCGCGAGGCCCAAGAACTTGCATACGGCGACGGACACCGCGCCCGAAACCGCCGCGACAACGTTGCCGCGCGACAGCCGCTGCGAAAAGAGCAGGCAGATAAAGAGCGAGGTGCAGACAAAGGCTGCAATGGCGGTGGGAACATCGACAACGGCGCCGACGATGGCGCCCATCGTACACGAAACGCCCCATGTTGCGATGAGGATCACGTTGAGCACAAAGGACTCGCGCGGGCCCCAATCCTCCCCTTCAACCAACTTGGCAAGCGAGATGCCATATGCCTCCTCGGTAAGTGTCGCGGCAACAGCCAGCGTCTGACGCTTCGAGGCACCCGTCAGATGCGGCGCGATCGATGCCGAGTAAAGCGCAAAACGCGAGGAGATGGCGGCAACGCTCGCGATAATCGAAGGTGCCGGTACGCCCGCCAGCCAAAGATTGCAGATCATAAACTGGCCGCTGCCCGTCACAAACGTGCTGCTCAGGGCAAAGACCATCCAGGGCTCCATTCCCGTCTGCCCCATGATCATTCCGCACGGCGCGCCTATTGCAACATAGGTAAGCATCACCGGCCAGACGGTTCTAACGATTTTGAACACCATACGCTTCTCATCCTGACAAGGTCTCCGAGCCGCATGTAGCGATACGGCAGAATCATCATCCGACAGCAACCGAGTTCACCTACAATTGCCACCGGATCGAAAGACACAACTTTTTAGGAAGTCATTATGACAGCTATCGATCGAGACCGGGCGCGCGCGGCCTTCAAAAGCTACACCGATGCCTACGACGCCACCAACCCACGCATCGCGCTCAAAATCGAGCATACGTACCACGTGGCCGAGGCATGCGATGCCGTAGCGCGCGAGCAGGGCTGGTCGTCAGAAGATATTGACCTGGCATGGCTTTGCGGCCTGCTACACGATATGGGCCGCTTTGAGCAGCTGCGACGCTGGGACACCTTTAAGGACGCCGAGAGCATGAGCCATGCGGCGCTGGGCATCGAGGTCCTCTTTGGCGAGAATCCCGCCGATGCACCCGCCACGACAAACATCCGTGACTTTATCGAAACCGGTGCGCATGACGAGCTCATCCGAGCGAGCATCGCCTATCACAGCGACTTTCGCCTGCCGGCACAACTCGACGAGCGTACACGGTGCTTCTGCGATATCGTGCGCGATGGCGACAAGATCGACATTATGCGCACCATCGCCGACAGCACCGTCGATACCATCCTCAAGGTGGATGAGGACGCGTTTCTAGCCAGTCGCTTCTCGGTACCGACGCTTGCCGCCTTTGACGAGCATCGGTGCGTCGCGCGCGACGAGCGCAACGAGCCGGCGGACTACCTGGTGGGACTCATCTGCTTTATGTTTGAGCTCGTCTATCCAGCGAGCCGCACGCTGGCGCGCGAGCAGGGCGATATCTACCGCCTGCTCGACGCGCCCTTTGGCATTACGCGGCCCTTTACCGACCCCGCCACGCAGGCGACTTGGAGCCGCCTTAAGGACGAGATGCGCGACTGGCTGGCGCGCGCCTAGCGCTCAAGCTGGGCCAGCAGTTCCTCGACGACCTCGACGGCATCGCCGACAACCTTGTACTGGGCAGCACCAAAGATGGGGGCATCCGGGTCCTCGTTGATGGCGATAATGCACTCTGCCCCACCGATGCCGGCAAGATGCTGGATGGCGCCCGAAACACCGATACTCACGAGAAGCTTGGGCGAAACCGATACGCCGGTCTGGCCAATCTGATGGCGACACTCCAACCAGCCGGCCTCCACGACAGGTCGCGTGCAACCAAGCTCGGCTCCCAGAGCCTCGGCGAGCCTTCGCATCAGGGGCAGATTCTTCTTGGAGCCAATGCCGCGGCCCACCACGACCAAGCGCTCGGCATCGGCGATCGAGGCCTGCTGCCTCCACTCCTCGGCGGGAATCGAGATCTCGACACGAGCCTTAGCATCATCCGCAAGCGATATCTGGGTGATCGTGCCGGAGCGGTCGTAGTCAAAGTCGGGCGCCTTAAAGATGCCGGGACGAACCGTTGCCATCTGGGGACGATGATTGGGGCAGACGATGGTGGCCATCAGGTTGCCGCCAAACGCCGGACGCGTCTGTTGCAGCAGCCCCGTCTCCGTATCCATCGAAAGTACGGTGCAGTCAGCCGTAAGGCCCGTCTGCAAGCGCACGGCAACGCCGGGTGCCAGTTCGCGGCCAAAAGCGGTCGCACCGTATAGGATGGCCTCGGGTTTGCGTTCGGCTACCAAATCGCAGATCAAGCGGGCGTAGACCTCCGCATCGTTTTGGCGCAGGCGCTCGTCGCGACAGGCCAGGACTTCGTCGGCGCCCGCGCAAACCAGATGCTCCAGGTCGCCGAGAGAACCCTCGGGACCCATACCGATCAGTGCCACCAGACGGCAGTCGCGAGCATCGGCAAGCTCGCGGCCCTTGCCCATAAGCTCATAGGCAACGGGAGTCACCGTATCGTGCTCGTCGGTCTGCGCGAATACCCAAATGTCTCGATATGCATCAAGGTCCACCGCACCAGCGGCCTCGTCACGCTCGATCGAGATAGCGTTGACAGGGCAGGCGTCGACGCACCCACCGCATAGGATGCAGCCGTCGGTTACGCGGGCGCATCGGCTGGGTCGCTCGCCTTCCACTACGATGCCGCCCGAGGCACAGGCGCGAACGCAGCGACCGCAGCCGATACAGGCTTCGCTATCGATAATCAGTCCGCTCATCTATGCCATCCCCTCGATAATCTTGGCAAGCTTTGCCGCCTGCTCGGACGCCGTCCCCTCAACGGCCTCGCACGTTTGGTCACGGTCGGGCACAAACGAGCGCACGACCTGTGTCGGCGACCCGGCAAGACCGCAACGCGCGGGGTCGGCGTTCACGTCGGCGGCACTGACCACGCGCACGTCCGCCTCCTCCGCCGCGCGAATACCGGCAATACTCGGCATACGCAACTGGCCAATCTCCTTGGCAGTCGTCATCGCGCACGGCATCTCAAGGTACACCGTCTCCTCGCCGGCATCGCATCCGTGAACGAGCGCCAGCGAGCCACAGGTCGTAAAGCCCGCGCTCTGCACGCAGCTCACGTCGGTCACGCAGGGAATATCAAAGGCACCGGCAAGCTCGGGACCAATCTGGGCCGTATCGCCATCCACCGCCATCTTGCCGCAGATGAGCAGGTCGAAGTCCTCGTCGAGCGCCTCGATGCCGCACTTGAGGGCATAGGTGGTTGCCAGGGTATCGGCACCTGCAAAGGCGCGATCGGTCAGCAGCAGCGCATCGTCGGCGCCTCGAGCGATGCAGTCGCGCAGCAGCGACTCGGTCGCGGGGATGCCCATCGACACCACCGTCACGCGCACATCCATGCCAAAGCCGATAAAGTCGTCCTTCAGCGCCAGCGCGCATTCCAAAGCGCTCGCATCAAAGGGATTAATGACCGCCTGCTTGCCATCGCGCACGATGGTATTGGTCTTGGGGTCCATCTTGACCTCGGTGCTGCCCGGCACGGCCTTGACGCACACCACCATATGGAAATCGCTCATCTTCACGCGCCCCCTTTCTGGACGAGCTCATCCAAGAGCTTCTCCGAAAACAGGTTACCGCGACCCAGCTGCCCGGCAGGATCGAGCTGGAGCTTGAGCCGCGCCGACTCGACCATGGCCTCGTGACCGTACATCGTCTCCAAGAAGCCCGCCTTGATCTTGCCGACGCCGTGTTCTGCGGAGACGGCACCGCCCATGGCCGTGACCTCGGAAGCCCACTGGGCAAAGAGTTCTGCGCCGCGGCGATAATCCTGTGCATCGCGCGGCAGAATGTTCACATGCAGATGGTTGTTACCGATATGCCCCCAGGCGGCAGATTCAAGCCCACTTTCCGCCAGCGTGCGGCGATAGAGGGCGATAACATCGGCCAAGTGCGCGTTGGGCACCGACATGTCCGAACCCAGTTTGGTGATGGTGGGATCCATGCGGCGGCGCTCGTCGATGAGCATGTTGACGCTCTCGGGCACCGCATGGCGGAAGAATCGCTGACACTCGCGATCGACCTCGGTGCGCGCGACCCATGTCGCATCGTCACTGCCGCCCGCAAGCTCCAGTACCCACCCCAAGTGATACAGCTCCTCAGTCGCCTGGGCTTCGTCGTCGCAGTCGAGCTCCACGTAGACACAGACCTTGGCGTCTTTGTCGAGCGCAGGCAGCGAGGCAAACGCCGTCGACTGCTCGCGCTGGCGACGTAGAATATCCAGGGCGCCAGCATCGAAGTACTCGATGGCAGCCGCATGGGACAGGACGGGACGCACAGAATCGGTGAAGGACACGGCCTTGTCTTCGCTATCGAAGAAGCAGCTCACGCCCCAAACGACCGCGGGTGCCACCTGCAGGGCAATCTCGAGTTCGGTGATGACACCGATTGTGCCACACGCACCGATAAACAGATCGATGGCATCCATATCGTCAGCAACGAAATAGCCCGAAGCATTTTTTGTCTTGGGCATGGTATAGCCGGGAAGATCGAGCTCGAGTGTACGGCCCGCTGCCGTCACGAGCGACAGGTGGCGGCCCTGGGCAAAAGCCTCGCCGCGCCGAAGCTCAAGCAAATCGCCATCAGCCAGCACGACGTGGAGTCCCGTGATATGTGGGCGCATGGGGCCGTAGGCGTAGCTGCGGGCACCGGAGGCGTTACATGCCGCCATGCCGCCCAGACAGGCAGACGCCTCGGTGGGATCGGTGGGAAAAAACTGCTCGGGAGCCTCTTGGAACTCCTCGTAGGCCTCAAGCGATGCCTGGTCCCAACCAGCGGTCGGCAGCACCTTCTTGCTCAGCTGCTTGCGCAGCTCCGAGAGCACAACGCCCGGCTCCACGCGCAGCAGAAATTGGCCTTGTTCATCGCGGCGAAGGCCCAAATAGCGATTCATACGGGAAGTATTGAGGATATGCCCGCCGTGGGGCACGGCGCCGGCGGCAAGGCCGGTTCGGGCGCCCTGAACCGTTACCGGAACACGCTCGGCATGGAGCTTTTCCAAAATGGCACGGACCTCGTTTTCCGTTGTCGGAAACGAGATGCTCGAGGCCTCGCCCGATGCGCGAGATTCATCGCGGCCATACTCTTCGAACTCGTCGGTGAAGGGTTTGATGGTTGCAGACACGCGAACTCCCCCTTTAGCTAACTACAGTGTTTGCAGGGAGATGTTACCGCATCGTTTCGTCGACGTGTTCGAGACCGTCTCCATAATTGGCGTTTTTTACGTTCGTGCAATTCGGCGAGCGGCTTGATTTCCTCGGCAGACGATGCTTTTGACACATATGGCCCCGCCGTCGCCGACCGCGCGATTGTCGCTCGAAAAAAGTTGGAGTATTTTTTGCCGCCTTTTACCTGCGGAGACGCCAATCCGTCAAGCATTTGGTCAGAAATTGGTCAAGTAGCGGCTGATAAGGTCGGCGTCGACAGCCAAAACCGATAGAAGTTTTGGCCCAGAAGCAGGGAGGTTCCCATGGCATATTACTGGCCCCAGTACGGCATCGCCATCGAAGTCGACGACGATCCCCATCTCCTGCCTTTCGACGAAGAGGCATTCCCCGATACGACGGTCTACCACGTTACCACCGATGTGATCTGCGACCCCGAGTCGTTCTCGGCGCTCGCCCACCACATCGCGCATATCCACGACATCGAGCTCCCTCCCGACTTCGACGAGCTCGTCTACTCGCGCCGTCTGATGCTTCACATGCTCTTTGGAGCGGACCCGTCCACCTTTGCGCGCGTCTATACCGCCAAGGATGCCGCATGAGCGCGAAGAAGCCGCCCCACTTTGCAGGTCTGGGGCATCGCAGGAAGCTCATCGTTGCCTGCTTGGCCATCGTCTGTGCCCTTGTCGCCGTAGGACTATACGCTTGGCAGTCGCAGCCCGTACCCGAGACGGGCGCTTCGGTTACGACGGCCGAGGGCAAAACGCGTCAGGAAATCCAAGATGAGCTCGACGCCATCGTCCGCGACAACATGATGACGATTTCGGTCGCACCGGTCGCTCAGCTGCAGGAGGACGGCAAGCTGCGCGTCAACGTGCAAAACGTCCAAGACAATAAATTTCCCCAGCGATTCCGCGTCATCCAAAACGACGAGACCATGTACGAATCCGGTGTGGTCGAGACCGGCAAGACAATCGAAACGTGCCCCGCCGGCGACATCAAAGAAGGCGAGGCGTACATCGAGATCCAGGCACTCGATGCAAAGACCCTCGACAGCCACGGCAATCCGACACGTGTCAAGGTACGGGTTGAGCAAGCCGAGAACTAGCTTTCCGGCCGACGCGGCACCGCACGTAATTCACCAGCATTCGTCCAATCATCGCGGGGACGGTCCGCGGCGAATAGAAAGGAACAACCATGGACATCATCAGGAACATGAACGGAGCCAGAGCGCTCGTCGTGGGCGCAGGGCTCGCGCTCGCGCTCGCAATGGGCGCGGCCCCGACGCCAGCTATGGCAGCCGGGCGCGTTGGAACCACGAAAGTAATGGTCAGGACCGAGATCGACAACGTTGAGTTCAAAGTTCCGACGGTTATTCCCTTCGTCGCCAAGGCCGACGGCACGCTTCAGGGCCCCTCAGAAGACGCGACCACCATCGACAATCATTCGGCCTACGGCATCCATGTCACCAACATGAAGATCGACGCCATGAACACCTGGACCATTGCTGCCGACGCCAAGGCCGGAACCGCACAGAACTCCATCGACTTTAAGGTCGGCCCCGACGGCGCACTCCAGAACGCCAGCGCCGCAATGCAGAAGACAGGCCTCGATCTTTCCAAGAACGCAGCCTTCGACATGGGCTACCAGGGCATTGCCGGCGGCACGGACAAAATTAAGCTCAAGACAAGCGGAAACGTCGCCCGCGTCACGCGCGACATCTTCCGCGTAACCGGCGAAGGTGATCAGGTTGCAACGATCACCTGGACGGTCGAGCCCGGTGCGCACACGGCATAAGGCCGTCGCCCTGGCCGCCGCCGTCAGCATCCTAGCGTTTGGGCCAGCCATGGCCTTTGCCCAGCAAGAACAGGCGCAGGCCGCCACGCAAGTGACGGTCGACCTCTCGGAGCTCGACCGCGGCGACCGCGAAGAACCGTTGGCGCAGACAGGCGACAGACGATGGCTCTTGGCAGCAGGCGCCACAGCAGCAGGCGCGGGAACCGCCGGCCTCGGTCTGCACATCAAACGTAGCCAGAAACAAAACACGGACAGGCCGCACTAAATTAGCTAAGGAGACCCCATGGCATCGAAGAACCTTTTGCCCGTCGTCGCACTCTGTGGCGCGCTCGCAACCGGAACGCCTGTCGCCGCTTGGGCGACTCCCGTCATGGCAGACTCCTTACCAGCAGCCCTAAGTTCCGCACCAAATCCGTCGAGCGCCATTGCGTGCAAGCGTTTTTCGATCGCACAGGCCGCGATCTCAACCTCGGGATGCCTTCGTCGTAATACGGACGGCTCGATAGTCGTGGATATCAAGCGTTCGAACAAGGCAAACGGCTCCCAGGCGGGGTGCGCCGTCTGCACGTGGCGCTCGGTTGTGCTCGATGCAGATGGCGATCCATGCAATTTAGAGCTGCGCATCGACATCGCTTCGGTCGATGACTCGGCGAACGGAGCGAAGGTCGCCTTCGACGGTACGTTTTTCGAGAAAGGAGGCGGTATATGTCTGGGCTGCGCCGCCGCGAATGCAGACGATGCGCAGCCCACCCTCTCATTCACGGCATCGTTGCGGCTGACCAAAGCCGGCACCGATGCCATCGCGGCGGGAGAAGCGTCCCTGCTGTTCTACGCCGTCAGCGCCAAGGACACAAACGCTCATTTCGAGAAGCCAGCCGGATCACTCAGTCTTACACGAGGGATAGAGGCAGGCCCTATTGAAATCGATGCCCACGCGCAAAGCAGGCAACGCATTCTTGCCGACCCGGCGCTTCTCGAAATGGAGTGGAACGGATCCGGAGCCATCGGAATTCTCCCCTCCGCGCTTGACGCCAAGACGCTCCCCCCAAACGACGAACCCATCAACACAACCATACAAGAGGAGAGCGCGGTCAAAGAAGCAGGTGCGGGCGACACGCCGTCGCCGACAAACGGCGTCCCAGCTTCTTTCGAAGCACCGAATGAGCCCGCTGCCGATCCAAACAATCCCGAGCTCGCGGACAGCCTGGGGCTTGCTGATCCTCAAGAGATCGATGAAGGTAACTGCTGCGTGCTTGCCGCGCTCGACCACACAGAGGTCATCGACGCTGCGAACATCGAAGTTGCCGCCGCCAATCAGCCCGTCCGCAAGTCGGCTATCATCGCATTTCCTGAATCCATCGAAGTCGTCTTTTTGCCATCGGGCGAGGTCGTGGCCCCAACACTGCTCACCTTGTTGGGCGCCAAGAATACTCGAAACGAAATTAAAAAGGTCACAGTTGTCGACCCTGCAACCACCGCCAAGCTGCGTCTATACGCCGTTGCCGCAAACGGAAGCAAGACCCTGGAATTCGATGGCGACACACTTCTAGCCTGGCGACGTCTGGACATTATGCAAGACGTCTCGTATCAGATCGAACTCGAAGGGTTTGATCGTGCCCGCGATGCCAATATCATCGCCGCGGCTATTGAATTCCCGCAGCGGCTTATGACACTGCGCTTTGAATACTATCCCTATGTCCCGACAACCACCTGAGGCTTAAATGCTGCGCATCATTCCTAACACCACTTATATAACGTATTAGATGAGTCGCGATGTGCCTCGCATTTCGTTCTGCTACGATTGCCACGTTGGCATCAATACAGGAGGGCTCATGCCGGGCTTGGGAACAATCATCAACGTTGTGCTTTTAGTTGCGGGCGGTCTTTTGGGATTAGCGGGCGGTCGCTTCATTACACCGCGCATCCAAGACACGCTCATGAAAGCATCGGGGCTGTGCGTCCTGTTTATCGGCCTGGGCGGCACCATGCAAAAGATGCTCATCATCGATGGAAAGGCGCTAGCGACCACCGGTACCACCATGCTCATCGTCTCATTTGCGCTCGGTTCGCTCATCGGCGAGGCCATCAACTTGGAGGCCGCCATTGAGAACCTTGGCGAATGGCTCAAGCGTAAAACCGGCAGCGAGGGCGATAACGAGTTCACCAACGCTTTTGTCTCGACTTCACTCACCGTGTGTATCGGCGCTATGGCCATTGTGGGATCGATCCAGGACGGCCTGCTCGGCGACTGGTCCACGCTTGCCCTCAAGGGCGCGCTGGACTGCATCATCGTCTGCACCATGACGGCGTCGCTTGGCCGCGGCTGCATTTTCTCCGCCCTGCCCGTCGCCGTGTTCCAGGGGACGATCACGCTGTTTGCCGGCGCACTCTCCCCCATCATGACTACGGCAGCCCTCGACAGCCTTTCGCTCGTAGGCTCCATGCTCATCTTCTGCGTCGGCGTCAACCTCATCCGTCCTCAGACCTTCCGCACGGCCAATATGCTCCCCTCCGTCGTCATCGCCGTCATCTACGCCCTCCTGTTCTAAATCTATCTACGCAGCAGTATCTCGAACACCTGTTTGATGCTGTGCTATGATATGAGGTCACCGAAGCTGCGTTAGGAGAGGAGAAGCGGTGGCCGACCAGGACATCAAGATGCTCATCGAGCGCATTATGGCCGAGGCCCGGACCCATCAGTCCGCCCGCTTCTCAAACGAAATCTACGCAGACGAGCCGATTCTCAAAACCGGCCGACAGATGCAGAATTTCCTCCCCGACCAATACCGCAAGATGCGCGAGATATCGCGCTGGCAGGATGACCCCAAGGGCGGCGCGGGCCGCTGGCTATCGGAGGCCGAGCTTTTCTACCGCCAAGGCTTGCTGATGGCCGACTTTGAGGACGACTGTCCCTACAACGGCACCTTTAAGTCGTACTTTCCCACCTACAACGCCATGAGCGACCGGCAGTTGCGCGGCTACTTTACCTGGCGTGCCCAAGTGCGCCGCGGAACCGTCGAGGAAACGTCTACGTCCTTTGCCTTTCTGTATCTCTATGAGCTGATTTGCAGCATTGGCGTAGATGACCCGCTCGATGGTTTTAACAAGATCAAGGCTTTTTGGGATGTCTATCGCGCCTTCGAGCCCGGCATCGACCGATTTGCACGCGTGTGGCTGCAGGATTACGCCGTATTCCACGGGCTCGACCCCAAGCTGCTTCGTGACTCTAAAACCGTCATGTTCGATAACGCCCTTATCGAGCTGCGACGCGCGGCACGAGACCTTGTCCCAGCACCGGCACCGTCCGGCCAGACCCCTAAGCGTCGCAAAACCTCCGAGCCCACGCTCCCCCTTCCGCCCGATGAGGTGCGCGAGGAGCGACTCATGGCTGCCATCGACGCACTCTCCACGTACAACCTAAGTAACTCGCGGCTCGACCGCAGCCACCACCGCGATCTGCGCCACGTGGCATGCGCCGTGTATGTCCGTATGGCGCGCTACTATGACACGCACCGAAAGACCGGCATCGTGGCGAGTTTATTTGGGGAGGAGACGGCCATGCCCTACACCATGTTTGCCTCGGCCGTATTCTTTGCGCCCGAGCGCCACGAGGACTGCGAATACCGCCTGGATCCTATCCATATCTACCGTTGCCAAAACGGCTTTTGGGAATGCATGCGTATCCACGGTAGTAGGCAAAAGAGCAGCAAGCTCGGTGAAATGATGCGCGCCTGCGACCAACGCCTGCGCCTGGCGCTGGACCCCGCCCATCCCCTTAAGGAAGAAAAGGTCCCCAAATATCTGGCCAAGATTATCGATGACGAGATTGTGGCATGGCTTTCGTGGGACGCCGCACACCAGCCCGTCAAGATCGATATCGATCTGAGTCAGCTGGGGCACATTCGGAGCGCCGCTGCGCAAACGCGCGAAGCGCTTTTGATCGACGAAGAGCGCGAGGACGACGCATCCGCAGAAGCCGAGGCAGCGGGCTCAGGGCAACCGGAAGCCGAGCCCGTAGCCGACTCGACGGTCGAGGCGGTCGCGGCACCCATTCGGCAGGACTTGACCGACGAGCCGAGCATATCCACCGAACAGTTTGGTGTCGTGGCACCGCTTCTTGCGCCGACGCCCGCGTTCGCAGCTGCTGCGCCCGCTGACGCCACAAACGAACTCGCGCCTGCCGCAAACGCCTATCTCAGCGCACTGCTCGAGCACAACGCAGTACAGGCGGAATCGGCGGTAGTGCAATCGGGGCAGAGCGAGGACATGCTCGTCGATACCATCAACGAGGCGCTCTTTGACCTGGTGGGCGACACCGTAATTGAATTTAGCGCGGCAGGGCCGCAGATTATTGAGGACTACGAAGCAGACGTGAGAGGATACCTAGACCATGAGTGATACCGCATCCGCAGCACCCCGCGTGCCCAAGCGCGTCGCTGCCGTCATTCTCAACTCGCTCAAGGGCGGCGTGGTCCCGCGCATCGGCCTTCCTTACATCACCGTAGGGCGCGAGGTCGAGATCCGCGCCCTGCTCACCGATCTGAGTCTCATTGCCGACGGTGGCGCAAGCTTCCGCTTTCTGGTCGGTCGCTACGGAGCCGGCAAGAGCTTTTTGCTCCAGACCATCCGCACGCACGCCATGGGCGAGGGATTCGTCGTCGCCGATGCCGACCTATCCCCTGAGCGCCGCCTGCAGGGCGGCCAGGGACAGGGCCTTGCCACCTACCGTGAGCTCATCCGTAACATATCGACTAAAACGCGCCCCGAGGGCGGTGCGCTCAACCTAATCCTCGATCGCTGGGTCGCCTCCTGTGCCGACGCCGACGAGTCTGCCGTCAATGCCCAACTGGCCCCGCTCGAGGAAATGGTCCACGGCTTCGACTTCACCCGCATGCTCCACCGCTACCGCGCGGCCGTATCCGAGGGCGACGAAGAAGCTATGAGCCGCGTGACCAAATGGATTCGCGGCGAATACCGCACCAAGAGTGAGGCACGCGCTGAGCTGGGCTCCTCGACCATCATCAGCGATGACGACTGGTACGACTACGTTAAGCTCATTGCACGCTTTTTGGTCTGCAGCGGCTACAAGGGTATGTTGGTGCTCATCGACGAGCTCGTGAATCTGTATAAGATTCCCAACGCCATCACGCGCCAGTACAACTACGAGAAGATCCTGACCATGTACAACGACACACTCCAGGGCAAGGCGCAGTACCTGGGCATGATCATGGGCGGCACGCCAACCTCCATCGAAGACCGCCGCCGCGGCGTGTTCTCCTACGAGGCCCTGCGCAGCCGACTCGCTCAAGGCCGCTTTGCACGCGAGGACCTTAAGGACATGCTCGCGCCCATCATCCGTCTGCAGCCACTCACCTACGAGGAGCTGCTGGTGCTGATCGAAAAACTCATGCAAATTCACGCCGGCTACTTTGGCTGGACGCCCACGCTTACCGAGAACGACTTGGTGGACTTCCTCAAGATCGAGTTCGGTCGTGTGGGAGCCGACACACATCTGACGCCGCGTGAAGTCATTCGCGACTTTATCGAGCTGCTCGACATCCTATGCCAGAACCCCGACGCCAACGTAGCCGAGCTGCTGCAAAGCGTCGGCGGCGACGCGCTGGCGCCGGCAGCAGCAACAGGCGACACCGGCACCGCAGGCGGTGACCGTAACTTCGCCGAATTCACCATCTAACCTGCCAAAAAGGGATAGGTTTATTTTGGCAGGTTTTATCTGGGCAAACGTTGAAGCGGTAATGCAGCAAGCCACTGCCCGCCGCGTTGAGAGATTCGCTTTTGAAAGGAGGCCTCGTGAACGCCTTTGACCGCTACGCCCCGTTTATCCAAGACTTCATCTACTCCCACGATTGGGAGAGCCTGCGCTCCATCCAGGTTGCGGCGGCAGATGCCATCTTCAACACGCAAGACAATGTGCTCCTGACGGCCTCCACGGCATCTGGCAAAACCGAGGCAGCCTTCTTTCCCATCCTGACCGAGTTTTGGGAGAACCCGCCCGCAAGCGTGGGCGCCCTCTACATTGGCCCCCTCAAGGCGCTCATCAATGACCAATTCGTCCGCCTCAACGATCTGTGCGAAGAAGCCGATATCCCTGTCTGGCACTGGCATGGCGATGTCTCGCAGTCGCACAAGGCTAAGCTCATCAAAAAACCGAGCGGCATCTTGCAGATTACGCCCGAGTCACTCGAGGCGCTCCTGATCCATAAGCACATGGCGATCCCTCGTATGTTCTGCGACCTGCGCTATGTGGTTATCGACGAAGTCCATTCGCTCATGCGCGGCGACCGCGGCGGGCAGACGCTCTGCCTTATCGAGCGGCTCTCGCGCATGGCAGGCGTGCAGCCCCGCCGCATCGGTCTGTCGGCAACCATCGGCGACCCCGAGCGCACGGGCGCCTTCCTGTCGCAGGGGACGGGACGCAACTGCGTCATCCCACGTTTTGAGGAGCCGCGCCGCGTGTGGCGCATCTCCATGGAGCACTTCTACAACTCGGGTCCCCAGGCGCAGCAGCGAGGATTCGCGAGTACAGGTCCGCAGGAAGCCGAAGTGCTCGCATGCGAGCGCATCGAGGCGGTGGCGCCCACGGCACTGCCCGCCGGCGCCCAAGACATGCGTCACAGCGGGCAGCTCACACAAGAGGAGCGCCGTCAACGTCGTGAGCGGGCACGGGGCAAGGCTGCCCCCAAGGACCGTCGCACTTCCTCAGCCCCCGAGGGCGAAGTCGACATCCCGCAGGCAACCGAACAGGCACTGCTCAACCCCACCGACACCGCACCCGACAACGCCGACCCCGGCATGGGCTACATCTTTGAGCATACCCGCGGCCGCAAGTGCCTGGTCTTTGCCAACTCGCGCGAGGAGGCAGAGGCCGTGTGCTCCATGTTGCGCAGCTACTGCGAGAGCCGGCACGAGCCAGACCGCTTTCTAATCCATCACGGCAACCTTTCGGCATCGCTGCGCGAGACGGCCGAGGAGCTCATGCGCGACGAAGAGCAGGCGCAGACGACCGTCACCACCTCCACGCTGGAGCTCGGCATTGATATCGGTCGCCTGGAGCGCGCGTTCCAGATTGACGCGCCGTTTACCGTCAGCTCCTTTTTGCAGCGCATGGGGCGCACAGGCCGTCGCGACCTTCCGCCCGAGATGTGGTTTGTCATGCGCGAGGAAGAACCCGAGCCGCGCACGATGATGCCCGAAACGATACCCTGGAAGCTCCTGCAGGGCATCGCACTCGTACAACTCTATCGCGAGGAAAAGTGGGTCGAGCCGCCCGAGCTCGATCGACTCCCCTACAGCCTGCTCTACCACCAGACCATGTCGACGCTCGCCAGCACCGGCGAGCTCACGCCGGCCGAGCTTGCTCAGCGCGTGCTCACGCTCAGCTATTTCCACCGCGTCTCGGCCGATGACTATCGCGTACTGCTGCGCCACCTCATCAAGATCGACCACATCCAGGTCACCGAGGGCGGTGAGCTCATCGTGGGTCTCGCGGGCGAGCGCATCATTAACAACTTTAAGTTCTACGCTGTGTTCCAGGAAAACGAGGAGTTCACCGTTCGCAGCGAGTCGGCCGAGTTGGGCACGATCGTCAATCCGCCACCGCCCGGTGAGCGCATCGCCATAGCCGGGCACTGCTGGATAGTCGAGGAAGTGGACTGGAAGCGACACACCGTCTTTGCCACGCAAGTCAAAGGTCGTGTGCCGGCATACTTTGGCGACTGCCCCGGCGACATTAACACGCATGTACTCGAGCGCATGCGCAAGGCGCTCAACGAGCACGCGGCATATCCGTACCTCATGGGCAACGCACGGGCACGCCTTGCACAGGCTCGTCATACCGCCGAGATTTCGGGTGCGGGGACCAAACCGCTCATCAACCTGGGTGGCGACACCTGGGTGCTCTTCCCCTGGTTGGGCAGCTACGCCTTTCTGGCGCTCGAACGTATGCTCAAGATTAAGTGTGCCGCGGAGCTGGGCCTTCGCGGGCTCGATCCGTCGCGTCCATACTTTATGCAGTTTAAGATGAAGGCCGACGAGGAGACGTTCTTTGAGGTGCTCGCAGCCGAGGCCGAAAAGGACTTCGACCCCATCGAGCTCGTCTATCCCGGCGAGGTGCCTTACTTTGATCGTTACGATGAGTTCGTTCCCGAAGAGCTCGTGCGCAAGGGCTTTGCCGAAGGCGTGCTCGACATCGAAGACATGAAGCAGCGCGTTCTCGGCTGGCGCGACCACGCCTAAGACCAGTCTTTTTTGGGACGGGGCTTGTTGAGCTACTTTGGGCATGACCAAGAAGTAGCTAAAAGAGCCCCACCACAAACAGACTGGTCGCAGGGAGACGTGCTAGTCGTGGAGAGCAGTGCCGAGGAAGTCGGTGTCGAAGGGCACAGCTTCGGCAAAGACATAGTCGCCGTCGCTGGCGATGAGCAGGTAGTTTTCCTCGCCGCCGAACTTCGCATCGCCACATGGGACCACCCAGGCATGGGCGAATACCTCGAGTGCCGTGGCAGCGCAGTCGCGCAGGAACGTCACGTCGCTCCCCTCGTTTGCGCTCACGATATTGGCGACGTAGACGCCACCAACATTTAGGCTGCCCCGCACTAAACGCAACGCCTCAACCGTCGCCAACTCGCGTACGGGCTCGGCACCGCCAAAGCAATCGCTCACGACCGCGTCATAGCGACGATGGCCCACGCTCGTCACACCCAGATACGAGCGAGCCTCAGCGGTTATCACCCGCAGGCGATCGCCCGCCGCGCGCTCCAGCTCGTCTAGGTAGAACCAGCGGCGCGCCAGGCGCGTAATCTCTCCGTCATACTCGATGACGTCCATGCGCAAGCCCTCGTGCGACATCAGGGCGAATTTAGGATAGGCAAACCCGCCGCCGCCCAGCATAAGAATGCGGTCGATACCGTGACCATAAGCGTCGCGCATCGCATCCTCGGCCTCAAACACGTCGTTAAACGCGCGATAGTACGCAAAGACGGGCTCCGCCCAGCGCTCACCAACGTAACTCGCGCTTTGGTAGACGCCGCCTTGCACCAATACGCGGACTTCGTCGCCGCCCTCGTCGTGCACGCGTTTCACACGCGCCAAGCCATTGCGGGTTCGCGCAACCTGCAGACAGGCAGCACGAACAGCGACGGCGGCCGCACCAAGCGCCGCGGCTCCCAGAGCAACGCCGGCAACGACGCCGGCAGAAACACTCGGCTTGTTCATCTAGAGCTCCTTTTGCAGATAAAGGCCATGGTCATAAAATCCAAGATGGCGATAGTACTCGCGCGTGCCAATCGCGCTAATCACGTTGATACGCGCATAACCCGCATCCCGGGCAATCTCGCACGCACGCTCTACGAGCAAACGCCCCAACCCGTGATGTTGCGCCGCCTGGCCCTGATCGCCCACGCGCGCCGCCATGCCATACACGTGCACCTCGCGAATCATCGCCTCGTCCGGCGTCGTCGGCAACTCGTCCGCATGTGCGGCAACAAACGAATGGTCGGGCAGCGACAACCGCAAAAAGCCCGCGATCTTGCCCCGCGGCGTCACCCACTGCAAAAAGCGCTCGTGAGTCACCGGCGTCTCGTACGCCACTTCCTCATCAAGAGAAAGCTCATCCAAGTCGGCACCCGCGGTACTGATCTCGCGATAGCGAATCTCGCGCACCACTGTGCCTTCTCCACGAGCCGCCAAGCGATTCTCGACGAGCTGACGCAGGTTGGGCTTCTTGTTGCCCACCATGATGTCATCGGAGCTAAAGTCGCGGATCATGCGACTGATGCGGCAGAACGCCGGCGTCACCACGATGTCATCGGCCAGTACATCGAGCAGCTCCTCCTCGGTATAGGGACGCCACTTGCCACGCTCATAGCAGCCCACCAGACGCGAGCCCTCGATGAGTGCACACGGATAGACTTTGACCTCGTCGGGCATAAAGGCCCCCTCGGTCACAAAGCGCTCGTAGTCGCGCTTGTCCCCTTCGGGCGTGGCGCCCAGCAAGTTGAGCATAAAATGCGCGTGAATCTTAAAGCCAAACAGGCGCGCAAGCGAAAACGCCCGCTCGATCTGCGCCACCGAAATGCGCCGCTCGTTGATATCGAGCAGGTGCTGGTCGAGGCTCTGGATGCCCATCTGGATCTTGGTGCAGCCCAGGCGGCGGATAAGCGTGAGGGCCTTCGGCGTTACGGCATCGGGGCGCGTCTCGATAACGAGTCCCACCACGCGATGCTTCGCCGTCTCGTTGATGCGCTGTTGACGTTCAAGCTCCTCCATCGTTGCCGTCTGCCACTCGGCGACTTCGCCCCACGGCGTACCGGGGCCGTACAGACGACGCACCGCACGGTTGTAGCCGCCCACGGCAGCATCCACACGCCCCTGGTCGTCGGCAACGCCGGCAGCAAGCTCGACCTCGTCTGTCGCAATGCCGGCTGCCCGATAGCGCTCGCGACGCTCCGCTACCACCGGCGGCAGGGCATCGGCGGGAGCGTCATCGAGCAGGCGCCCCGCCTCGGCACGACTGATGCCCGGACGCGCCAACATGGGGTTTGCCGCCACGCCGGCGACGGCATCGTCATTGAGCGCACGGAAAAGCTCCGACATAAACCACGTCTGATACCCTTCCGGATAGTCGCTCCAGGTGCCACCGAGCACGATGAGCTCTATCTTATCGGTCGCATGCCCCATCTGCGAAAGCGCCGTCAAACGGGCGCTCACCTGCAGATATGGATCGAAGCAGTTTTGCTCTGCACGGGCGCACGCCGGCTCGGCGTGCAGATAGCTTTTGGGCATGCGCAGGTCGTTGGGGCAAAACAGGCAATCGCCCGAGCACGGCCACGGCTTGGTGATGACGGTAATGGTCGCTACGCCCGAAGCCGTGCGACGAGGCTTCATGCGTAGCACCTGCAGCAGTTGACGCTCTAGCTCGGCGTCGACATTCCATACCGTCCAACGAGCCGGCTCCTCGCGCTTCACCCGCTGGTAAAACGGCAGCAGGCGACGCTTGGCCAGATCGCGCTTGTCGGCACCCTCACGGCGTGCCTCGGCATGTATCAGTTTGACGAGCGCTTTGTCGTCCACGGTCTCGCCGCGACGCAGAGCCTCGAGTATGTTCAAGATAATCTGTTCCATGCCCCCATTGTAAAGGCAAAGGCGCCGAAGCCAATCTCGGCTTCGACGCCTTCACCAAACAGCGCGTCTATATCTTCGCCTAGGCTTTCGTCTGCCTCACTACTCCGAATCAAACGACATGTCGCCCGAACCGACCTCAAAACGATACGTGGCAGACTTATCGCCGTTATCGAATTCAAGATTCAAAACGGTCTCGCCGTCGTAGCCAAGCGGAAGGAAATCGCTCTCGAAGTCGCCGCTGCCCAAGGTGAGGCTCGCCTTAAAGCCCGTCGAGTTCGGAACCGTCATCTCCACATCGCCCGAGCCCACGCTCACGTCCATCGACTTCGCGGGGGCCTGGTAGAGCTCGAACGTCACATCGCCCGAACCGACCTCGGCATTCAGGGTATCGGTCACGGTACCCGTAAACTCGACGTCTCCCGAGTCCAAAGTCAGGTTGAGGTCATGACACGCAATGCCCGCGACCGTCAGATCACCCGATCCCACATTCGCTGTGATGCCCACCATGTTATCGGCAACATCGCGCGGCAGTTCGACGGTAACCGTGCGGTCAATGGCGCGCTCGTCATCGCAATCGAACTGGCGAATCTTGAGCGTAGAACCCTTGATTTCGGCCAGGTTCTGGGTTGCCGCATCGAAGGCAACGGTCCCCGTTGCCACGCGACCGCTTTCAATTACGCGCACTGGCCCGCCGGAGACGTGTTTGACCTCGACCGTGCCCGACGTCACGTCCAAATCAAGCGATGTGAACGCGTCGGCATCAAACGTTTCGCTCGAAAGCTGTTGAGGCCGAGCGGAATAGTTACCGCTATCCAAAAGATCGTCCTCGTCAAGCGCATCGTCCATACCAGACAAGCCGGATACAACATCGTCGAGATCCCACGGGCCATCAAAATGAATCAATGTCCGCGAAACGCCAAAGACAAGCCCAACAATGAGCACAAACGCTCCGATGCCAACACCCAGGCGTACCTTGGATTCATGCGAAAGCTTCATCATTCGTCACCCTCTTTGGCACATGGCTCAGCGGTGGTCGTGGTAGCCACGTCAGCATCGGGTTCCGCAGAAGCATCCTTCCCCTGGGCCTTGATCGCCACCGACGCCGGACCAACCTGAATATCCCCGCGCGCCCAATCACCATCGAGCGCACGCGCCACCCAGTGATAGATGGGAATCGTAAAGAAGATCAGCGCGGCAAAGGGGCCGGCACCAAACAGGAACATCAGCAAAAAGAACAGCAGCCAGCACACGGCCCAATACGGGAACGACTGGAACGGGCCCTTCACCGGAGTCGAGCCAACCGCGGTGCCACTCGTCGCCTGCGCCGTAGCGGCATTGGCGGCCTGCGCACTCCAGCTTGCCGCCTGCGCCGCCTTGGCTGCGGCATCACTTGCCTGCGTAGCTGCCTCCGTGGCGCGTGCCGCCGCCTCATGGGTGCGAGCACGCTCTGCCGCCTCGGCCTCGCGCTGACGGGCGCGGTCCTCGTTCTCAAACTCGATATCGTCCTCGATCTCGTCGCTCGGATTGAGCAGCTCGTCCAGGCTCACGCCATAGAGTTTGGCGAGCGAGATCAGGTTCTCGGTATCGGGCGAGCTCTCCGCGCGCTCCCATTTACTGACTGCCTGGCGCGACAGCCCCAGCTTTCGCGCCAGCCCTTCTTGGCTAAAACCCTTGCTGCGACGAAGGTCGGCGAGCCGCTGCGCAGTTTCTACATTCATGGTTCCTCCTATGTGATGCCAGCCGTGCCGCCGGACCGTTTTTGTTCTTAAGGCGCCTTGCACAGTTAAAAATCTATCCGCCACCGCCAAGAGCATGCCACCTATTCTAGTGAGATTTTTGACAACCGGCGGTTGCGGGCACATATGAGCTGCGGAAATGTGTCCAAACAAAGCAATGACCCGTAGCTTGGTTGTCCCCGTTGCGGCGTTAACGGTAGTATGGTCGTACTGTTTATTCCGCACCGCCAACGGAGGGAGTCCCGCGCCGTGAACCGCGATTTCGCCTCATCGCTCATCCAGCTCAACAACACGTTCTATCGCGAGCACTCCGCCTCCTTCTCCGATACGCGCCAGGCCCCGTGGCCCGGCTGGGTACGCACCATGGACATCGCGCTCGGGCAGCTCGACGTCGCCACGATCGAGCATCCCGTCCGCGTCTTCGATCTCGCCTGCGGCAATATGCGATTCGAGAACTTTGCAGCCGGCGGCGCACTTGCCGCCAAGGGTGTCGACGGCGCAAACCCCTCGGCAGATGCCAGCTGCCCGTTTGAGTTCTATGGCGTCGACTCGTGCCAAGACCTGGCCATCGATGCACATGGCCACGCGCTTCGCATTCCCAACCTGCACTTCCAGGAACTCGACGTGCTCGACGCCCTCATGAAGCTCAACCCCGCCGAAACACCCGACGTGCTTTTCGACGCCCCGCTCGCCGACATCTCGGTCTGCTTTGGCTTTATGCACCACGTGCCGTCGTGCGAGTACCGCGTACGCGTGCTCGACGCCCTGGTGCGGCAGACGCGCCCGGGCGGCATCATCGCCATCAGCTTTTGGGAGTTTATGAACGATGAGCGCATGGCGCGCAAGGCCGTTCGAGCCGAAGCCCGTGCCGAGCTCACCCCGCCGTTTGAGGGTTACGATTCCGCGCAGTTTGAAGCCGGCGACCACCTCATTGGCTGGCAAAACGACCGCCACGCCTACCGCTATTGCCATCACTTTGACGATCAGCAGATCACCGACCTGGTGCGCGGCGTCCGTACGTTCTACAAGAGCGGCGAGGTCCCCGTGCGTGAGCTTGAGCGCTTCCATGCCGACGGTCGTAGCGGCGAGCTCAACCGCTATGTGATTCTCAAGCGCCTGTAGGCATCGACGACTCGCCGCCGAGCCGCACCGCATCTTCCGGGCAAACTATGCCCGCCCTTTTTCAATCCATTGACGGAACGTGCAGCTATGCGTTCCATACTTATGACCAAGGAGCCTCATGGGAGCCGTCCACGTTCGCACGCCTAAGAACTTTGTGCTCGAGGAGCGCCTGGAACGCTACGCCGATGCGATTGAGACAAACCCCGAGGCTTATGCCGGAGATTGGCGCAAGGCCTGTGCGCCCGCAGGCAGCAAGCCCTTCGAGCACCTTCACCTGGATCTTGGCTGTGGCAAGGGAACGTACCTTGTAGAGCGCGCCCACCGCGAGCCCGATGCCCTCTTTATCGGCATGGACCAGGAGCCCATCTGCATCGCCTATGCCGCGCAGAAAATCTGCGAACAGGGGCTATCCAACGCACTCGTCCTGCCCCGAGGCACCGCATCGCTGCCACGGCTGTTTGCCGCAGGCGAGCTCGATGCCATCACCATTAACTTTCCCACGCCGCAGCCCAAGGCCAAGTACGCTAAAAAACGACTCGTCCATGTCGACCATCTGATGCTCTACCGCCCGCTCTTTGCAGCCGGCGCTACCGTCACACTGCGCACCGATAGCAAGCCGTTGCGCGATTACGCCCTGGGACAGTTTGCCGCGGCCGGCTACGATACGCTTTGGGTAAGCGACGACGTCCGCCGCGACCATCCCGAGCATCCCGAGACCGAGTACGAGCGCCGCACGCGCGAGATGGGTGCCGCCGTCTATGGCATTTGCGCTACGCCCGGCGCGGAACCCATCGAAGAGCAGCTCGCGGCGGGCCGCGCGCAGGAGCAAAGCCTTACCTGCTACCTGCCCGAAAACCTCGATGAGCTCACCTATGTACCCCTGGGCATGGAAGAAGCCGTCGAGAACTTTAGAAACCGTGCTCGCAAAGGCAAAAAACGCCTGCCGCAGGGGTCCTAGGGGCTTCTGATGGTCGCGGCGTCGGCAAACAAGTGAAAATAGGCGCCAGCGAACGACCCTCAAACCTAAGTGAGTAGACTTTTTTGCAATAGCCAAGCACAACCCGCATAACGAAAACTAAAACCGCAGGTAGAACCCTTGCGCAAAAGCCATGTGCTCGCGACATTGAAAAAAGTCTACTCACTTAGCTGGCGACTGCACCAAACGGCTGGGCAGAACGCCCATTTCCTGCATTTTCTCGCGCGCTGGCACCCCACGCCGCTGCTACGCCATAATAGTTGGCGGACAATCGCGAGAGAAAGCAAACACATGACACAGACCACGACAGATACCGCCGCCAGTACCGTCTCCGGCGCCGGGGCCGCCAGCTCATTCTCGGGCGGCACGGGAACCGAAGCCGAGTTCGGCTCGCTCGGCGCGCTCTCCCCCACCTGGTGGGAGCCCGAGGACGGCAGTGAGCCCGAACCGTGGCTCACGCCCGATCAGGCCTTCGAACGCTTCTTTGAATGGACGAGCAGCCGCGGCATCGAGCTGTGGGGTCACCAAGAAGAGGCCCTCATGGACCTGGCCGCCGGCGATCACGTCATTTTGGGCACACCGACCGGATCGGGTAAATCGCTCGTCGCGCTGGGCATGCTCTTTATGGGCATGGCGCAGGGCAAGCGCTGCTATTACACGGCCCCCATCAAGGCCCTGGTCAGCGAAAAGTTCTTCGATCTGGTACAGGTACTCGGCCGCGATAACGTTGGCATGATCACCGGCGATACGCACATCAACACTAAGGCGCCCGTCATCTGCTGCACGGCCGAAATCCTTGCCAACGATGCACTGCGCGAGGGCGAGGGCGCCGACGTGGGCTGCGTGGCCATGGACGAGTTCCACTACTTTGCCGACCCCGACCGCGGCTGGGCATGGCAGGTGCCGCTGCTCACCCTGCCCCACACGCAGTTTATGCTCATGAGCGCCACGCTCGGCGATGTCACCGCGATCGCCGCCTCGCTCGAGGAACACACCGGCGCTGCTTGCGACTTGGTTGTCGACGCCCCGCGTCCTGTTCCGCTGAACTACGACTATGTGACGACCTCCCTCGAGGGCACCGTCGAGCTCGCTATGCGCCGCGGCGAGGCCCCGCTCTATATCGTGCACTTTAGCCAGGATGCCGCCCTTGCGACGGCACAGTCGCTCGCCAATTTTGGCATCGCCAGCAAGGAGCAGCGCGAGGCCATCAAAGAGGCGGCCAAGGGCACGAGCTTCTCGACGGCCTTTGGTAAGATTCTCAAACGCCTGCTTGGATGCGGCGTCGGCGTGCACCATGCTGGCATGTTGCCGCGCTATCGCCTGCTGGTCGAGCGCTTGGCGCAGCAGGGCCTGCTGCCCGTCATCTGCGGTACCGATACGCTCGGCGTCGGCATCAACGTGCCCATCCACACCGTGGTGCTCACCGCGCTCACCAAGTTCGACGGCTACAAGATGCGTCGCCTGCGCGCCCGTGAGTTCCATCAGATCGCTGGTCGCGCCGGCCGTTCGGGCTTCGATACCGAGGGCATGGTCATCGCCGAGGCCCCGGAGCACGAGATCGAGAACGCTAAGCTCATGGCCAAGGCGGGCGACGACCCCAAGAAGCTCCGCAAGATTAAAAAGAAAAAGGCCCCCGAGGGCTTTGTCACCTGGAACAAGCAGACCTTTGAGCGCCTGATCGAGACGCAGCCCGAGACGCTCAAGCCGCGCCTTCGCATCACACACTCCATGGTGATTAGCGTGGTCGAGCAGGGCGGCGATGCCCGAGCCCGCGTACACGACCTCATCGAAACGAGCCTGCAGACTCCCGAGGAAAAGGCCAAGCTCGAGGTTCGCGCCGACGAAATCTTCGCCACACTCATCGATTCCGGCGTCGTCGTTCGCACCGAGGTGCCGCCCGCGCCCGACGCTCCGGCTGACGCCGCGCCGGACATCGACTACGCGCTGACGGTCGATCTGCCCGAGGACTTCGCACTCGATCAGCCGCTCTCGCCGTTCTTGCTTGCCGCGTTGGAGCTGCTCGACCCCGAGAGCGAGACCTATACCATGGATCTGATCTCAATGGTCGAGGCAACGCTCGAGGATCCCAAGCAGGTATTGCGCGCACAGGAGCGCGCCGCGCGCGACCGCGCGATGGCCGAAATGAAGGCTGACGGCGTCGATTATGAGGAACGCCTGGAGCGCATCCAGGATGTCACCTACGAAAAGCCGCTCGAGGACTTGCTCGATGCCGCCTTCGACAAGTACTGCCAGGAAGTACCCTGGGCCAACGACTACCAGCTCTCTCCCAAGAGCGTCCTGCGCGATATGCTGGAAAGCGCGAGCGATTTTAAGGGCTATATCCAAAAGCTCGGCATCGCCCGCTCCGAGGGCATTTTGCTGCGTTACCTGGCAGAGGCCTACCGTTCACTCGACCGCACCGTGCCCATCGAGAAGCGCGACGAGCGCCTGCGCGACATTATCTCGTGGCTGGGCTTTGTGGTGCGCTCGGTGGACTCGAGCCTGGTGGATGAGTGGGAGAACGCCGGCAACCCGACAGCCCTCGATGCTGCGCCGCCGCAGGGCATCGACGAGGTCGTGGCGGACCGTCGCGGCTGCACGCTATTGGTGCGCAACGCGCTCTTCCGCCGCGTGACCCTTGCCGCCCGCGAGCACGTTCGCGACCTGGGCGAGCTCGACGACGACTGGGGCATGAGCGAGATCCGCTGGCAAAAAGCACTCGACGCTTACCACGAGCAGCACGAGGAAATCCTCACCGACGGAGATGCCCGCAGCGCCGCGATGTTTTCCATTGACGAGTCCGACGAGAAGACCGCGCACATATGGCACGTGCACCAGATCTTTGCCGACGAGGATGGCGACCACGATTTTGGCATCATGGGCGATGTCGATCTGGACGCCACGCAAGACGGCGGCGAGGTCATCTTCAAAAACTACCGCGTCGGCTTTATCGAGGACCTGCTCGAGGACTAGCCGAACATGCTGGAACGAAACAAGCGGGGCCGTTGGCAATATCGCCAGCGGCCCCGTTTTTTGCGCGATACGCTATCCCCTACTCGGTATCCTCGACCTCATACGAATCCGCCTCGGCTGGCTCATCGTTTGTCTCTGTCGCAGCCCCGCGCGCCTCGTCAAACGCGGCCTTCATGGTCTTGTTGCCCCACGTGAGCTTGCGAATGGTAAGATCGTCGGCCTTCTTGTTGGCTAGGCGCAGATTGTTCTCGGAGGACAGCAACGCCTCCTTGGTTTTCTGCAGATGGCTAATCGTCTTGTCGATCTCATCAATCGCCGTTTGGAACTTGCGGCTCGCGATCTCGTAGTTGCGACCGAAATCATTCTTGAACTTTTCCATCTTGGCTTCGAAGTTCGTGACGTCGATATTCTGCTGTTTGTACTCCGCCAGTTCCTGCTTATAGCGCAGCGAACCCATGGCGGCGTTGCGAAGAAGCGTGATCATGGGAATAAAGAACTGTGGGCGAATCACGTACATCTTCTCGTAGCGATAGCTCACGTCCACGATGCCGGCGTTGTAAAGCTCGCTCTCGGGTTCGAGCAACGTGCAGAGCACCGCGTACTCGCAGCCTTTTTGGCGGCGATCGTGATCGAGCTTCTTAAAGAAGTCCTCGTTTTTGTGCTTGGTCGCAGTCTCGTCGTTCTCGTTTTTCATCTCGAACATAATCGAAATGACCTCGTTGCCGCTCGCGTCGCACTCGCGGAAGATAAAGTCGCCCTTGGTACCCTCGGACGCATCGTTATCCTTCTCGAAGTACGCGTTAGGAAACGCCGTCATGCGCAGACGGTTAAACTCGGTCTCACAGTGCTGCTCGAGCGACTCGCCCACCATCTTGGTGGACAGGCGGACCTTCATGTCCTTAAGGCGCTCGATCTCTTCATCCTTGTAGCGAATCAGGTCATCGCTCGCACGCTTGGCCTGCGCAAGCTCGAGCTCGTGTGCCGCCTTGGCCTGCTCCTCGCGAGAATCGCGCACTGCCAGCTCGCTCGTCAGTTTGGCACGTGCCTCATCGCGCTCACGCTCCGCCGCGGCGACCGCCTCTGACAGGTTCATTTTTGCCATCAGTTCCTGCTCGCGCAGCTGGGCACGCAGGCCCTCGGCCTCTTGCTCGGACTGAGCCTTTGCGGCGGAGAACTTCTCTTGCACCTTCGCGCGATAGTCAGTAAGCGCGCGCTCGGCCTCGCTGCGAGCGGCATCGAGCTCACGCTGCGACTCTGCCGCGGCAGCGGCAAGCGCCATCTCCTGGGCTTTGTCCGCCGCGGCGAGCCTGGCCTGCAGCTCGGCAATCTGAGCGTCGCGCGCAGCTAAATCGTTTTGAGCAGCGTTGCGCGCCGCCGACTCGGCAAGCTTTGCTTCGTCATCTTTGCGCCCAAGCTGCGCACGCAGGCTATCAATCTCACGCTGGAGTTCGGCATTTTCCTTTTGAGCATTGGCTCGTGCCTCTACCGCCGCGCGCTGGCTTGCACTCTCGCGCTCTGCGGCAGCGCCCTCGAGCTTAGCGCGCAGCTCGGCAAGCTCAGCATCGCGCTTGGCAACCTCTTGCGCCAGTTTCTGATCCGCAGTGTTCTTCTGCTCGACAAGCTGAGCGTTGCGCTGAGACTCTGCCTTTTGCAAGGCAGCCGTCGAACGCGAGCGCTCAAGCTCCAGCGCTTGCTCGCCCTCGCGCTGGACTGCCTTCACACGCTCGTCCAGGTCGCGCGAAAACTCGGCATCGCGTACTTGCTTGACGATATCCGCATAGCCGGACGCATCGACCTTAAAAACTTCGCCGCAATGCGGGCACTTAATCTCGTTCATAGCAGCTCCTCGATGGACGCAAATTTCGACCGCCTACACTCTACCGCGCCGCACGGACAAAAAAGGCGCCGCCGCCATAATGGCAACGGCGCCAGAACCACCACAAAGGTGCCTGTCCCCTTTGTGGTGGTTTGAGTGACAGTTTGAAAATTACAGTCCAAAATAGCCGAGGATTTGATCACGACTTACGGGCTTGTAGTCATTGGCGTCGAGGCCCACATCGTAGCGGTAAATGGGGCGCTCGCGATCGCGGTTGCGTGCGTTGGTGCGGTCACCCCTGCTGTGGATATGCCCATGCAGCATAATGGCGCCACGTGCCTTGCCGTTCCAGCTGAGCATGGGGTAGTGGCTCATCACCAGACGATGACCCTTGGCATAGCCGGGAGCAATCTCCAGGTAATCGCGCACGTCTTCCCAAATTTGCGGGGCGTCGGGATCTTCCCAGTCGCCGTCATGGTTACCGCGGATGAGCGTCGCATTCTTGCATTCGATACGCTCGCGCAGGCGCACCGCCTCCGCCATGGGCAAGCGATACGTAAAGTCTCCCAGGATATAGAGGCGGTCGTCCGCAGCCACGCACTCATTGATGGCATCGATGACCTTGCGGTTCATCTCCTCGACCGAATCAAACGGTCGATCCATGTCGTGCAAGATATTCGTATCGCCCAGGTGCAGGTCGGCGGTAAACCACATCATCGTCTATGCCCTCATTTCGCAATGCATCCAACTCGTGCTAAGTATACAGACACAGCGATGCGGCGGTTAGCCAAAGAGCCCGCCGAACAGTCCGCGGCGGCACTCGTCCTTTTTATTCGAACCTTTGCCCTGGGCGTTCTTATCCTTTTGCTTTTTGCGATCCTGCTCCAGCTCATCGTCATCGAGTAGCATATCCCACTCAAACGGATCATCCGTCAAATCGAACAGGTCATCGTCGTCAAGCATGGCAGCCTCCCTTACCGATTAGCGGGCATCCACCACATAGAGGCCAACGCGCACCTGGTGCCACGGGCTGCGCTCGGGGGCAACCTGTTGCACGCGGGCCTCAAACACGTCCTCGTGGCCGTAATACATCATCAAGGACAGTGGACCGACCTCGTTTCCCGGAACGCAGCCAAGTTTGGTCTTGCCATAGTAGATCGCAACTGCCTCGGGATCATGGGGATTATCGCGCTCGGCACACAGTGTCAGTTTATCGCCCGCTTTAAGATCGCCTAGGACCAAAGCGCCGTCGGCATATTGAAATCCTGCGATATGAAACGACAGAAGAACACGCGAAGGCTCGTACATAGCAGCTCCTCTAACGGCCGGATAAACCGGTGTGTAACCTTATTGAGAAGTCTACGGTCCCGTGCGGACACAAATACATCCTGTCTGCGTCCTTCAATCGTTTGCCTCAACGCTTGCGCGACAGAACGCTTGCAGATAAGATAGGAACACGGATGGCACCCGTTGCCGCGGGTCTTGCCAACTCCGATACACGTTTTCATCGTGAGAAGTGGCCGTCTTCGCTTACGCGGGGGCGGCTATTTCATTCGGCCGATAAACAGACCGAGTTCGATAGCCGCAATCAACAACGCCAATAACGAAATAACATCGCTTACGTTCATACCAAATCCCTTCTAAAGGGAGTTGGCCCATCCGTGCTCCATAACAGTAGTCTAACGCAAAATGCAGGTAATAGGAACACTTGTTCGTATTACCTGCGCCCTTTTCTAATGCACAAACATGCGCACGAACTTGTGCTTCCAGCTTGCGTAGGGCGCATACCGAAACGGCACGTCCAGCCAAGTTGCCTTGTTCACGATACTCTTCTTGTGGCTAAACGTATCGAAGCTCTCGCGTCCATGGTACTGCCCCATACCGCTCGCGCCCATGCCGCCAAAGCCCATATGGCTCGTAGCCAAGTGCATGATCGTGTCGTTGACACAGCCACCGCCAAAGGGCACGTAACGCACGAAGCGCTGCTGAACTGCGCGGTCCTGACTAAAGATATACAGGGCCAGCGGCGTCGGACGATCCGTAATAAACGCTTCGGCCTCGTCTAGGCTCTCAAACGTCAGCACCGGCAAGATGGGACCGAAGATCTCCTCCTGCATCACGGCGTCATCGGGGGTCACGCCGTCTAGGATCGTCGGCTCAATCTTGAGCGACGACTCGCGCGCCGTGCCTCCCAGCACGACCTTATCGGGATCGATCAGCCCGCGCACGCGCGCAAAATGCTTAGCATTGACGATATGCCCGTAATCCTCGTTATCGAGCGGATGCTCGCCAAACATACGGCGGACCTCTTCCTTGATGAGGCCCAGCAGCTCGTCGTGCACGCGCGTATCGACCAGCAGGTAGTCGGGCGCCACGCAGGTCTGCCCTACGTTGAGCCATTTGCCAAAGGCGATACGCCGTGCCGCGACCTTCAAGTTTGCCGTCGCATCCACGATGCAGGGGCTCTTGCCGCCCAGCTCAAGCGTCACGGGCGTGAGGTTTTTACTCGCGCGCTCCATGACGAGCTTGCCGACCGGAACGCTACCGGTAAAGAAGATCTTGTCCCAGCACTCATCGAGCAACGCTTCGTTCTCGGCGCGCCCGCCCTCGACAACCGTCACCAGGCGCGGATCAAATGCCTCTTCACAGATTTGCTTGAGCACCGCGCTCGATGCCGGAGCATAGGCACTCGGCTTGATGACCACGGTATTGCCCGCGGCAAGGGCGCCGGCGAGCGGCTCGAGTGTTAGCAAAAACGGGTAGTTCCACGGAGCCATGATGAGCGTGACGCCATAGGGCACGGCTTGCGTTTTGCACGCGCTCACGGCGTTGGCAAGGTCACACGGACGCAGGCGCGGACGACTCCATCGAGCCACGTGAGCGATCTGATGACGAATCTCGGAAAGCGACGTGCCGATCTCGCACATATATGCCTCGTCATGCGACTTTCCCAAATCGGTCTTGAGTGCATGGGCGATATCGGCCTCGTGCGCCCGTACCGCATCGCGTAAACTCACGAGCGCGCGACGTCGGGCATCAACATCAAACGTAGCGTGCGTTTTAAAGTAAGTGCGCTGATCGCCGACGATGCGCGCAATTTCCTCGGTGTTCATGGCACCCTCCTAGTTCTCGTCCTCAAACATACCACCCGCGACGACCTCGTACATACGCTCGAGCTCCAAGCGGTCCATCAAAAGCGGAACGGGGTACAGCGGATTGGCCTCGGCATCGGCATGCGCCGCCATCTCGGGAATGTCGGAGCGGCGAATGCCCGAGACATATTTGGGGATTCCCAGGATCTCGTTCATGCGGTCGACCCAATCGATAAAGGCCTCGGCCGCAAGACTATCCTGCGCGGTAGCCGGCGCAATGCCCGCCATGCGAGCAAGATCGGCAAGCTTGGGGGCGGCGGCGTCACCATAAGCGCGAAGCATGTGCGGCAGGATGATCGCGTTGGCCAAACCGTGCGGAATTCCGTATCGGCCGCCCAGACTGTGCGCGATGGCATGCACATATCCGACATAGGAGCGGGTAAACGCAACGCCCGCCTTATACGCCGCCGAAAGCATATTGCGACGAGCGCGCATGTCGTCACCATGTTCATAGGCCTCGAGCAAATTGTCGTGGATAAGCTGCACCGCCTGTCGCGCCATCTTGCGCGTATAGGGCGTGGTGCTTCGCCCGATAAAGGCCTCAACGGCATGCGTCAGGGCGTCCATGCCCGTCTGCCCCGTAATGGAAGCGGGCAAGCCGCACGTAAACTCGGGGTCGTGGACTGCAAAACGCGGGATGAGCACAAAGTCGTTAATGGGGTATTTGTAGTGCGTCCCGTCATCGGTAATTACCGCCGCAAGCGTGACTTCGCTTCCCGTACCGGCGGTAGTGGGAACGGCGATGAGCAGCGGCAGGCGACGATGAATCCGCAGCAGGCCACGCATCTTGTTGATGGGCTTGTTTGGCTGCGCAATGCGTGCGCCCACGCCCTTGGCACAGTCCATGGCCGAGCCACCGCCAAAGCCGATAATGGCCTGGCAGGCGCTCTCTCGATACAGGGACGCCGCTTCTTCCACGTTTGAAACCGTGGGGTTTGCACGCGTTTCGGCATAGACCGTAACGCCAATCCCCCTGCATGCGAGCGCCGTCTCGAGCGGTGCCGTGAGCCCCAGACGGGCAATGCCGGGATCCGTCACGATAAGGACCTTCTGGATCGAGCGCTTTTGAAGCACCGCGGGCACATCCTCGGCATGCTCTAAAATGCGCGGCTCGGTATAGGGCAGGATCGGCAATGCAATGCGAAAAACCGTCTGATATGTTCGGCACCAGGCACGACGGGCTAGATGCATAAAGGAAACTCCTTCATTTGTTGATAGGTCAACATTTGCTCGCCCGATTGTACTCAGCGGCGGTCAAAGACGGCCTGCCAATCGTTAATCAATCAACATCTTCATATCTCAAAATTGTTTTATTAAAAATCATTCCTAATAGGCTTCACATTTGGTTGCATTTATGGATAATAGAACTCGTCAAGACGCACGTCCGGAGAGGGCCCTTACGGGACCGGACGAGCGCACAATCGCCATCGATCGAAAGGATCGAATCATGAAGTTTGTTTGCCCCGTTTGCGGTTATGTGGAAGAGTTCGACGGCGACCAGCTGCCCGAGGATTTTAAGTGCCCCCAGTGCGGCGTTCCCGGTTCTCGTTTCCTGAAGCAGGAGGAGGGTCAGCTCGAGTGGGCTGCCGAGCACGTCGTGGGCGTCGCCAAGATGGAGGGCGTCTCCGAGGACATCGTTGCCGACCTGCGCGCCAACTTTGAGGGCGAGTGCTCCGAGGTCGGTATGTACCTGGCCATGGCTCGCGTCGCTCATCGCGAGGGTTATCCCGAGATCGGCCTGTACTGGGAGAAGGCTGCCCACGAGGAGGCCGAGCATGCCGCCAAGTTCGCCGAGCTCCTGGGCGAGGTCGTGACCGACTCCACCAAGAAGAACCTCGAGATGCGCGTTGAGGCCGAGAACGGCGCCACCGCCGGCAAGACCGATCTTGCTAAGCGCGCCAAGGCCGCTGGCCTCGATGCCATCCACGACACCGTGCACGAGATGGCTCGCGACGAGGCTCGCCACGGCAAGGCTTTCGCCGGCCTGCTCAAGCGCTACTTCGGCTAAGCCAGCAACCTGAGACATAACCTCTAGCTCGATGAGGCCCGGACCGCATGGTTCGGGCCTTTTTCGTGCCTCATAAACTTGTTAACTACCTGAAATAGGACCGCCTTCGGCATCGGCTTCTCGTCAAAAACTAAGTGAGTAGACTTTTTGGAACTTGCCGAGCAGACCATCCATATCACTTTATAAAGCCGCAGGTAAATGCCTTGTTGCAAAACGACCTAGTCGCCAAAGTGCCAAAAGTCTACTCACTTAGATTCGCAGCCGTCCACGATCGAGCCATTTTGTGTCTAACGGGCATCTTTCCGTCGATTACTCCCAATTTTGTCCAGTCAACGAATAGTTCAGACCTGAGTAATGTCTCAGCCCTTTGCTCATCTGAGCTTTTATCACGATATTCAGCATCGAGCATCCTGCATACGGCCTTAACGATCGCGCGGAATCTATCCTCATCCGATATCTGTCTGTGTGTCAGGAGAAGCACATCGTAGCCCATGGCCTGAAGGGCCGTCATGCGGTCAGCGTCACGCAAGCCATCCCCTGCGCGTCCGTGCGAGGCCTTTCCCTGACATTCAATGGCCACCTGTCGCCTGCCGTCCGGCGAAGACAGAAGTATGTCGATATATACACGGGACTTTCCCACAATCGCTCGAGCACTTGTGCTTAGCATCACTTCAACATTAAGCTCTATGTCGCAAAAGCCTACGCCTCCCAGGGATCGCGGCAGTGCAAGTAGCAAATACGCCTCGACCTCAAAAGGCGACGCGGCACCCAATGGAACAAGTTGCGACACCGTCCTAAATCTATTGCCGTAACGTATCCCGCAAACATCTGAACAAAAACGGTCAAGGTCTCCGCCCAAAACCAAAGCGTCTCGACGCCATAAATTTGAAGCGGCGCCGCTCTCGGACGGGCAGCGCACCCAACCGAACGTTGTCGAAATCGCACCCGAATCAATTGCACGCGAAAGCTCCGCCTCGAGTGCCGTCGGCAGGGCGCACACCGCAAACAAGCCGCACATCTCCGCCAATACAAAAAGAAGTTGGAGATCCGTCAGATGCCGCGACATGATAAATGCCGTCAGTAGAGGAGACGTAACCAAAAATCCATGCTCCGTTTCCAGCACGGATTCCCTGGGGAGCTCACCAAGAAACAGCCGCTGCTTAATGCTGGCAGGGCAAGTCCGTTTGTTTCTCGTCCGAACCAATGTATACAACGGAAAACCGAGCGCAACCGCAGCTGTCGGGTTGCGGGCGAGATCATATCGCTGCCGGTCTTCTTCCGGTCGTGGAAGCGGCGGGCACAAAGCGCGGACTTGAGGAGGCAAACGCCAGTACCTAAAAGCCGATATGTCACAAAGTAGATCCTTCATAGGCACAGGAAAACACGGATTTCAACCCAGTCGGTCTCCCATTGGCGCAAACGCAACAAAAATGGCACCGAACGGACTGCTAAGTTTTCAACAGCCCTCCCCAACTGGCCAAAAGCTTGCCAAGAGCTGGACGAAGCCCTGTTGAAAACTCATTTTTTCTCATGCGGAAGCTTTGCACGGCAAGTGAGTAGACTTTTTGGAACATCCCGATCAGACCGGTCATCCTGCTTCTCAAAACCACAGGTAGATAGCTTGTGGCAAAACGGCCTGGTCGCCAAAGTACCAAAAGTCTACTCACTTAGATTGCAGAGCTCCCCCATTAGCTGCAATTCCAAGGTATTAAGCACTTTCGGACTCAGGTCGTCATACTGGACAAGAATTTGAGTTGAGTTTTCAGGAACAAATGCGCCATCGGCGCACCAATAACAGTCACTGATATCGATGAACGGAATGCCCGAGCGCGTGAGAGCCCGCGCAAAAGAGCTTCCGCCCGTTCCGCGCTCCGCAAATACAGTGCAGTAAAGACCCGCGTCTGCATGCTCAATCGAGACCTCCCCTGCCGGAAACGCTTTCCGCACAAGCGACGCCAGGCCATCACGCGCCTCGCGAGCACGAACGCGTACGCGGTTCGCATGTCGCTCGTAATCACCCGATTCCAGCAAACGAGCCAAAGCGACCTGGTCAACAGAACTCACCGACGAGGCGTAAAAACCAAGGTTGCGCCTAAACCGCTCAATTAGCTCATCAGGCAACACCATGTACGCTAGACGCAACGCCGATGAAAGGCTCTTCGAAAACGTGTTGGTGTAGATGACCGATTGAGCGGCATCGATCGACGCGAGCGCGGGAATCGGCTTGCCGGCTAGACGAAACTCGCAATCAAAGTCATCCTCAATGAGATACCGACCTGGTCGCTCGGCGGCCCAGCTCAGCAGCGCATATCGGCGCGCAATGCTCGTCACAAGGCCGGTCGGATACTGATGGGACGGCATCAGGTGAAGGACATCGGTCCCGCTTTTCTGCAGAGTGTTCAAGTCCACGCCCTCATCATCCAACGGGATATGTCGAACTTTGCAGCCCATAGCCTGGTAGATGCGCGTCAGACGCAAATAGCCCGGGTCCTCAACGGCATACACCTTGTCAGCGCCAAGCAACTGAACCAACATGGTATCGAGCAGCTGGGCGCCCGCGCCGATAACAATGTTATTAGGATCGATATTCATGCCCCTTGTCCCGCGCAGATGGTGAGCAATTGCGCGTCGTAGCCGAGCGGTGCCCTGTGCCGGTGCGGGCGAAAAGATCTCGCGTTCGTCTTCGGATGCCAGCGTCGCCCGTAGCGCGCTTTGCCAAAGTCGCGCCGCCTCCAAAGCGGAAGGAGAAAGTGCGTCGAATCGCTCGACCTGTCTGTTGACATCATGCGCGCTGGGGCCCACAGAGACGGCATCTCGGTCGATACTCCCCGTAGCCAAAGGCAAAACTGGTGCATCCGGAAGCTCGCAAGCGTAGTAGCCACGACGCGGCATTGAGCAAATATAGCCCTCGGCAAGTAGCTGGCTATATGCATTCTCGATGGTAATGACACTGATTCCCAGATGGCTGGCAAAGGCGCGCTTAGACGGAAGATGCTCCCCCGCCGCAATGCGCCCAGCAACAATATCGTCTCGAATTTGCTGGTAAACATATTCATAGAGCGATGCTTCGCCGCGTTTTTCCAAATTGTAGTCAAGCATGAGCATATCACCTGACCTTATTAAGCCATTCAATCTGGTATTAGTCTGACCTTGTTATTATCTCGAAAACTGAGTATTTCGCCATACCCAGCTCCCCGATAGGATGTTCCGTCAAGCAATGCACATGCCAACCAAGGGAGCAACCATGGCAGAACAGACCAGCAAGGCCGATCGCGTCAAACTCAATCGAGAGCTCGCGCAGATGCTCAAGGGCGGCGTCATCATGGACGTCACCACGCCCGAGCAGGCACGCATCGCCGAGGAGGCAGGCGCCTGCGCCGTCATGGCACTCGAGCGTATCCCGGCCGACATCCGTGCCGCAGGCGGCGTCTCGCGCATGAGCGACCCCAAGATGATCAAGGGCATCCAGGAGGCCGTCTCCATCCCCGTTATGGCCAAGTGCCGCATCGGCCACATTGTCGAGGCGCAGGTCCTTCAGGCCATCGAGATCGATTACATCGACGAGTCCGAGGTTCTCTCCCCTGCTGATGACGTCTATCACATCGACAAGACCCAGTTTGACGTGCCGTTTGTCTGCGGCGCCCGCAATCTGGGCGAGGCGCTACGCCGTGTTGCCGAGGGCGCCACGATGATTCGCACCAAGGGCGAGCCGGGCACGGGCGACGTCGTTCAGGCTGTGCGTCACATGCGCAAGATCCAAAAGCAGATCCGCGACGTTGTCGCTCTGCGCAATGATGAGCTCTTTGAGGCAGCCAAGCAACTGCAGGTTCCGGTCGAGCTGGTACGCGAGGTTCATGCCACGGGCAAGCTTCCCGTGGTGAACTTTGCCGCCGGCGGCGTAGCGACCCCCGCCGACGCCGCGCTGATGATGCAGCTGGGCGCCGAGGGCGTCTTTGTCGGCTCGGGCATCTTTAAGAGCGGCGACCCTGCCAAGCGCGCCGCCGCCATCGTCAAGGCCGTGGCGAACTTCACCGATGCCAAGCTCATCGCCGAGCTTTCGGAGGACCTGGGCGAGGCCATGGTGGGCATCAACGCCGACGAGATTGAAATCATCATGGAGGAGCGCGGGCGCTAGTCCAGCAGAAAGGATCGCACATGAGCGATTATGCAGACCAAACGGTCGCCGTGCTGGCGGTCCAAGGCGCTTTTGCCGAGCACGAGGCAAGACTATCCGAGCTGGGCGCACACTATATTGAGCTGAGGCAGGCGGCCGATTTGCGGCAGAACTTTGATCGCCTGGTCCTCCCTGGCGGCGAGTCCACCGTTCAGGGCAAGCTGCTTGACGAACTGGGGATGCTCGAGGAGCTTCGTGCCCGTATCGCTGAAGGCACGCCGGTCCTGGGCACCTGCGCCGGCCTGATTCTACTGGCTCACGACCTTGCCGCCCACGATGACAAGGGAACACCGCGCCTGGCAACCATGGATGTGCTCGTTGAGCGTAATGCCTATGGCAGACAGCTCGGCAGCTTTCGCACCAAGGGGTGGGTAGGAGGTATCGAAGGTGAAGTGCCGTTAACGTTTATCCGTGCACCCCGCATCGTCAAGGTGCACGGCAATGCCAAGGCCTTGGCCGAAGTCGATGGCCGTATCGTCGCCGCCCGTCAAGACAAACAGCTCGGTGTCACCTTCCACCCCGAGCTCGACGACGACACGCGCCTCCACGAGTTCTTCCTCCAAATGTAGGCAGAAAACAAACGAGCGTTGATTTTCGGACGCATAGCGATAGACGACCACATTTGCCCAGATAAAGCCGACCAAAATAAACCTGTCCCTTTTTGGCAGGTTTGGACTATGGGAACGCCGATGTTTTTGTACCGACAGCGAGCGCCGCCCAGGGCGAACAAGTTGGCATGAAAAAGGCGAGGCATAGACCTTCTGGTCATGCCTCGCCTTTTGAATGACAAATTGTCGCCCTGGGCGGCGCGCAGCGTCAACTAGTTACGCGGTTTGGTAAAATCGCGTAACTAATTAGAAACGGTTGCCGCGGAAGCCGCCGCCATTGCGGCCGCCACGATCGCCACCGCGACCGCCGCGGTCGTTACCACGGTTGCCGCTAAAGCCACCACGGTTGCCGCCGCGGTCGCCATAGCCACCACGGTTGCCGCCAAAGCCGCCTCGACCGCCGCGGTCGCCGCCACGGTCACCAAAGCCGCCGCGGCCGCCGCGATCGCCACCGCGACCGCCACGGTCGCCGCCACGGCCACCGCGATCACCAAAGCCGCCGCGACCGCCGCGGTCGCCGCCACGGCCACCGCGATCGTCACGGCCGCCGCGAGGACCGCGGTCCTCGTCCAGGCCCATGGCGACGAGCGGAGCGATAACCTTATCGAGAGCGGCCATCAGCTCGGTGGCCTCCTCGTAAGAAAGCTCGGGCAGGAGCTTCTCCTTCTTGTTGGCAAGCTCGACCAGACCCTCAGCGGCATCCTCGGCAGCGAAGACGACGATCTTGCGCATATCGCCCTCGGCGTCGTCGATGCGGCCGACCAGATCGGCAGCCTCGGCCTCGGCCATCAGACCATCGAGCTCACGAAGGCGCATGCCCAGCAGGTCGGACATTTCCTTCTGCTCCATCTTGGGCTTGAGGTCAAGGAGCTTGATGGCGCGCTCGATGTTCGCCATGCGCTCGGCCTTGGCCTCCTCCTCCTTGGAAATAGCAAAGCGACGGCTACGCAGCAGGCGGGCGGCCTTCTGCATCTTGTCCATCAGCTCTTCGTCATCGTAATCAGCGGCGGCCTCGACAACCTCGGCCTCCTCCTCGGCGGAAACCTCGTCAGCAGCCTCAACCTCGGCAGCTTCGGTCTCCACGGTCTCGACTGCCTCGACCTCGGCAGCCATGGTCTCGTTCTCGGTCTCGTTCATGATCTCTTCGTTCTCTGACATGAGACTCCTTCTTGGCCCTCTCGGGCATCATCGCCCCATTCGCGGGGCCCGTCGCGCACTCTTTGCGCTTTAAACATTCATGCCTCTCGGCAAAACGTCCATTAGTTTATGGTGTCGCCATCCAATCTAGCTGCAGAATCTATGTGCACACATTAATGCGACATGTGCGACTCGCGACGAGCGTACACCAGCGACGTCACGAACCCGACCACGGCAATTACAGCCGCCACACGCACGGCAGCTGCAAATCCAATCGCCTGGTCAACGTCGATCGCAGCGCCAGCGACGCTGGCAGCCGCCGCAGAACTCGAGAGCAGACCGATAAACAGCGACGGGCCAAACGATGCGGCAATCATGTTCCACGTGTTAAGCAATGCCGTTCCGTGAGGATGCTCAGCGGCAGGCAGCGTCTCCAAGCCGGCCGTTTGCGAGGGACTCAGCACCAAACCGACTCCGGCATACACCACAACGGTCAGCGCCACGACGACGCCGATGTTCATGCTTGCCGCCGTCATCGAGATGGCAGTCTGTCCCACGGCAATCAGGGCAAAGCCGACCGGCAGCAGCGGCCATGCGCCACGGGCGTCCATCACGCGTCCGCCCACAATCGAGGTCACGGCGTTGCAGGCAATCGCCGGCAAAATGAGCAAGCCCGCAACAAGGGCGGTCATGCCGTATGCGCCCTCAAAATAGAGCGGCAACAAAACGCTCATCGAGAACGTCGTCATCATCGACACCACCACAAGCAGGCACGCAGGCCAAAAGCGAACGCTCGCCATGGGACGCACGTTAAGCACCGGATGTTCGAGCTTGAGCTGACGGGCCGCAAACAGGCCGAGCAGCACAATGGCGGCGAAAAGTGCCACGATACCGGCAATCAGATTGGTCGAGAACTCGCCTACGGAATACACAAATGCCGTAATGCCGGCCGCGAGCAAAACAACCGACAGAATATCAAGCGTGGTATTCGAGCGCTCTCCGACATTCTGGACATGCTTTACGCCCGCCGCAGCGACCACAATGCCGCCCACCAGCGGCACTACGAACACCGCCCTCCAGCCAAACAACGTGCACATAAGACCACTGATCACGGGTCCAAACGCCGGCCCCAACGTAATGCAGGCACCGCCCAAGCTCAGATACAGGCCGAGCTTCTCGCGCGGAGCGCAAGACAGCACCACGTTCATCATGAGCGGGAACAAGATGCCCGATCCCGCAGCCTGCAAAATACGACTTGACAGCAAAACGCCAAACGACGGAGCGACCAGGCACAGAACTTCGCCGGCGACCATGCATCCGCATGCGAAAAACAGCAGCTTGCGCGTCGAGAAACGGCCGGACAGGAAGGCCATGATGGCCGTAAAGATCGACGTCACGATCATGTAGCCCGAAACGAGCCACTGCGCCGTGGTGGCACTCACCGAAAAGGCCGCCATAATGTCGTGCAACGCCACGTTAATGATGTTCTCGTTAAACGCGGCAACAAAGGCTGCAATATACATTACGACGAGAATTGCCGCAGTGGCCGATGGCGGTGCTTGAACTTGTTGCTGAGATTTGCTCCCCATGCATTTCCTTCCTCTTGGAACGACAGTCGCATCGCCCCAGAGGAACAGTCCAGGGCGAAAATGAGCCCTAGACTTACGCCAGACGCCGTACACGACGAGTCTGGCAACATGGTCCAACATCGAAAGATTGTAACGCGGACGCACAGCTTTCCTTCCGCGCTATTATTAAAAGTCCACGAAAGCATGAGACATGAGGAGCCCGCCATGATTAAGCCCATCATGAAATCCGAGTTCTTTTTGCGCCTGTCTTCCGAAGACGCGGGACCCGACGATGCCGCGACCGGGCAGGACCTCCTGGATACGCTCCACGAACATGAGCATGAGTGCGTGGGGCTCGCCGCCAACATGATCGGCGTACGCAAACGCATCATCTGCGTAAAGGACGGCAATAGGGCGCTGCTGATGTACAACCCTCAAATTCTTGAGCAGGTCAATGCCTATCAGACGAGCGAAGGATGCCTCTCGCTGATCGGCGAGCGTCCCTGCACCCGCTATCGCCGCATTAAGGTTGAGTATTTGGACGAGAACTTCGTCCACCGCATCAAAAACTTCTCGGGCTACACCGCCGAGATCATCCAGCACGAAATCGACCACTGCAACGGAATCGTTATTTAGTTCCGCCGATTCAAGAAAGCCCCCCGCAGCCAAGCAACTGCAGGGAGCTTTTCATAGTGCGGAGCTTCTATCCCACTAGTTCTGACGGTAGTGATCGAAGAAGTCGGCGAGGTCTTCGAGGGACTCCTTGAGCACTTCCATGCGCGGCAGGTACACGATACGGAAGTGGTCGGGCTCAGCCCAGTTAAAGCCGCCGCCGCGCGTGATGAGAATCTTCTTCTCGTGCAGCAGGTCAAGGGCGAACTGCTCGTCATCGGTAATGTTGAACTTCTTCACATCCATCTTGGGGAAGATGTAGAACGCCGCACGCGGCTTAACCACCGAGATGCCGTCAATCTTGTTGAGCGCCTCATACACAAAGTTGCGCTGCTCGTAGACACGGCCGCCGGGGCGGATGTAGTCGTTGACGGACTGATGGCCACCGAGCGCCGTCTGAACGATCGACTGAGCCGGCACGTTGGAGCACAGGCGCATGTTGGAGAGCATGTTAATGCCCATGATGAAGTCGCTCATGCAGCGCTGGTTGCCCGAAAGCACCATCCAGCCAATACGATAGCCCGCGATCATGTGCGACTTGGAAAGGCCGCTAAAGGTGACGCAGGGCAGATCAGGAGCGAGCGAGGCAATCGAGACGTGCTCGTAGCCGTCCATGCACAGGCGGTCGTAGATCTCATCGGCAAAGATCATCAGCTGATGCCTGCGTGCAACCTCGACGATGCCCTCGAGCACCTCGCGCGGGTAGACCGAGCCCGTGGGGTTGTTGGGGTTGATGATAACGAGGGCTTTGGTCGCGCTCGTGATCTTGGACTCCATATCCTCCAGGTCGGGATACCAATCCGCCTGCTCATCGCACAGATAGTGCACAGGATGACCGCCGGCAAGGGTTGCGCACGCCGTCCAGAGCGGATAGTCGGGGCTGGGGATCAGAATCTCGTCGCCATTGTCGAGCAGCGCGTTCATCGAAAGCTGAATGAGCTCGGACACGCCGTTGCCCGTGTAGATATGCTCCATCTGAACGTTGGGCAGGCCCTTGATCTGCGAATACTGCATGATCGCCTTGCGCGCGGAGAACAGGCCACGCGAGTTGGAATAGCCTTCGCAGTCGGGCAGCTGCTGGCGCATGTCCTTGATGACCTCATCGGGCGTGCGGAAACCGAAGGGCGCCGGGTTGCCGATATTGAGCTTGAGGATGCGCTCGCCCTCGTCCTCCATACGGGCGGCCTCGTCGACGACGGGACCGCGCACGTCATACAGGACGTTATCGAGCTTGGTGGATTTAGAAAAAGTACGCATGGTGGTGCTCCTTGCAATTTGAGCTGAGGGATGGGGTTCGGGCTTGGAATCGTTGCGGGGTGATGATGCCTCGCCTTGATCGGCGTCGCCGGCAAGCAGCCAGGTAACATCGACCTCCAAAATACGGGCGAGCAGCTCAGCCACATCGCGCCGCGGAATCGTCTTGCCGCTCACATATTGGCTCATCTGACTCTTGCCGAGTTTTTTGCCGAGCATCTCCGATGCGCGGATCACGTCCGACTGGCGAACGTCGCGATCGGACATAGCCTGTCGCAGACGATCGCTAAACGTCTCTTGGGCCACTAGAACCTCCTTGCTGGCAAAGTTCAATTTATACAACACGAATTGAACCTGAGTTCAATTTAGGCAGCAGTATAGCGCCGTGCTATTTCGAAAAGTTCAATTTCAAAAATAAAATGAGCAAGACCTCGAGATTTATCCAAAGGCGATAACGACGTGCACGCATTTAGAGGTATTCGAGGAAACGAGCGGCGGCAAGCGAAACATCGGCCGTTCGATATATGGCGTTGATCTGCCGATGGGGATGCCCTTCGAGCGGACGCACAGCAACATCGAACTGGCAGCGACGCAAGATGAGCGCGGGAAGAATGCTCACGCCCAGGCCATCCTCGACCATAGCCATAATCGCATAGTCATCCCAAGTCGACAGTTTTGAGCGCACCGCCAGCCCCGCCCGACGGAATAGCGGCGTAATCTCATCATCGGTACCCCGTTCCAGCAGAATAAACTGCTCTCTTGCCAAATCGGTAAGAGAGACGAACTCCGCCGTGGCAAGCAACGAATCTGTCGGCACCACCGCCATCAGCTCATCACACACTAAAGACCGTGATGCCATGCCGTTTTCTCGGGGCTCACGCGGGATAAAGCCCAGGTCGCAGCGCCCCTCCGCCACCCATTGTTCAATCTCTGAGTAATCGCCCATCAGCAACTCATAATCGACGTCCGGGTGATCGGCGCGAAAACGCGCTATGACCGGTGGCAGCACGTGGGTCGCCACACTCGAAAACGTACCAATGCAGATCTTGCCGCGCATGAGCCCACGCATCTCGTCCACGTGTCGCTGCAGGCGGCCAAACTCCTCGCAGAGCGCCTCAACCGCCGGCATGATCTGCCGCCCATCGGCAGAAAGCACCACACCCTCGCGGCTGCGGTCGAGCACCTTAAAACCCCAATCGGTCTCAAGGTCGCCCACCATGCGGCTCACGCCCGACTGCGAATAGCTCAGCCGCTCGGCGGCGCGCGTAAAACTGCCGGCCCGCACGGTCTCGAGCAGCACCTGCATCTTTTGAATATTCGTTTCCACGGCACCCCTCCACCTTTACATGAGTTTTTGTCATGTTATCCATGCATTATATTCGCTTTTCTTCTAAAGCCAGTTCACCCATAGTGAACATGTTCGGATATAGAGGGGATGTCAGCACATGAACAACGGATTGTTTACGTACTTAGCAGCATTGCTATTGTTTGGCTCCAACGGCATCATCGCCGCTGCCATCGCGCTGCCGAGCTCCGATATCGTACTGTTGCGCACGTTTTTGGGCGCTCTCACCCTTGCCGCCATCCTCTTCATAACCAAGCGCCATAACCTGCAGGCTCCGTCTCGCCCCCGCGAGGCCGCAGCGCTCATCGTCTCGGGCGCCGCGCTGGGCGCCAGCTGGATTTTCCTGTTCCGCGCCTATCAGACGATCGGCGTTGGTATCTCCTCGCTGTTGTATTACTGTGGCCCCATCATCGTTATGGCCCTCTCCCCGCTCATTTTTGGCGAAAAGCTGACCGGCGGCAAAATCGCCGGCTTTGTCGCCGTCGCCTGCGGTGCTTTTCTCATTGCAGCGCAAGGTCTAGGCGGCAATATGCCCATTGCGGGCATCGTCTGTGGAATCGCCTCGGCCTTCTGCTATGCATTGATGGTCATCGCCAGCAAGGGTGCGCCGCACATCGAGGGCCTCGAGAACTCCGCACTCCAAGTGAGCGCCGCCTTTGTGACCGCACTGGCCCTCACGCTCATCACGCAGGGCGCTCCCTCGTTCCTGTCCGCCGGCGTCGCCGCCAGCATTGATTGGCGCGCCGTCGCTATGCTCGGCGTCGTCAACACCGGCATTGGTTGCCTGCTCTACTTTAGCGCCGTCGCCAAGCTGCCCGTCCAGACCGTCGCCGTCGTCGGCTACCTCGAGCCGCTTTCGGCGGTCGTGTTCTCGGCCGCCCTTTTGGGTGAAGCCATAACACCGGTCCGCCTGATGGGCGCCGCGCTTATCATCGGCGGCGCGATTTTTTGCGAACTCGCCGGCAAACGCGCAAACGCCAAGGCTGGCATCGCCCAGACAGCACGTGCTTAAAAGCCCCTGCTTTGAAATGCTACCGGCGTAGATAAATAATCCCCAGCTGAGGATTATTGTCTAAAATAACCCGATGTGCCAAACTGCTCTTGTATGTATAAAGACGGCATAAAGTTTTTTGTCCTAGACAGATAACCGGATGTCTAAGGGAGTCCACGTGGCACACAACAAACTGGAGGCAAACCTCCAAGGCCAGCATGGGCAGGGCGGGCACGGAGCCATTCCCCTCTCCGCTGGCATGCTGCTCGTAACGCTCGGCGTCGTCTATGGCGACATCGGCACGAGCCCCATGTACACCATGAAATCAATCGTCGCCAACAACGGCGGCATCGGTACCGTCAGCGAGGACATGATCCTGGGCGCGCTTTCGCTCGTCATCTGGACCATGACGCTCGTGACCACGGTCAAGTACGTGGTAATCGCCATGAAGGCCGACAACCACAACGAAGGCGGCATCTTCGCCCTGTTCAGCCTCGTACGCAAGGTGGCACCATGGCTGATTCTGCCCGCCATGATCGGCGGCGCGGCGCTGCTCGCCGACGGCATCCTCACCCCCGCCGTCACGGTCACCACAGCCATCGAGGGTCTACGCACCATCAAATGGGGCCATGCGCTGCTGGGCGACGGCCAGACCAACGTCATCATCATCACCATCATCATTATCTGCGGCCTATTTGCCATGCAGCGCGCCGGCACCTCGTCAATCGGCAAGCTCTTCGGCCCGCTCATGACGCTGTGGTTCCTGTTCCTGGCAGGCGCCGGTCTGTTCAACATGCTCGGCAACCTGTCCATCTTGCGCGCGCTCAACCCCATCCGCGGCATTATGTTCCTGTTCTCGCCCATCAACCATTCGGGCATTATGGTGCTCGGCTTTGTCTTCCTGTCGACAACCGGTGCCGAGGCACTCTACTCGGACATGGGCCACGTGGGCAAGGCAAACATCTATGCATCCTGGCCATTTGTTAAGGCGGCCCTTATCCTCAACTATCTGGGTCAGGGAGCTTGGCTGCTCGCCAATAACTCCAACCCCCAGATGCTCGCGATGGATATCGTCAACCCGTTCTATATGATGCTCCCCGAGCCCCTACGCCCGTTTGCCATCGTGCTTTCGGCCGTGGCGGCCATCATCGCCTCACAGGCGCTCATCACCGGCTCGTTCTCGCTGGTATCCGAGGCAACGCGCCTCAACCTTATGCCGCACCTGCGCATCCACTACCCCAGCGACACCAAGGGCCAGCTCTATATTCCGCTCGTCAATAACATCATGTGGGTCGGCTGCATCTTCATCGTGCTGCTGTTCCAAAACTCCGAGCGCATGGAGAGTGCCTACGGCCTCGCCATTACCGTGACCATGCTTATGACCACCACGCTTTTGACGAGCTATATCGCCGGCATTCTCAAGCACAAGCTGGGCGCCTGCGTCTTCGCCCTGCTCTTCGGCGCCATTGAGCTGTGCTTTTTCGCCTCGTGCCTCACCATGTTCTTTGACGGCGGCTATGTGATGATCTTCTTGGCCGCACTGCTGTTTGGCCTTATGTATGTGTGGCGTCGCGGCACCGCCATCGAGCGCACGCAGACGATTCTGCTGCCCGTCTCCAAGTACATCGACCAGCTCAATCGCCTGCGCAATGACGAGACCTATCCCGTGCTCGCCGACAATCTGGTATTTCTCACCAACAGCCCCGACCCGCTCACACTCGACCGCGACGTGCTCTATTCCATCCTGGACAAGCACCCCAAGCGCGCCAAGGCATATTGGTTCATCAACGTGCACGTTACCGACGAACCCTATACGCACGAGTATTCCGTCGAGACCTTTGGCACGGACTTTTTGTTCCGCGTGCGCCTGGACCTGGGCTTTAAGGTCAACCAGCGCGTCAACGCCTATCTGCGTCAGATCGTCGGCGACTTGATGGCATCGGGCGAGCTGCCGCCGCAACATCACACCTACTCCATCTACGAGACGCGCGGCAACGTAGGTGACTTCCGCTTTTGCATGCTGCGCAAGATGCTTGCCCCCGAAACGGACATCAACCGCAATGACCACCGCGTGATGGCCATCAAGTACGCCGTCCGCCGCGCCTGCGGAAGCCCGGCACGCTGGTACGGTCTCGAGAACTCGGCCATCATCATTGAGTACGTACCGCTCTTTGCCCGCATGCGCCCGGCCGTCAAACTTGTGCGCACCCAGGTGCCGCTCGAGGTTCAGATCGAAGAGGCCGAGGAAATGGAGGTCGACATCTTCTCGGACGACTTGGTCAACGGCAACGAGGCCGGCAAGAGCATGAACGTCGATCCCACCGAGCTGCTCGAGAGCGTCGCCGATACGCCCGAACAGCAACTCGACGGACTCGAGAGCACCCAGTTCAACGACGCCAACTTCTAACACGCCACCAGCCATTGACGACAACGGCCTCGCATCTCATAGGAGGTGCGAGGCCGTTTTATGTCGCAACGGACCAGTGAGCTACGAACGACGCGGCCCGGGAACCACGAGCCTATCGGGGTTCGCGCCCTCGGCATCCATCAGGCTCACGTAGCGAATCGACGGATCCCCATACATCGCGTAGTAATAATTGCCCGTGCGCGCGCTAAAGCATCCGGTATAGATAGTCTTCTCGAACTTGCCATCGCCCATCCTGGACGCTCCCTCGATCATCGCCACGCCCTCGAGCGAGCGGAACATGCGAACGACGTTTTCGGTCTCGCTCTCCTTTTGCGGGTAATTGGCATTGAGGTACGCCGCCTTTACAAAACGGCTCGGCGAATAGCAATCGCCCGGAATGCCGCGCATGCCGGCACCGGCTCCATAGGGCTTAAGCTCGGCGCCACGCCATGTCGCCGTCTGCGGAAAATCGCTTGTGGCGGTGATATAGGTGCGCAGGTTTTCCATGTGCCACGGGAAGGTCGGCTGGTTGGCAAGGGTGTCGACCGGATCGTCGTATACATGCAGGCCGTCAGCCATCATCTCGACCACGATGCTGCGCTGGCTGTCGCCGATAATCCAATGGAGCAGCGACACGCCCAGCCCCTCTCCGGCAGATTTGGCGACAATCACCGTGTCGCGCAGCGCGGCCTCGACCTCATCGACCGTCGAGAACGTCGCTGCCACCCACAGGGGAAACTCATAGGCCGCGATATTGGTCTTTCCATCAACCGGGCCCTCGGCATACTCGGCATAGCCGGGAAAGTTGAGCCCCGCCACAGCCAGACCCGCATCGTTACCACAGTCGAAAAACATGGGATAGTTCTTGTAATCGATGCACATGCCGATTACCGCGTGTGCCGCCGACGCATCGTCGATAAACGAATACGGGATGTGAAACCCGCGCGGCATCACGCGAACCTGTTGGCCGTAGTCAAAGCTCCAGTCGAGGTTGCGGCCTAGATACATGTGGCCAGAATTATCGGTAAATCGAATGCTCGTACACATAGCGCCTCCTAGCTTTACGTTCTTGCTAAGCTCATTGTCACCAAACAAAAAGGCGCTAAACACAAAAGCCCGGACATGACAACAATGTCACGCCCGGACCAAAAGAGACGAAGTGCGGTGCTTTGGTCCCCTTAGACCAACTTTCCAAGACAGTGGTCAATCATGTGCTGGATCATCTGTGCCTCAAAGCCCGCGTAGTCGCGGCGGCACTCCTTCATCTTGCCGTCGACGATCTGATCAAAGGCGACCTTGCACTTGATATAGCGCGTGGACTTGGTGACCTCCTCGTGCGTCAGGCAGCTCTCCTCCATCTTGCTGGCGCCCAGGCCAAACACCAGACGGGGGTTGTAGAGCACGTGGGGCTCGCCGGCATCGTCCAGGTAGACGCAAACCTTCTTGGTAACGCCAATCTGGTTAGCGGCCAAGCAGCCGGCATCGTCGAGCGACTTGATGGTATCGATCAGGTCCTGAGCAACCGACTCGTCCTCGACGGTCGCAACCTCGCAACGCTGGGACAGAATAGCCTCGTCGTGGCAAAGCTCTTTAATCATACGTTCCTCCATAGGGGTCGTTGTAACCGCTTAAGTATACGGTACCCACACATTTTCATGCGAAAAATACCGTCCGTCTGCTACAAAGCGCCGAACATCAACATGCGAGGAACAACAGCGTCGTAAAGGGGCTATAGTGGGTGAGTTCGTGTCAATCGGCCTAAACTCGGGGCCGAGCAAGGAAAGGGTATGCATGGACGAACTATTTCACGTCAGCGAGCGCAAGTCCACAATCGGGACCGAACTGCGCGCTGGACTGACAACATTCCTGGCGATGGCCTACATCATCGCCGTCAACCCCGCAGTGCTCTCGGGCGCTGGCATCGATGCGGGAGCGCTCGCCTGCGCCACCTGCCTGGGCGCCGGCATCATGACCATCTGCATGGGCATCTTCGCCAACCGCCCGCTCGCCTGCGCGTCGGGCTTAGGCGTCAACGCGATGATCGCTGGAATCACCACCACCGTCTGCGGCGGTGACTGGCACGTGGCCATGAGCGTCATCTTCCTCGAGGGTATCGTCATCTTGCTGCTCGTGCTTTGTGGCCTGCGCGAGGCCATCATGGACGCCATCCCGGTTGTCCTGCGTCACGCCATCTCGGTGGGTCTGGGCCTGTTCATCGCCATGATTGGCCTGTGCGATGCCGGCATTATCACCGCTGGCGCCGGTACACTCGTCGGTCTGGGCGACATCACCTCCCCCACCTTCATCGTCGGCATCATCTCCATCCTGGTGACAGTCGCCCTCGCCTGCCGCAACGTCCCCGGCTCGCTGCTCATCGGCATCGTCGTCGCCGTCATCGCCGGTATCCCCCTAGGTGTGACCCATGCTCCGACCGGTATCATCGCCCCGCTCGACTTCTCGAGCATCGGTGGCCCCATCGCCGACGCCGGCGGCGTGCCCGCCATCGTCAAGGTCCTTACCGACCCCACGCTCCTCGTCATCTCGTTCTCGCTGCTCATGAGTGACTTCTTCGACACCATGGGCACCGCGATGGCCGTAGCCAAGCAGGGCGAGTTCCTCACCGACGACGGCAACGTCGAGAATATCAAGGAGATCCTGATCGTCGACTCCGCCGCCGCTGCTGTGGGCGGTTTCATGGGCGTCTCCTCCATCACCACCTTCGTCGAGTCCACTTCCGGCGCCGCCGACGGTGGCCGCACGGGCCTCACCTCCGTCACCACCGGCGTGCTGTTCATTCTCGCCGCGTTCTTCTCCCCCATCGTCACCATCGTTTCCAGCGCCGCCACCTGCGGTGCTCTGGTCTACGTCGGCTACCTCATGATGAGCGAAGCCTCCGAGATCGACTGGTCCGACGTGTCGCAGGGTTTCCCGGCGTTCATGATCGTCGCCGGCGTGCCCTTCACCTACTCCATCTCTGCCGGCATTGGCCTGGGCTTTATCGCCTACGTGATCGTCGCGCTCTTTAAGGGCGAGGCCTCCAAGATCAAGCCGCTCATGTGGATCGCAGCCCTTGCCTTCCTCGTCTACTTCTTCGTGGCGTAACGGCATAGTCTGCTAAAGCAGAACATCAAGGCGCGGAGTCGCATCGAGCGGCTCCGCGCCTTTCTTTTAGCGTCTGCCCCCGCGCCAGCGTGCGACAATTGAGGCTGTCAATATCACAACACCGAGAGAAGCCTGCCTTGGAAGCGCATCATAAGCAGATAACCGTTTATTCAGAGTGTGTGGAAGGCGCGCCCGTCATCTACCTTCCCGTGGTTATGGGCGACGGTAGTGAAGTCTACGAGCGCTGCCGAGAGCTCGACTGCCCGCCCTTCACCCTTGCCGCCATTGGAGGACTCGATTGGAATCGCGAGCTGAGCCCCTGGGAATGCGACGGAACTATACGAGATGCCGAGCCCTTTGGCGGACAGGCGTCTGAGTTTCTCGATGAGCTGCTGAATCAGATAATCCCAGAGGCCGAATCATCACTTCCCTGCCCGCCCACCTGGCGCGGCATTGCCGGCTACTCGTTGGCGGGTCTTTTTTCACTGTGGGCACTTTGGCAAACAGATGTCTTTGAGCGCGCGGCAAGTGCATCGGGGTCGCTGTGGTTCCCCGGCTTTATCGACTACGCGCGCGAGCGCACGATGACAGCCACGCCCGACGCCGCCTATCTGTCGCTCGGTAAAAAGGAAACCAAGACGCCCAACCGCATGATGCGGCACGTACTCGACGATACGCGTGCGATGGAAGAGCTGTTTATCGAGCGTGACATTCCAACAACGCTGGAGCTCAACCCCGGCAATCACTTTGCCCAAACTGACCTGCGCATGGCGCGCGGCATCCACTGGATACTGACGCATTAAAAATGGCGTCCACGCGTACATACGCATGGACGCCATTTTTAATTTGGCTGAACGCAGCTACTATTCAGCAGTCTCCTCAAGCTCGGAAGTATCAAACTCAAAGTCATTACCGGGCAGGATGGCGTTGAGCACAATGCCCACCAGCGAGCCCACGGCAAGGCCCGAAAGCGAAATCGTCACGCCGCCCAGCTCCAGCACGATGGCACCGGCGGTACTGTAGGCAATGCCGAGCGAAAGCACGAGCACCAGAGCCGCCACCAGCACGTTGCGGTTGTTCTGGAAATCAACCTGATTCTCGATGAGGTTACGCACGCCAACGGCGCTGATCATGCCGTAGAGCACGAGTGACACACCGCCGATAACGCACGCCGGCATGGCGGCAATCACCGCAGCAAACTTGGGGCAGAACGAAAGCACAATGGCGCAGCAGGCGGCAATGCGAATCACACGCGGGTCGAACACACGCGTCAAGGCAAGCACGCCGGTGTTCTCGCCATACGTCGTATTGGCGGGGGCGCCAAAGAGCGATGCCAAGATGGTCGCCAGGCCATCGCCGAGCAGGGTACGGTGCAGACCGGGATCGGCAATGTAATTGCGTTCGCAGGTAGAGCCAATGGCGGAGATATCGCCGATATGCTCGATCATAGTTGCAAAGGCCAGCGGCATGATGGTGATGATGGCCGTCGTGGCAAGACCGCTATCGAACTGCGGGCCAAAGAGCGCAAACACGGTGTTGTCCCACACGATGGGCAGACCGACCCACGGAGCGGCGGCAACGCCCGAAAAATCGACCTCACCCAACGCGGCCGCAACGGTATAGCTCACCACGACGCCCAGCAGGATCGGCACGATCTTGACCATGCCGCGGCCCCAAATATTGCAGATGACGATGACGGCCGCAGCGACAACGGCAACAAGCCAATTGGTCTGGCAGTTGGCAATGGCAGAGCTCGCTAGGATCAGGCCGATGGAAATGACGATGGGACCGGTCACCACCGGCGGAAAGAAGCGCATGACACGCTTGGCGCCAAAGGCACGGAACAGGGCCGCGAGCACCGGATAGAGCAGACCGGCGCAGGCAACGCCCAGGCAGGCGTAGGGCAAAAGCTCGGCCTCGCCGTTGGGCGCAATGGCGGCATAACCCGCGATAAAGGCAAACGACGAGCCCAGGAACGCAGGCACCTTACCGCGCGATAGAAAATGAAACAGCAGCGTGCCGATGCCGGCGAACAGAAGCGTCGCCGAAACGGAAAGGCCGGTGAGCACGGGCACGAGCACCGTTGCTCCGAACATCGCAAACATGTGTTGCAAACCCAACACGAACATGCGCGGGCGGCCGAGCGACGATGCGTCGTAGATGGCATCGGTGACGGCGGGCGTCGAGGATTGGGACATGGAAGTCCTTTCATGATGGAAGGGCGATCAGGCATATCGGATAACCTGCCCGAACGATACGATCCGAACCATTGTACGTGATACACCATGTCTCGCGCGCGCCGTCACCTGCAAGCGGTAACGTTACTTCCAAACGCGCTCAGCAATGCGCTTGACCAGCGCGATCTTTGCCCACTGTTCGTCCTCGGTCAGCTTGTTGCCAATCTCGCAGCTGGCAAAGCCGCACTGGGGCGACAGGTACAGGTTCTCGAGCGGCACATACTTTGCGGCCTCTTGGATACGTTCGACGATAACGTCCTCGTCCTCAAGCTCAGCCGCCTTGGTGGTCACCAGGCCCAGCACGACCTTCTTGCCGGGAGCAACGTACTTAAGCGGCTCAAAGCCACCGGCGCGTGGCGTATCGAACTCAAGGTAGAACGCGTCGACGTTCTCATGTGCGAACAGGTACGGCGCAATGGGATCGTAACCACCCTCGAAGGCATACGTGGAGTGATAGTTGCCGCGGCACACATGCGTGTTGATAACCAGATCGTCGGGCTTGCCCGCGATGGCAGCATTGTTGAGCGCCACGCCCAGCTCGCTCACCTTTTGCAGGTCAACCGGGCTCATGCCAGTCTTGGACACAAAGTCCGTATCGCAATAGATGCCCCAGGTGCAGTCATCAAATTGGATGTTGCGGCAGCCCGCGGCATACAGGTCGGCGATCACCGTGCGATAAGCGGCTGCAATGGCGTCGGCAAGTTCCTCATCGGTCTTGTAGACGGCGCGCAGACTCTCCTGCTGTCCATCGCAGCGGTCGAGCGTAACCTCCGAGAACGTCTGGATCGGCGCCGGAATGGTTTGACGCGCGACCTGGCCCTCCCCCTCAAGCGCCTTGACAAACTTAAAATGCTCGACGAACGGGTGGTTCTCGCCGCTAATGGGACCGGTAACCACGGCGGTGTCGGCCGTCGTCTCCTCGTCATGGAACATATAACCCGTGCGTGAGGTGCGGCGCTCAATGCCGTTAAGGCCCCACATAAAATCGAGGTGCCAGTAACTGCGGCGGAACTCGCCATCGGTGATCACCTGCAGGCCGGCGGCCTTCTGCTTGGCCACTAAGTCGCGGATGGCCTCGTCCTCGACGGCCTTAAGGCCGGAAGCGTCGAGTTTACCCGCGACATAGGCGGCACGGGCATCCTTTACAGCCTGCGGACGAAGAAAACTGCCGACGATATCGGCACGAAACGGCGCGTTCGGTTGAATCGAAGTGCTCATAGATATCTCCCTTTGCATTGGTTGCTTTACTGGGACAGAGTATGAGCGCTCATATGGTCATCGTAAAATATACGTTTATAACAGTTTGATATAGATGCTTCCTATATCAGTCTGGACTGTCATAAAGAGACTTGAACCGTGCGGAGCACAGCAGCCTAGATATGCTGACGAATCGCGTCGATATAGGCCCGACCGTAGCGCGTGAGCGTCGTGTTCTTGCGCGTGATGATGCCAATCTCCATGTACTCGTCCACGTCGAGCGGAATCGAGATAATGCCGGGGCCGTTGAGCTCGTGGCTGATCACGCCCGAGCATACCGTGTAGCCGTTGAGGCCCATGGCCAAATTGAACAACGTCGCACGGTCGCGCACGCGGATATTTTTGCGACGCTCGAACGTCGAGGTCAGCTCCTCGGAATAGTAAAACGAGTTGTAGCTGCCCTGCTCGTAGGACAGGAACGGGTAGTCTTCCAGATCCTCGAGCGTCACGCTGGAGCGGCCCGCCAGCGGATGGTCGGCGCAGACGAAGACATGCGGCGTGGCGCAGAAGAGCCCTTCGAACACGAGCTCGTTGGCGGCAAGCATGCGCTCGATGACCTCGCGATTGTGCTCCGACAGATACAGGATGCCGAGTTCGCTTTTCATATGCGCGACATCCTCGATAATTTCGTGGGTCTGCTCCTCGCGCAGGGTAAAGTCGTAGCGCGCGGCATCGAACTCGCGGATCACATCGACAAACGCATTAACGGCAAAGGAATAATGCTGGCAGCTCACACTAAAGTGCGGCACCTGCTCGGACGTGCCTTTGTACTTGCCCTCGAGCAGGTCGGCCTGGTCGAGCACCTGGCGCGCGTAGCCCAAGAAGGTCTCGCCTTCCTCGGACACAATGACGCCCTTGTTGGTGCGCTCAAAGATATGCACACCCATCTCGTTTTCGAGATCGCGAATCGACGCGGTAATCGAGGGCTGCGACACAAAGAGCCGGCGCGAGGCCTCGGTGATGCTACCGCATTCGGCAACCTTAACAACATATCTGAGCTGCTGGAGCTTCATAGCCTTCTCCCTAGACGTTCGTGACGCCAAAACCTGCCGCGTCCATTTGACGCATAAACGACGGCATCTCCCCCGTCGCGGCGCAGGCGGCAATCTGATGCAGAGCCCCGGCAACCGCATCATCTGCCGCAGCGCCAATATGCCAGCGTGCGGCAGCCGTGACGGCCTCGTTGGCATTGGCGACTGCAACGGAGTTAGGAACGGCATCGATCATGGGCAAATCGTTATCAGAATCGCCGAATACGGCCACCTCGTCGGGCGTCAGGCCCAAAGCGCGCGCCAGCTCCAGCGCAGCGCAGCCCTTGTCCCAACCAGCCGGAAGGATGTCGAACAGGCGCACTCGGTTGTTGGGAAACACAAGCGAGAGTTCCGGCACCTCAGCGGCAACGCGCTCACGTAGCTCCGCGAGCTCCTCACGCGAACGGGCACTCCAGATATTCGCCTTAAACACCGACGCGTCATCGACGACGGGACGACATGGGGCCTCTTCGCCTTTGAGCCACGCGTTGCCGCCCGACTCCATGGCGCGACGAACGCGCTCGGGGTCACTCGTCACACAATGGGCATCGTTGCCCCAAAAGTCATCGCCCAGGCTGTAGACTTTTAGAAATGTATCGTCGGTCTCTTGCTCCAGATAGTCGGCCAAACGCATCAGAGCATCGTTGTCGATTGCGCGCGAGGCGACTACTTCGCCGTCAACAAACATCACCTGGCCGTTACAGAACGCACCGGTCGAATAACACCCGGAACGGTTTTTGAACATCCAGCCCATCGCGGACGGCTGACGACCCGAAACCGGCCCAAAGTGCAAACCCGCCGCCTGCATGGCATGAATACCCTCAATGGCGTAGTCGCTGGCGCCGTCATGCCCGGCTGGAATCAGTGTATCGTCCATATCGGTCAGCACAAGTTTGATCATAGAGTCCCCTAGGTCATTCTTAATCCCATCTATTGTACCGACCTGCCAAAAAGGGACAGGTTTATTTCGGCAGGTTTCATCTGGGAAAACGCAAAGTCCCAGTTGTTACCTGCCAAAATAAACCTGTCCCTTTTTGGCAGGTGCGCTAGTATAGGGAACAACAGATTCGATGCGGGAGTGCCGGCGGTGCAAACCACAAGGCTGAGAGGGCATGGGGCCCAATCCTTTGAACCTGTCAGTTAATGCTGGCGTAGGGAGCATGCCGCCTTTACAGGGGCGCTGTCTATGCACAGCGCCCCTTTTCTATGCCAAGGAGGCATGTGCAGTGATTGATTCGGAACAGCTTAAGCAACATATGGTCAAGGCCGTGGAGGAGATTCGCACCACCAATCCGATGGCCGGCTCCATCACCAACACGGTGACGATCGACTTTGTCGCCAACGCGCAGCTCGCTGTGGGTGGATCGGCCGCCATGGTCTATCTTCCCGACGAGGGCGAGGCGCTCGTTGCCGGCGGCGGCGCCATCTATCTCAATATGGGCACGCTCTTCCCCATCTACGAGCAGACGATTCCCCGCGCGGCCAAGGCGGCACACGACGCCGGCAAGCCCTGGGTGCTCGATCCGGTGGGTCTGGGCATCGGCAGTCTGCGCACCCAGTTGGTAAACGAGCTTAAGCAGTACAAGCCCGCCATCGTGCGCGGCAACGCCTCCGAGATCATCGCGCTCGCCGGCCTGTGGGGTCTTGAGGGCGAGGCGGCCGATCTGAGCCGCGTGCGCGGTGTCGATACCACCGACACGGTCGACGCCGCCCGCGATGCCGCCGTGGCGCTCGCCCGCTACACCGGCGGCGCCGTTGTGGTCTCGGGCGAAGTCGACCTGATCACCGACGGCATGACCGTGGCCAAGTCCCACGGCGGCAGCCCGCTCATGTCCAAGATCACCGGTTGCGGCTGCTCGCAAGGCGGCGTGCTGGCTGTGTACGCCTGCGCTGCCGACCCGTTTACGGCCGCCGTCTGCGGCACCGCCGTCTACAACGTTGCCGGCTCGCGTGCCGCCGCTGTCGCCGACGCCCCGGCAAGCTTTAAGGTCGCCTTTATCGACGAGCTCTACCGCGCAACCGCCCAGGACATCGCCAACAACCAGCTCGACCTCGAGGAGGCATAGGCCATGTCCGAGCCCGCAACCGATGCCGGCATGAATACGCTCGTCGCCGTGGCCATCGCCCCGTGCGGCACCGGCGATGAGCTGTCCGCCGAGGTCGCCGAGGTCGTGCGCGTCATTCGCGAGAGCGGCCTTCCCAACCGCACCACCTCGATGTTCACCGAGATCGAGGGCGACTGGGACGAGGTCATGCAGGTCGTGCGCGACGCAACCTTTGTGTTGGCGAGCAAGGGCATCCGCACCGAAGTCGTGCTCAAAGCCGATATTCGACCCGGATTTACCGACACCATGACCGGCAAGCTCGAGCGCATGGAAGCTCAGATCAAAAAGCAGGAGGAAACACGATGAGTATCCGCGACAACCTTGATATCTCGGCCTATCTGGTGCTCGGCCCCGAAAACACGCTCGGGCGCCCCGTGGGCGATGTGGTGGCCCAGGCACTCGACGCCGGCTTTACCTGCATCCAGGTGCGCTCCAAGGTGGCAAGCGCCCGCGAGATCATTGCGCTGACCGGCGACGCCGCGCAGGCAATCGCACAGGCCGGCAAGACCGGTCAGGTCGCTTTGCTGATTGACGACCGCCTGGACTGCGTACTCGCCGCGCGCGAGCAGGGCATTGCTGTCGACGGCGTGCACGTGGGTCAGAGCGACATTCCCGTCGAGGTCTGTCGCAAGCTGCTGGGGCCCAACGCCATCGTGGGCCTTTCCGCCCGTTGCGAGGAGATGCTCGAGTACGTCAAGACCGCCGACATGAGCCTAGTCGACTACCTGGGCATCGGCCCACTCCACGAGACCGAGACCAAGCGCGACTGCGGACGCGCGGCCGACGGCTCTATCATCACCAAGAGCTTTGAGGACCTGGCCGCCCTCCACGCGGCAAGCCCCGTGCCCATCGTGGTGGGCGGCGGCGTCAAGACGGCCGACCTGCCACAGCTCAAGGCCACCGGCGTCGACGGCTTTTTCGTGGTGAGCGCCGTCTGCAGCGCCGATGACCCCTACGCCGCGGCCAAGGAGCTCGTCGACACCTGGCAGCAGGCGTAAGTCTAGGCCGAGCAGCTGATTCGCAGCCTCATATCTTCAGCAATGGAAAGCGCATCCCAGTTTGAGCCTCCATTCCGGGATGTGCTTTCCGCCGAGATGGCGGCAGCAGCCTCTACCCTGCCAGATATGCCTCCAGTGCCGGCAAGGTCGCCTCCGCATCGCGGCGACCAATCTGGTAGATGCGCTCAAGTTCATCGGGCTCGCGACACAGCGACGGCACCTTCACCGATTCGCTCGGACGCACCACAAAGATCTCGCCGGCAGCCTCGCGACGTGCCAGGTCATCGAGCGTGGCATTGTAGACCTCATGCCGATGCTCAAGCGCTGCGACAAACTCCGGATAGTGACGGAACACGCGCCGCAGCATGGGCATCACGCTGTTGGGCTGCTTCACAAAGCCCGCCGGCTGCGTGAGTACCACGATATTGCGGTCATACCCCTGCGCAAACAGCCACGCGCTGGGAATAGAATCAGCCACGCCACCATCCAGATACTTATGCCCGTCAATAGCAACGGGACGCGTCGCCACGGGAATTGCCGACGACGCCCGAATCCACTCGATATCGCGCTCGTCGCCATACGGCAGATCGTGATAGACGGCCTTGCCCGTCTCGATATCGGTACACACGCACGTAAATCGCATGGGACAGGTGCGATACGCCTCTAAGTCGATAGGATCGCGCTCGATAGGCACCTCGTGATAAGCAAAGTCGGCATTGTACATATCGCCGGTTCGCAGCCAGCTGGTCACGCTCGCATAGCGCTTGTCGGCGCAATAGGCCTTGTTATAGCGAATGGCGCGGCCGATCTGGCGCGATTTAAAGTTGTAGCCAAACGCCGCGCCCGCCGAGACGCCCACCATATGGTCGCAGGTCAAACCGTGCTCCATCCAAACGTCGAGCACGCCCGCCGTATACATACCGCGGTAGCCGCCTCCCTCGAGCGCCAGCCCCACCGTGCGCGTCATATTTGACTGTGCCATGCGACCATCTCCGTTCCTGCGTTTTAAAACGGGACAAGTATACCCGTCAACATATATCGTCCCAGTCGCATTTTTATCGAACATCGCATCGTCGCGCTACCGCTTGTCGAATAATAGCCGCCCACAGCATGTGCACCCATATATAATTGTGCACTATTGTTTACACTACTCAGCTGTTATCAACAGCGAACATTAGCCGACAAATTAACTCAACAACGCGGCAAGGCGGGGGCCTGGATACATGCAAAGCGCTGAGCAACGACGCGTGTACACAACGAGCTCGCCCGACGCAATCCGCCCCGACCTCAGAAAGTCGCTTAGAACATGGAAACTGTCAGCAATTACACCGAAACGCTCGAAAAGACCGTCCGCGACCTTCTCGAACGGCAGGAGGATCTGATCAGGACTGCCTTTACCGACCAGCTTACCGGGCTTGGCAACCGTGGCGGCTTTGCCCGTTCCCTCGAGGAGCTCTGGGAGCAGGACGCCCCCGTTACCATGGCGTTCATCGATATCGACAATCTCAAGCACTGCAACGACGTCTTTGGGCATGACGAGGGCAACCGCTATATCTTGCAGGTAAGTCTCTATCTTAAGCTGTATATGAAGGTGGGCGAAGCGGCGTTTCGCATAGGCGGCGACGAGTTTGCCATCCTATCTACGATTGCAACCGAGGACGACCTCGCCGAACGTCTGAAACACTGCCGAACGGTTCTGCTCAAAAACAACGATTCCGAGATGCCCCACTCGTTTAGCTACGGAGTGTCACATGCCGACCCCGCCCTGGGCGAAGCTTCCAATCGCATGACGCTCGATGCCGACCATCGCATGTACGACTACAAGCTACGTCATGCCATGCACCTCGATCGACGCAATATCACGCAAGTCCACGCCGACGACTTCGAAATAAGCGATCGTATTTTTGACGCCTTTTCGATGCTCAACGAGGGCCGTTATTTCTTTATCGAGAACTTGGACAAACATCGCACCCTTTGGTCACAAGGTGCCTTGCGCGATCTTGGCCTTCCCTCGGAGCACATAGACAACTGTCGCGATTACTGGAAAACGCGCGTCCATCCCGACGACCTTGAGGCCTGCATCAACGACATCGACCAAGTCTACAACGGCACCAAGCACCGTCGCGTCATGCAGTATCGTGTGCGCAACGCCGTCGGCGACTACGTCCTTTGCCGTGCTCGCGGGTTTCGTATCGACGGCGACGGAAATGTCCCCTCGCTCTATGTCGGCGAGCTCGTCAACCACTCACTTGCCGAAACCGTCGACGCTGCCACAGGCCTCGGAACGCAGCGCATGCTGGTCAACGCCATCGACGCCTGCCGCCGCGATCGTTGCGAGACAGGGCTTATAGCGGTGCGCGTTCGTGGCACGACAAAACTCAACGAGCTCTACGGGGCCGAGGCTGTCGACAACATGCTTGCCGAATACGCAGGCCGCATGCTGTCGATCACCCGCGGCAGGAGCCGGGTCTACCGTTCACGAAGCGTCCAGTTCGTCGTGCTCAGCAACGAACTAGACCACGAGGCATTCGAGCAACTGACCCGCCACCTTAAAGAAGCCGTTTTCGCTCCTGTTCGAATCGCAGGCGACACCATTACTCCCGTCTGCCTTGTCGTCCCGGCCTTTTACGAGCACTTAACCCATCAAGCGACCGCCGTTTTAGGCGAACTCGACCGTCGCCTTCGCACGGCCGGCGGGCTTGTTCCCAACGACAGCCTCCCCATACCCGAGGCGGAGCGCAAAAGCGCCATAGCTGAACGTATCGACTCGCTCACGGGCCTCTATCGACCCAGCGAGTTTATGCGGCGCGCCAACGCATTTCTCGAGGCAAGGCGCAACGGCACCTGGTGCATCGCCACAGTCGACATGGGCCACATGCGCCTGTTTAATGAATGGCACGGCCAGGCCGAGGGCGACCGCGTACTCGCCGATGTGGGCACGGTCCTCAAGGACATCGAGAATGCCGATATGGGCGTCGCAGGGTACTGGGGCCAAGATGACTTTTGTGTACTCATCCCCTTTAAGCACATCACCGTCCATCAAATCTACAACCGCGTTCGCGAGGCCGTAGCCAGACATGATGACGGCGTAGGTTTTTGGCCGTCCATGGGCGTTTACCCCATCGACTCCAATGAGGAAATCACCATCGATGCGCAGGCAAAGGCCATGTTTACCAATCGACGCGCAAAAAACGACTTTAAGGAGCGCATTGCTATTTTCCGCCCCGCGGAGTACGAGCGCGAAGTCGCGTTCCACCGCACGCTGACCGAATTCCAGTACGCGCTGTCAAATGGTCGCATCACGTACTATCTTCAGCCCCAGGTCGATATGGAAACCGGCGAGATTATTGGCGCCGAAGCACTCACCCGCTGGATTGACAAGGACGGCTCTCTCATTTCGCCCACAACGTTTATCCCCGCACTCGAGGAAAGCGGCTTTGTAGTGACGCTCGACAAGTACATTTGGCAGGGTGTCGCCATATAGCTTCGCGAGCGTCTCGATCGCCGTCTTCGCGTGGTTCCGGTCTCGCTTAATGTGTCGCGCGTGGATATCCTTGCCTGCGACGTTGCCGAACATATGGGGGCGCTCGCCGCCCAATACAACCTACCGCCCGAGCTCATGCGTATCGAGATCACCGAGACGGCTTATACGGGAGAATCCGAGGCCGTGGATAAGCTGACCGCAGATCTGCACACCCGCGGCTTCTCGACCTATATGGACGATTTTGGCACCGGTCAGTCCACGCTCGCGATGCTCAAGAACGTCAACGTCGACGTCATCAAGCTCGACCGCACCTTTGTGCCCACCGACCGCGATCAAGGCCGCAGCACGCAAATCATTTCATCGATGCTCGAAATGGCGCAGTCGCTCCATCTGCCCGTCGTGGTCGAAGGCGTCGAGACAAATGAGCAGGCAAACATGCTACGACAAATGGGCGCCCGCTACGCTCAGGGCTTCCTCTACTACCGCCCCATGCCTGCGAAGGATTTTGAGGCATTGCTCGATGGTGGCAATAACAACTGATACGCTCGCGCGCAAAACGCCACCGTCGAAGGGGGCATTTGTCTCCATTAGCTAACTTATATCCCCAATTCAAACCGAATTGGGGATATGATACAAACCGTTGTTCCGCCCAAGGAGGTTATCCATCATGAACGAGTCATATCGCCTGGGCGAGCAATCGATTATTGCCTATCTTCAGCGACTTGCGAACGGCGTCTCGACCGCCGAACTCGATGTTGCCGCGCTGCCTGCTGAGCTACGCGCCGTTGGTGAGCAACTGCAAAAGACGCATGCCATCCTGCAACAAGAGCGCCAGCTGCTTGAGCGCAACGCCTATATCGATCCGCTCACCAACTTGGGCAACCGCAACGGATTCGACCGTCACGTCGAGCAACTCTGGCGCAAAGGCGACCCCTTCACCTGCGCCTATATTGACATCGACCATCTCAAGCATTGCAACGATAGGTTTGGCCACGCCGAAGGCAATCGCTATATTCTGAGCATCTGCCGCACGCTCTCCGAAACCATGGAGCACGATGAGATGCTGTTCCGTATCGGTGGAGACGAGTTTGTGCTCATCTCGCCCTCCGCAAACGAGATTGAACTCGAGCAGCGCTTGGAGCAGGTACGTACCAGGCTGATCGAGGCGAGCTCAGGTGGCAAGGCGCCCATGATCGGCAGCTTTAGCTTTGGCTGCTCGCGCGTCGATCCACTTGCTGGCGACACGCGTCGCCAGATGACGATGGATGCCGATCGCAAGATGTATCGCTATAAGCTTATGCATCGTGTGCAGCAACCGAAAGACGATGACGCGCCGCAACGCCCAATCGTCGATCAGCTTCCCTGCAACGACCGGGTGTTCCAAGCGATCTCCATGAGCTCCGAGACGCGCTATCCGTTTATCCTCAATCTCGATACGGGAGAATCGCAATGGTCGGTTAACGCCGTGCGCGATTTTGACCTGCCCTCCCAGCACCCTTTTAACTCACTCGACATGTGGCTCGCCCGCGTTCATCCCGAGGACCGCGACAACGTACGTGCCGAGCTCGACATGGTGATAAACGGCACATGGCACTTCCACTACATGCAGTATCGCGTAATGGATGCCACCGGAAAATACGTGCTTTGCGACTGCACGGGCTACCGCTTGGACGGCACCGATACCGAGCCCGGCATGTATGTGGGCATTATCATCAACCGAAGCTTGGCAGATACGACCGATTCCGTGACCGGCTTGGGCGATATTCACGCCCTGGTCAACGCCATTGGAGAGATGCGCCGCGTGGCGCGCGAGGCAGGCTTTATTGCCATTAAGGTCGACGATATCGCCGAAGTCAATGCCCGCTTTGGATTCGATGCAGGCGACCGCGTGCTCGCCGAAAGCGCCGCCTGCCTCATGGACTGTTCGCGCGGCAAGGGTCGCTTGTTCCGCTCGACGGGACCAATGTTCGTGGCGCTTTTCGATGAGCTCGGCCCCGAGGCAATCGACGAGCTCGCAAACGAAATCGAACGATTCCTGGGTTCTCCCGTGCTCATCGGCTCGCTTGAATATCAGCCGCCCATTCGTGTGGCGACGCTTCATCTGGACGCTGTCAATCGACAGCCCGTTTCCATTTTGAACGAGCTCAAAGCGTTGCTCGGTAAAGCCGTGCAGGTGCCAGGTACCAAACTGGATTAGCACCGCGCCCGCACCGCCTCCCCCATCGTGCGATAATCCTCTGCAGAAGTCACCAACAGCAGAGGGAGTTTGTGATGAAGGTTCTTTTGGTCAATGGCAGTCCCAAGGCAAACGGCAATACCGCCCGCGCACTCGCCGAGGTCTCCGAGCAACTCAACGCCGAGGGCATCGATACCGAGGTGTTCCAGCTGGGCGCCAAGCCCATTCGCGACTGCATCGGTTGCGGCCAGTGCGGCAAGCTTGGCGGTCGCTGCACCTTTGACGACGACGTGGTGAACGAGCTCATCGCTGCCGCCGAGCAGGCAGATGGCTTTGTCTTTGGCTCCCCCGTCTACTATGCGCATCCCAGCGGACGCATCCTCTCAGCCCTCGATCGCGCCTTCTATGCAGGCGGGCATGCCTTTGAGCACAAGCCCGGCGCCGCGGTCGCCGTCGCCCGTCGCGGCGGCACGTCGACCACGTTCGATGTGCTCAACAAGTACTTCACCATTAAGCAAATGCCTGTGGTTGCCTCCACCTACTGGAACAACGTGTTTGGCCGCGTGCCCGGCGACGCCGATGGGGATGCCGAGGGCCTTGCCACCATGCGAAACATCGGCAAAAACATGGCCTGGCTCCTGCGCTGTATCGAGGCAGGACAGGCCGCCGGTATCAACGCACCCGAGGCAGATCGAGCAACGACCAACTTCATTCGATAGAGCGGCGGAGCATGAATATCCAGATTTTTGGAACCAAAAAGTCTTTCGATACCAAGAAGGCCCAGCGCTATTTTAAGGAGCGCCGCATTAAGGTGCAGTTTATTGACCTTAGGGAAAAGGAGATGAGCAAGGGCGAGCTCACGAGCGTGATGCAGGCGGTCGGCGGCATCGACAAGCTGCTCAACCCCAAGGCCAAGGACGAGGAGACGCTCGCGCTCATCCAGCACCTCACCCCTAGCCAGCGCTTCGACAAACTGCTCGAAAACCAGCAGGTTCTAGCCGAGCCCATCGTGCGCAACGGCAAAAAGGCCACCGTCGGTTATTGCCCCGATGTATGGGGAGCCTGGGAGTAGCCTGTGTTATTTGCCGGCGCGTGGGTATAAGAGCAGGCGTTTGGCATAAGATTCAACTGTAAGCCATGTCTAACAAAGGAGGGCACATGCCCAACAAACCCGTGAAGATCATCATGCTTACCGGATACCTCGGTGCCGGCAAGACCACGCTGCTCAACCACATCCTCGCTAACGACGGCGGCATCCGCGCCGCCGTGATCGTCAACGATATCGGCGAGATCAATGTCGACGCCAGCCTTATCGCCGACGGCGGCCTTTCCGAGACCGACGACCTCATCCCGCTCACCAACGGCTGCATCTGCTGCACGCTTTCGGACGACCTGGCCAACCAGCTGCAGGGCATTGCCGATTCGGGCAAGTTCGACTACATCATCATCGAGGCATCGGGTATTTGCGAGCCTATCCCCATCGCCTACACCATCTCGAGCTTCTGCGACGAGGCCAAGGTGGGCGGCGAGCCCAAGCTCGCGCTCGACAACATCGTGGCCGTGGTCGACTGCGCCCGCATGTACGACGAGTTCAACGGCGGTCGCGACCTGCTGGCTGAGGATATCGACGAGGACGACATCGAAAGCCTGCTCATCCAGCAAATCGAGTTCTGCTCCACGCTGATCCTTAACAAGACCGATACCGTAACGCCCGAGCAGATCGCCGAGCTCAAGGCCATCGTGCGCAGCCTGCAGAAGGACGCCGTGATCGTCGAGGCCCAAAACGGCGAGGTCCCCATGGAGGAGCTGCTCGATACCGACCGCTTCGACTTTATGCGCGCCTACAACTCCGCCGCCTGGATCGAGGCCATGGAGCATCCCGAGGAGCACGACGACCCTGAGGTGCTCGAGTACGACATCGAGACCTTTGTGTACTCGCGCCGCAAGCCGTTTGACCTGCAGAAGTTCACCGATTTTGTTGAGCAGGAGTGGCCCGACGAGGTCATCCGCGTCAAGGGTCCGCTGTGGCAGACCGGCGATCCGGACATGTGCTACATGTTCGAGCAGGCCGGCCACCAGATGCGCCTGATGGAGAACGGTCTGTTCGTTGACTCTGCGCCCGAGGGCGAGAAGCAGAAGATTATCGACGAGAACCCCGAGATCATGCAGATTTGGGACGACGAGACGGGCGACCGCATGACAAGCCTGTGCATCATCGGCCGTCACATGGACAAGGATGCGCTCATCGCCTCCCTCGATGCCTGCCTGACCGACTGGCACCGCGCCTAGGTTTATCCAAGCGGGCATTTTTCCGCCTACGTAACCGCCAAACCACCACGAAGGTGCCCTTCGTGGTGGTTTTTCGTTCTGAGCCAAGGAGATTCATGTTCAATATCGTGCTGTATGCGCCCGAGATTCCGGCCAATACGGGCAATATCGGCCGTACCTGCGTGGTCACCGGTGCCCATCTGCATCTGGTGGAGCCGCTGGGGTTTTCCCTCGATGACAAGACGGTACGTCGCGCCGGTCTGGGCTACTGGCAAAATTTGGACGTGACGACCTATGCCGGCTGGGAGGATTTCCTTGCGCGCAACGGCCTCTCCCCCGCCGATGGCCATCTGCATCTGCTGACCAAAAAGGCACGCCGCACCTATGCGCAAAGCACCTACCGCGACGGTGACTATTTGGTCTTTGGCAGCGAGAGCTCGGGCATTCCCGAGCCACTGCTTGCCGCGGCGCCCGAGCGCTGCGAGCGCATCCCGATGCTGCGCGATTGTGACTCACTCGATAACGCCGAGGCCTGGGAAGCTCACGAGGAATCGCTCGGACATACCGAGGACAGCCACGAGACCATCCTTCAGCAGGATATCTGCGGCAACTTCGTCAACCCGGACGACTACCGCATCAGCGCACTCAACCTCTCCAACAGCGCCGCCATCGTCCTCTACGAAGCCCTACGCCAAACAGGCTTTCCGGGAATGTGACAAAGGGACTGACCCTTTGTCACATTCAAGCGCCACGCCGACGGCACACACGCCTAATTGATGCTCTAGATAAAGAGCCATCACTTTTAATCAGAATTAACTAAAGTAAAATGAAGTTAAACGGCGGTGTGAAAGGAGAGCCTTGTGAAATATCTCGAGAACCCATTTACCCCCAGTTTTGGTGAGGTTCCTGCCCATCTCGCTGGCAGACAACAGATTATTCGGGATTTGGACCGTGCCTTCTTGAGCCAGCGCAGGCGCCCAGAATTAACATCGATCTTCTCAGGCGCGCGTGGAACCGGTAAAACCGCTCTCATGTCGTCGCTCGCGACAAGGGCGGAATCCCACGGCTGGATTGCCGTAAAGACGACCGCGCTCCCGGGAATGCTTGAGGAAATCGAGCTCGGGGCGAAACGTGCTGCCGGCCATCTTATCGACCCGTCCAACCACTTCGAAGTCACCGGTCTCGGAATTGCACCGCTCGGCAGCATCGAGGTCAATCGCGTTCACGATGCCTCAACCTGGCGTTATCGCATGAGCGACATCATCGACCAGCTCAACGAGGCGGGCACCGGTCTGCTCGTCACGGTTGACGAGGTGGACCCGACACTCAACGAGATGATTCAGCTCGCAGCGACGTATCAGCACTTTGTGACCGATGGGAAACGCGTCGCCCTGCTCATGGCGGGACTTCCCAACAACGTATCGACGCTACTGAACCACAAGACGGTCTCGTTCCTTCGCCGCGCCCAACAATATCATCTGGGCCGCATTGCCGACTATGACGTGCGCGAGGCCTTGATTCGCACAATCCAGGAAAACGATCGCCTGGCAGATGCTGAGGGAATCGATCGAGCCGTTCGCTCGATCTCTGGTTTTCCCTTCCTATTGCAACTCGTAGGCTACCGTGCCTGGGACCTCACAAGCGATTCGAAGGAGATCTCGTCACGCGACTTTGACCTGGGAATCAAAATCGCGCGCGACGAGATGGACGACCGAATCCTCGCGGCAACCTATCGGGAACTCACGGCAGAGGACAAGCGATTCCTCATCGCCATGCTCGATGACGAGGAAGAGTCCACCACCGCTGACCTTGTCGAGCGCCTTAAGCGTTCGCCGCAGCAGGTCTCCCGCTACCGACGCCGCATGATAGACGCCGGCATCATCGGGGAGCGAGGACGAGGGCTCGTCGCATTTGAATTGCCATTCTTCCGCGACTATCTCGCAGCTCAATGCGTGAAATAGAAGTCAATGCGACAAAGGGGTGCCCCTTTGTCGCATCGCCTATAGATAGCGGCCGGTAATGCTCTTGGAGCAGGCCGCGATGTCGCCTGGCGTACCGGCGCAGACGATTTGCCCGCCGGCGTCGCCACCGCCCGGGCCCATGTCGATCACGTAATCGGCGTTACGGATAAGGTCGAGATCGTGTTCGATCACGATAACCGTGGCGCCTTTGGCAACAAGGCCGTCGAACACATTCAGCAACACCTGAACATCGAGCGGATGCAGGCCAATCGTGGGCTCGTCAAATACGAATACGGCATCATCCTGCACGCGGCCCATCTCGCTCGCAAGCTTAAGGCGCTGCGCTTCACCGCCCGAAAGCGCCGGTGTGGGCTCGCCAAGCGTGAGATAACCCAGGCCCAGGTCGTGCAAGGTCTGCAAGCGCGTCTGAACCTTCTTGAGTCCCAGTGTGGCGTCGAGCGCCTCATCCACACTCATATCCATAAGCTGCGGCAACGTAAGCAGGCTCCCGTCCTTGCCCTCGCGATGGATATGCGAGGCGGATTCCGCGTAGCGAGAGCCGCGACATGCGGGACAGACGATCTCGACGTCGGGCAAAAACTGCACGTCGAGCGATATCGAGCCCGTGCCGTCACACGTAGGGCAGCGCAAGGCGCCGGTGTTGTAGCTAAAGGCGCCCGCCTTGTAGCCGGCTGCCTTGGCCTCGGGCGTACGGGCGAAAGCGCGGCGCAGCTCATCATGGATGTCGGCATAAGTCGCTACCGTCGAGCGCACGTTGGCGCCGATGGGCGTAGCGTCAATCAGGTTTGCGCGGGCAATACCCTCGGCATCGACCCAACGCACGTGCCCCGGCAGGCGCTCGCCAGCTGCCTGCGCCTTGAGTGCCGGGATGAGCGTCTCGAGCACCAACGTCGTCTTGCCCGAACCCGAAACACCCGTAACCGCAACCAAGCGACCGCGCGGGATATCGACTTCGAGCGGCTTGACGGTATGGATGGCATCGGTCGCCATGCGGATATGGCCCTGGTCGAACATTTCGTCGTCAGTCACCTGCGGACGCAAGCGCTTGGGCTCGGCGCGCAAAAACGGCGCGATGCGACTGCTCTGCGATTGCTCGACCTCGTCTACCGTACCAGCGGCGATCACATTGCCGCCGCCTGCTCCGGCAACGGGGCCCATCTCGACAAGATAGTCGGCTTCCGCCAGTACGCGCGTATCGTGGTCGACAACAACCACGGTGTTGCCGTCATCCACCAGATCGCGCATCACGCCCACCAGGCCGTCGACATTGGCAGGATGCAAGCCAATCGAGGGCTCGTCCAGTACATAGAGCACGCCCGTCGAGCGATTGCGCACCACGCGGGCGAGCTGGACGCGCTGGCGCTCACCCGTGGAGAGCGTGGCGCCGGCGCGGTCGAGCGAGAGATAGTCAAGCCCCAGGTCGACCAAGCGACGAGCCGTGCTCAAAAATGAATCGCAGATATCCACTGCCATGGGCTGCATCTCGGCCGGCAAGGATGCGGGCACCCCGTGCACCCACTCAATCGCCTCGCCCAATGTCATGGCCGCCGCCTGTGCCAGATTGATACCGCGTACCTGGGGCTGGCGTGCGGCCTCGGAGAGGCGCGTGCCGCCACAGTCACGGCATGGCCCCTCGCGCAGAAAGCGCGCAACGCGCTTGAGCCCCTTGTCGTCCTTAACCTTGGCAAGCGCATTCTCCACGGTATAGACGGCGTTGTAATAGGTGAAGTCGAGCGGCGTGGCGCCCTCGCCGTTTTTGGGAACGTAGAGAATGTGCTTTTTGACCGCCGGACCATGGAACACGATGTCGCGCTCCTGAGGCGTGAGCTGGTTAAACGGCACGTCGGTGCGTACGCCCATCTCGCCGGCCACCTGCTTCATCAGATCCCACATGAGCGTGCCCCAGGGAAGGACCGCACCTTCGTTGATAGTCTTTGACTCGTCGGGCACCAGGCTCGCCTCGTCCACCTCGCGCATGACGCCGGTGCCACCGCAGGTGGGGCATGCACCACCGCTATTGAAAGCCAAATCCTCGGCACTCGGCGCGTAGAACTCGCGGCCGCATGTCGGACACGTGAGCGACAGGCCCGCAGCCACGTTAAGGCTCGGCTCCACACGCGCCCCGCAATGCGGGCACACGTGATGGGCACAGCGGCTGAAGAGCAAACGCAGGCTATTGTTGAGCTCGGTCATGGTGCCAAAGGTCGAGCGCACGCCCGGCACGCTCGGACGCTGGTGCAGCGCGAGCGCCGCCGGCACGTGCAGTACCTCGTCCACCTGAGCGTGCTCGGCCTGCGTCAGGCGACGTCGAGTATAGGTGCTGAGCGCCTCCAGGTAACGACGCGAGCCCTCGGCATAAAGAACCCCCAGCGCCAGAGAGCTCTTGCCCGAACCTGACACGCCGGCAATACCCACGAGCTTTCCCAGCGGAATATCGATATCGATGTCCTTAAGGTTATGGACACGTGCGCCACGTACCTCGATAGCCTGCGGGCTCATCTTCTGTTCCGTCACCTTTATCACCCTACTCATGCCATATAACTCGATCGCGAATGTACGCGCCCAGCATGGGCACGGTAAACCGGACGAGGCCGTATCCGGCAGCTTCGATGACGCGCTCGCGAATCAGGCTTGCGCGATATTTACTCGCCCAGCTCTGGGTACGCTCGCAGCGCTCAATGATATCCGCCATGCGCGTCGGTTTGCCCTCTTCAACCGCCATGGCCTCGATAAAGAGGCGCTGTGGACTGCGCAGCCCGTAATACAGAGGCGCGTCAACCGCTTCGTAGAACTCGGAGACGGCATCCGCATGGCCATCCTCGACATCGCGCCTTTCGATGACCTGCGAGCTACGCCGGACAGCAGACCGCCACATGTAATATCCCACCAGCTGAACCATATAGGGATGCCCCATGCTCTTGTGCGCCGCAAGGTCCGCTGTCTCCGCGTCAACGTAAAGACCAGCGTCTTTGACCGTCTGGATATACGAATCGCGTACCTTGGGCAAAGATATCGCCTCCAGCGTACGCTGCTGGGCACGCCGCAAAAACGTCACGCTCGGCTCTTCGAGCAGATCGTCAACCATACTGGGCAAGCCAGCGAACACCAGCGCAAGACCGCGCTGGTCGCTATCGGGCAAGCCCGTGGCATCCTGGTCTCCGAGCAACTGCTGATAGAGAACGGCAAGGGCCGCCAGTTCCTCGATAGACGCCGATTGTGCCTCGTCAATCGCAAACAGTATGCCCTTGCCTGGACCGAGCTTCTTGAGGCGCTCGTTGACCAGCCCTCGCAACGTTTCGCCCTTTGCTCGCGCCGCCTCGACCGACATCCGGCCAAACGACGGACCGAACTCCATTGACGTCACAACGGGCTTATTCGAGCGAAGCGCGTCGGCTAAGCGGTCGCATAAGCCAAGCGAAGCGGAATCGGAGATAACCGCCCATCCGCGCTCGCTGGCTAGACGTTGCAGCTCCCGCAGGAGAACCGTTTTGCCGCAGCCGCGGTTTCCCGTAATGAGCATGAGCCTACCCGGCGCTCCGGCGCCGTTGTCGAGTCCTTCCTCAAAATCTTCGATGACCGACTCTCGACCGATGAGCATCGGAGGCCGCTTGCCTGCCGTTGGCTTAAAGGGATTTGGATTCATGTCGGCCTCCTCGGATCGGTAAATCCTGGTAACAGTTATACCAACTTATACCGAGTTATACCAACTGAATCTGACAAAGGGGCTGCCCCTCTGTCACATGTGGCCGAAAAACTCGGCGTCTGCTGCTCGCCAGGGGCGGAAGGTGGCGGGATCGATCTTTACGTGCGCCGCGGCGGGTACGTCGTACCATTTGACCGTGTAACCAGCGCCGTGAGAGCAAAAGACCGAGTCGGGCGTGTTGGGCAGATCGGCCTCGGGCTCATAGGCGGCCGTCTCGATTACGCGCTCGGCATCATGGCAAGCCGCATAGCCGGCGAACTCCAGGTACAGATGCCCGCGACCGCTCGTGTAGGCAGCTACCTCCAGGGCATAGTCCTGCACCTCGGATGCCGGCACGCGACCCACAAGCTTCGCCCGGTCCCCCGTCATCGTCGGTGGCTCGTACTCGGCACCCATGCGCGTGGCATCCGAGAGCGCCCGGCCCACGCACTCCCCCGGCACCTCGAGCTCAAAGTGGTACCACGGCTCCAACAGCACCGCCGCGCCAGCCTCACGCGCCTGCATGAGCCCCTGGCGAATCGCGCGGTACGTGGCCTGGCGAAAATCGCCGCCCTCGGTGTGTTTGGCATGCGCACGGCCGCCCGTGAGCGTAATGCGCACATCGGTGATGGGCGAGCCGGTCAGCACGCCCAGGTGATCGCGCTCCATGGCGTTGGTGAGTGCCAGACGCTGCCAGTTAAGATCGAGCTCATCGGTCGAGGTCACGGTGCCAAACTGCACGCCCGAACCCGCCGGCAACGGCTCCAGACGCAGATGCACCTCGGCATAGTGGCGCAGTGGCTCAAAGTGGCCCACGCCCTCGACCGGCTGCGAAATAGTCTCCTTATAGAGAATGCCGCCAGACTCAAACGCAACCGAAAGGCCAAAGCGATCGGCCAACACCCGCTGCACGACCTCGAGCTGCACCGCCCCCATAAGCTGCAGATGTATTTGTTCAAGATGGGTGTTCCAGCCTACGCCGAGCATGGGATCTTCGTCCGCCAACTCAGTCAGCGCTTTGAACACCGCGTGGACATCGTGTTCGCCCGGAAGCACCGTATAGGTGAGGACCGGCGCAATGACGGGCGCATCGCACGCGGGTTCCGCGCCCAGAGCGTCCCCTGGGCGAACGTGCGCAAGGCCCGTCACGGCACAAATGCCGCCAGCAGCAACTTCTTGGGCAAGCTCATACTTCTCGCCGTTATAGATGCGTACCTGATCGACCTTCTGCTCCCATGCCTCGGCACCGGAACGTCCGTTAATCACCTGTTTGGCATGCAGCGTGCCGCCGGTCACTTTAACCCAAGCCAAGCGCTCGCCGCGGTCCCCGCGGCTGACGCGATAGACGCGGGCGGCAAACTCCGGGAGCCACGCCTGTTCGCGCATCAGCGCGCATATACCATCCAACAGCTCGTCCACACCTTGGTCCTTGAGCGCCGAGCCGGCAAAGCAGGGAAAGAGCTTGCGCTCAGCAACCATGCGCGACAGCGTCGCGGAGGAAAGCTCACCCGCCTCAAGAAACTCCTCGAGCGCCGCTTCGTCCAACGCAGCAGCGTCCTCCTGAACGGCGCCACCCGCCAGCAGTTCGTTGGCATCCAGGCACCCCTCAGAAAGACGTTGCCCAAGTTGTGCCAGCAAAACATCGCGGCCGGGATTCTCCAAATCGATCTTGTTGATAAAGATGAACGTCGGGATGTCATAGCGCGCAAGCAGGCGCCACAGGGTTTCGGTGTGCCCCTGTACGCCATCGTTGGCGCCTACCACCAGAATCGCGTAGTCCAGGGCACGCAGCGTGCGCTCCGCCTCGGCAGAAAAATCGACATGGCCGGGAGCGTCCACGAGCATAACGTGGGTGTCACCATGGTCGAGCACAGCCTGCGACGAGAAGATCGTGATACCGCGCTCACGCTCAATCTCGTTCGTATCCAGATGCGAGTCGCCATCGTCAACGCGGCCGCGCTTGCGAATGCGGCCCGCGTTAAACAGCATGGCCTCGGCCAGCGTGGTCTTGCCGGCATCGACATGCGCCAAGATTCCAGCGACCGCTTGCTTCGACATGGCTCTCCTCTTATTGCAAGCCCATCGCACGCGGCAACGGGCACCCTCGTTCCACACTGGATGATACAATTTACGGGCCGGCGGGCGAAGCGGGCCCTATCCCCCGACCGAGCTCATCGCCCCGCGTTGCCGCGCGGCGATTTTCGTAGGTTCGCGCCTTGCGAAAGCCGGCTTGCAAATCAGCACAGCGAACGAAAATGACCCCACCTGGGCCAGTTTCGTTCGCATGAATTATTGATATGAGGCGTCGCTCTTACGCCTCGCGCAGCCAGTCAAACGCAACACGCGGCGTACCGTCCGACACATATACGATACCGGCGCGCTTAAACCCGGCCTTGGCAATGGCTCCCTGCATGGGCAGGTTGTCCTGGTGCGTATCGATGCGCAGGTGGTCGGCGCGCTCCTTGGCAAAGGCAAACATCGCGGCCGCGATACCGTGCACGGTGCCGTCGGACGCCACGCGGTGCAGTACGGCGTACGGAGTGTCGCTGTGCCACTGACCGTCCTCGATGACGTCATAGCACTCGTCCGGGCCCGGCAAAAAGGCAAACGTCGCCACCACGCGACCGTCGACTTCGCACACATAGCTGCCACCAGCGGCAATATCGGCAGCCAGTTGCTCGGCAGAAGGCGTGCCCTCGGGCCACTGCGTGGCGTTGCCATGCGCGCGCATAAAGGCGCGGGCGGCGTCGTAGATAGCCATGACAGCGGGAATGTCGGTATCGAGGGTTTTTCTGATCATCACGCGGCGACCTCACGTTTATTGGTATCACTTTGATTGAGCAATGATACCAACGTTTGGAGAAGGGCGCGAAGCAGATGGGAAGCAAAAAGCGAGCCGCCTGGTCAAAGGCCAAAAGCGAGTTTTTGGGCGCTGCCACGGGCGGCGATATGAGCGACCTGTTTGCGCGCGAGGACGAGCGCCGCGACGCCCTGGACGCCGAGCGCGATGAGGCCTGGCGCTACAAGTCGTGCGAACGCAAAAACCGTTACGACACGCGCGCCGAGGCCGAGGCAGTTATGGCCGACTGCGAAAACCGCGGACGTCGCGGGCTGGCCTGCTACAAATGCGAATACTGCGGCGGCTGGCACCTGACGTCGCACCCTTGGAAATAGACCCCGCATCGGCACAGCACTGACGGAGTGCCAGCCGTTGTACGGAAGCTACGGGCGCGGCGGCACCAGAACATCGTAACGAACGGCCTTGCCCGCAAGCTGATAGCTCGGCTTAACGCCGGCAAGCAGCGGCCCCTTCACCGGCCGCTTGATAACGACCTTGCGCGGGTGCACCGCAAGCGCAGCTTCGACCAGCGCCTCCTCATCGGCACACGGCTGTTCCAGATGATGCAAAAGTTGGAACTTCTTTTTAACCGCCGCGCTCTTGGTGCGCTCGGGAAACATGGGGTCCAGATACACCACGTCGGGAGCCGCGAGCTCGCCCCGCCCTATCAGCTCAGCTGTATGGCGAAGACCGGCAATGCTGTCCTCGCCGGCATGTAAGCGCATGCGTGCCACGGCTGTCGCAAGCGCCGGGTCATCCGCCGCGCGATCCAAGGCATCCTGCAACAGCACCGCGATCACGCAATCCTGTTCATACAGATCAACGGCAAAGCCCGCGGCAGCCAGCAGCAGCGAATCCTCGCCAAAGCCTGCCGTGGCGTCAATCGCCCATGGGCGCTCGACGCCTTTTGTGCGCGCAGCTTTCACCAGCAGCTCTTGCTGCAGACGGCCCTGCTTGAGCCTTGGAAGCATACGGGCAAAATCGGCACGCAGCTCCATCGCGCCGTCGGTGAGCGTGAGGCCCTCGGGCTTCCCGATCAGCTCAAGCCCCGCGGCCCGAGCAACAGAAAAGGAATCGATGACGCCCATGGACACTCCTTCACAAGCAAAATGAATACGTGAGCGCCGCCCCTGTCGGCACTCAACCGTCCGCTATTGTCCCACATGCGACATGGCCCACAGCATCCCAATGCAAAGCACCGCCATCAATCCCGTGCATACGGCAGCGATCACGGAATCGCTCATGCGCCTTCCCAACGACCGCGGCTCGCGCACTTGCCCTGTTCCGTACATCATGGCTCCTCCTTAGACCAACTCCTTGTTACGCCTTCATCATCGCAGCGCCGTACATGAGCTGCCATCGATTTGACTTACGCCCAGCTTTCCTTTTTGAAAGGTTGGACCGTGCAGGCAAGAAACGCTTTCAAACGCATGCATCGCCCCGTTGAACTACAATGTGCTTCACGATATGTGCCGCAACCTGGGTGCGACAGATTCTCCGCGCCCGCATCGAAAGGACCAGCTATGAGCGCCGCTCGCAAGACACTCAAAATCCTTGCCCTGATTTATTTTGTTCTGGGCATCGCCAGTCTCATCATGGGAATCGCCGGCATCGCGACCGGCAAGCTCGAGTCCACCTACGGATCGAACGCCATGCTCGCCGCGGCCGTGATTATCGCCAAGGGCGTTGTCGATCTGGCCGCCGGCGTTGCGGGCATCAAGGGTGCCAACAAACCTTCTCAGGTAGACGGCGCGTTTAAGCTCGGTATTGTTGCCGCGGTCGCCACGCTTGCCAAGGCGGTGCTCACGCTTCCCGCGCTCGGCGGCAGCGCCGTCAACATCGGCGCCTTTGTCCTCGTGGTGTACGACCTGTTCTTTGTTCAGCAGGCACACGCCGTTAAGGCCGAAAACAAGGACCGCCTGTAAGCGCTCACTTCTCATAGCCTCTGCAGCCAAGTAACTAAAAGGGCCGATTGCGCAGCAACGCGGTCGGCCCTTTACGTTTGCCCAGATAAAACCTACCAAAATAAACCTGTCCCTATTTGGTAGGTGTTAGCTGTGACGGTACTCGGCGATGATGAAGTCGATATCGGTCTGAAGGGTGTCCAGATTTGCCAGGCGCTCTTTGTCGGCAGGGCGCGTGCGGTAGTAGTAGGGCGTCATCTGAAATACGGCTTCGATGTCGGCCTGGGTCTGGAGCGTAATGTTCGCAGACACCCGCTGCGTTCCGACCAACTTAAGCTCCGTAGTCTTCGGCAGCTTTTCGTCGTTGAGATATGGCGTGTCGTAGAGTACCTCCTTGAGCCCAAAGAGATGATGGGCACCCGGCACCACGGTGTAGAGCGAGCCCTCGGGCGCCAGCACGCGAGCAAACTCGCGCTCGTTAAAGGGAGCAAAGAGCTCGGTCACCATATCGAAGGCGCCATCGGCCACGGGGACATCCTTCATGTTGGCCACAAAATAGGTCGCATCGCCGCGCTTGGCGGCCAGGCGCACCATCTCTTTGCCCAGGTCGAAACCGTAAGCATCCACGCCCGGCACCGCGCCCATGACACTGGTGTAGTAGCCCTCGCCGCAGCAAATATCGAGCAGCGTCATGGAGCCATTCGCAGACGTTGCACGTCCAGACACCTGTTTGCGCACCAGCTCGACCATCGCATCGCGCAACGGCGCGTAGTATCCACGGTTCAGAAAGTCACGACGGCTGCGTGCCTGCGACTTGGGATCGCCCATGGAGTCGCCGCTCTTGGACGAGCGCAGCAAATATAGATAGCCCTCGCGCGCACGGTCAAACCGGTGTCCGCCCGCGCATGCAGCACCGCGCTCGTCGTCCACCAACGGCTCATGGCAAACGGGACACAACAACATGGCAACTCCTTAGCGCGAACAACACAACGCCCACCATTGTCGCACGCCTTCCCCACCTAGTCATTGGGGACGTTCTTGAATGACTAATCGTTTAAGAACGCCCCCAACGACTAGGCGATTAGGAGTATCATCGTCTGCGCAAATAAGCACGATATAGCACGTTAGAGATTGAGAGCGTATGGCTGATACCGTATCTAAGCATATTGACATGACCACCGGATCGCTGTGGCGCAATATTCCCCTGTTCGCCTTCCCCGTGGCCGCCACGAGCATCTTGGAGCAGCTGTCGAACCTCATCGCCACGGTCATTATCGGTAACTTCTCGGGCGACCAGGGAACCCTCGCCATGGCGGCGGTCGGCTCCAATGTTCCGCTTACCAGTCTTATGCTCAACCTGTTTATCGGCATGTCGCTTGGCTCCAACGTGGTCATCGCCAATGCTATCGGCCGCAACGATCAGAACATGGTCAAACGCGCCGTCCATACCTCGATTCTTATGGCACTTGTGGGCTTTGTCGTCATCGCTCTGGGCGAGATCTTTGCCGAGCCCATGCTCGCCGCGCTCAACGTTCCCGCCGAGACTATGCCCCTCGCCTCGCTCTACCTGCGCGTCTTTTTGCTCAGCATGCCCTCGATCTTGCTCTACAACTTTGAGGCCGCGATCTTCCGCTCCGTCGGCATCACCCGCATGCCGCTGCAGGCGCTTGCCGTATCCACCGTCCTCAACATTGGTCTGGACCTCATCTTTGTCCCCGTACTCCACTGGGGCGTCGCGGGTGTCACCATCGCCACCGCCATCGCCTACACCGTCAGCGCCACTACGCTCTTTATTCGCCTGCTCAAGACCGACTCCGTCGTCCGCGTCACCCTTCGCGACCTGGCCATCGACCCCGTCGCCCTCAAGCGCATCGTCAAGATCGGCCTGCCCGCCGGCATCCAAAGCGCCGTGTTTGCCGTCGCCAACATCATCATCCAGTCCGCCATCAACAGCTTGGGCACCGAGGTCATGGCGGCATCGAGCGCCGCCATGAGCCTGGAGTACGTGTGCTACAACCTGCTCAACAGCTTTAGCCAGGCTTGCACTACCTTTGTGGGACAAAACCACGGTGCCCGCCAGATCGGCCGCTGCACTAAAACGCTCAAGGTCTGCCTGGTCGAAGGCGGTATCGTTGCACTCACCACGATTATCGTTATTGTCGGCCTGGGGCGCGAGATCTTGTCGCTCTTTAACAGCGATCCCAACATCGTCTCGATCGGCTATATCCGCGTGTGTTCGATCTTCCCGGCGTATGCCTTTAGCATGTTCTACGAAAACATGTCAGGCTACCTGCGCGGCTTTGGTATCTCGCTCACGCCCGCCCTCATCACCATGATCTGCGTCTGCGGCATCCGCTTCTATTGGGTATTCTGCGTGTTCCCGCACTTCCGCACCTTTGCGAACATTATGATGGTCTACCCCATCAGCCTGGGCACCACGGCGTTCTTTATGGTCGTGGCGGTACTACTTTGCCACCCGGCACGCACCTATCGCGCCACCCAAGCCAAAGCGACAGCCCGCTAAACACCGCACTCAACACCACGCCAGTCATTAATTGACAATATGCGAGCTCATATAGTCGATAAAACGCCTCGTGGCGATAGGCATGGTATCCCAGCTACGCCAAGCTGCCACCACGTCGCGCGAGGGAGCATGCACGATGGGACGTACACGAATATCGGCCCGCATGCCCTCAACGGTACGACGATACAGCATACTCACGCCTAGGCCCTCCTCCACCATCGCCATGATGGTGTAGTCGTCGGTTACCTCACTCGTCACGTGTGGCGACAGCCCATGCGCCGCGAATGCATCGAGCACCAGGCTCTGTTCGCCCTCATCCAGCAGCACAAACGGCTCGGACGCCAGGTCGGCAAGTGTCACCTTTTCCTTTGCCGTCAGCGGATGCGCGGTCGGCAACAATGCCACCAACTCGTCGTGATAGACCACGCGCTTCTCGAGCCCAGCGGTAAACCCGCGCGCCGTAAAGCAAAAGTCAACCACGCCATCGTGCACCCATTGAGCGTTGCGCGTGTAATCGCCCTGCTTGAGGGTAAAGCGTACGCCCGGGTGCAGCGCACCAAAGTCGCGGATCACACGCGGCAGCACGGTACGACTCACGTTGGTAAACGTCGCGATACGAATATCAGTCGAGGAGAGTCCCAGCAACTCCTGACGTTTGCCCTCAAGCTCGGCCTCGGCAGTTACGATCTGTCGCAGATACGGCAGATACTGCTTGCCATCGCGCGTAAGCGACACACCCTGCTTACCGCGCTCGATAAGCGTGGTACCCAGCTCGCGCTCGAGCGCCTTGACGGCCTGGCTCACCGCACTTTGCGTATAGCCCAGCTCGTCCGCCGCACGTTTCAGACTGCCGCAATCGACCACCATACATACAATCTGATACCGCGATGCCATCGTGCCTCCCCATCGATGTTGCCGTAAAACGTTTTGCCAGGGCTTTTTCTGTCAACATTAGCATTTCTTAATCATACTGAAGATACATTCGCTTTACTACATCCACATCTGGGAGCAGAATCCTTTTTGCGAAACCGTTCTGTAACAAAAGGAGTCCCATGGATCGCAAAAAAGCAATCGCGCTCTCATTTTCCGTTCCCGTCGCATGGGGCTTTTCGTATCCCCTTATGAAGATCGGCATGGACAGCATGAACGCCACGAGCATCGTCGCGCTGCGCTGCATCATCGCCTTTGCGGCTTGCCTGCTGCTCTTCCACAAGCACGCGTTGCGCATCAACCGTAACCTTATGGTCCGCGCCGCCATCATCGGCGCCATTATGGCAACCGAGCTCACCTGCATGTGCCTGGGCTCCAGCCTCACCTCCGCCTCCACCGCCGGCTTTTTGCAGAGCCTGACGGTCGTGATCGTGCCGTTTGCCAACGCCGCCCTGCTGCGTCGCGCCCCCGAGCGCAAGGTGCTCATCGGCACGGCCATCGTCACCTGCGGCATGCTGCTGCTCTCGGGCGCCGACTTTACCAGTCTGAATCCCGGCGCGCTCATCATGCTGCTCTCCGCCTTTATCTACGCTGGACACATCATTGTCGCCAAGCGGTTTGTCGAAGAAGTCGATCCGCTTGCTCTGGGCGTTTGGCAGCTGGGCTTTGGCGGCTTGTTCTCGGGCATCGCCGCATTCACCTTTGGCGGCTTCACGCTTCCCAGTACGCCCAGCGAGATCGTGGTCGTCGTTGCCCTCGCACTCATCTGCTCTGCCTACGGCTTTATCACCCAGACGCTCGTGCAGCCCCACGTGCCCGCCGAGACTACCGGCTTCGCCTTCTCGCTCGAGCCGGTCTGCTCCGCCGTCTTCTCGTTCTTCCTGGTCGGCGAGGTCCTGAGTCCCATCGCCTTCTTTGGCGCCGCCCTCATCCTCACCGGCGTCATGGTGGCAACCGTCGAGCTTCCGCGCCTTCGTGCACATGGACAGGCCCGCATGGCAGGAGCGCCCGAGCACGTCTCGTAGACCCCACTCCTTATGCAGCCGCGGCATAAAGATCTCCAGACGCCTTTACAATAGATGTCAACAGAGCATCTGCCATAAAGGAGCCCCATGGACACCGCAACCCGCGACCGCAACATAGCAACTTGGTTGAGCGATGCGCCGCGGCCGGTACGTGAAACTACGAACCAGCTGCTCGAGCGCATCGCCCTTTTGCGTGCCAAGCAAACCATCTACCCGGCACAAGACGACATCCTCAATGCCCTCGCCTACACGCCGGCCGACCAGGTCAAAGTTGTCATCTTGGGTCAAGACCCTTATCACGGACCCAACCAGGCCATGGGGTTGTCGTTCTCGGTCCCCGCGACGCAAACCAAGTTGCCGCCGAGTCTGCGCAACATCTATAAGGAACTCAAAGCCGATCTGGGCTGCCCCATTCCCGCCACGGGAGACCTAACCCCCTGGGCACAACAGGGCGTCCTGCTCCTCAACACTACGCTCACCGTGCGCGAGCATGCCGCGAACTCGCACGCCAAACTGGGCTGGAGCACGCTCACCGACTACATTATCGAACGCTGCTGTCAGCTGCCCCAACCGGTCGTCTTTTTGGCATGGGGCCGCTTTGCCCAGCAGATGGTCGATGGTAAGCTCGCCGCGACCGGCGCGGGCAAGGCAACCGGCAAGTTCTGCCTGGCATCCACGCACCCCTCGCCGCTTTCGGCCAACCGTGCCACGGCAGAACTCCCCGCCTTTATGGGGTCGCGCCCCTTCTCTACTGCCAATCGGCTACTCGAACAGCACGGCTCGACCCCCGTCAACTGGGCTTGCCTCGGCTAAAAATCGATACATCAAAAACGCGCCCGACGGCTTTCCATCGGGCGCGTTTCCTATTCGGGCCAAATAAATTGCGTGCGGCCGGCCTCGCCGCCATCGATCAACAGGCTCTGCCCGGTCATAAACCGGTTGGTCACGCCCACAAAGTAGATCCACTCGGCGATCTCTTGGGCGGTGGCCCAGCGTTTAAGCGGCGTGAGCTCCATAATCTGGTTCCACAGGTGTTCGTCTTCCATCACGCAACGGTTGAGCGGCGTTATAACGCCGCCCGGGTCCACACTGTTGGCGATGGCCTGCGGTGCCAGGCGGTTTGCAAGGTTCTTGGTGTAGGCGATAACACCGCCCTTGCTGGCGGCATAGGCGGGAAACTCCGATCCCGTATGTCCGCTCGCCGACCCCACATTGACCACGGATTTGATAGCCGGCGCAGGCTTGGCGGCGAGCCCCTCCCCCACAAAGGCGTAGCGCTCGGTCACGTTGATGGTGCCACACAGGTTGGCGGCGATGTCGTCGGCCGAATCCTGCGTACCGGCAACGTTCACGATTACCTGAGGCTCAAGGTCGCTTGGAAACGAGTCCGGCTCGCGGACATCAACGATCAGATGGCGGTAGCGCTCGTGTTCGATCGCCGGCGACAGCAGATCAAAGCCCACGACCTCGTGGCCCTCATCCAAAAAGCGCTGCACGCACGCGGCTCCGATACCGCCCGAAGCGCCCGTGATCAAAACCCGCATACTTGCTCCTTAGGCGGTTGCGTGGCGCTCGAGGTACTCGGAACCCACATTCTCGCGCTCCCAGCCGCGCACGACCTTGTAGCCCACGGGGCTCAGGAAGACCTCGCACAGCAGCTCGGCAACAGCGCCGGTCAGCGAGCACATGAGGACCTGCACCCAGGTCCAACCAAAGAACGTGTGGCTCACCACGATGGCGAAGACCAGGTTGTCGATAAACTGGCCAACACCCGTGGACACATAGGAACGGAAGGCAAAGCTCGCAAAGTTATTCTTCTTGAGCATACGGCCGAGCGACTGGTTGAGCGTGGAGTTAACCACGGCAGAAACGAGCATTGCCAGCGAAGAGCCCAGCACCACGTACCAGGTGCCGCCGATGGTGGCGTTAAGGGCGATGTTGACCTCGATCATGCCCGTGTCGTAGTAGGCGCCCCACATGCCGGGCGTGAGCGAACATGCCCAAAAGCACAGGCTCACGGCCAGGTTGACCAGTAGCGCGAGGATGGAGATTTTGATGGATGCCTTGGCGCCAAAGCGCTTGCAGATCATGTCCTGGCACAAAAACGAGACCCAGCTCACCACAAAGCCGCAATCGAGTGCCAGATACGGCAGGCTGATGAGCTCTTTGTTGGCCAGCAGGTTCATCATGATGACACTCACGAAAAACAGCGAAACCGTTGCCGCGGGAATGCTCCGCAACAGGACCTTGTAGTCCTCCATGACCTTCTTGATCATTATGTACTCCTTTGGTTTTAGGTTTAACGAGCAGGATATCGGACCCGAACTGCTCGGACGTCTCGGTCTTGAGACGACGGTGGGTATGATAGCCGCTCACACGGCATCAGGCAAGTAAATGGCGCGGCAGCCCCACAGGGCCACCGCGCCGATGCGTTAAAACGCTACGTTGCCAAACTCCGACAGGATAAGGTCGGGGTTGTGGTCGGTTGCCCAATCCACGTTCCACGGGCTCGTGAACAGCAGCAGCTTACCGCCGCGCATGTCCTCGACGCGCAGCGTGTCGCGCGTGAGCGAAAGGCCCGGGATATCGATGGTGTCGGGGTCATTCTGGATCCAGCGGATGTCCGTATAGGGCAGCGGCTGGCGACGAACCTCAACACGGTACTCGGCCTTGAGGCGGCGCTCGAGCACCTCAAACTGCAGCACGCCGACCACACCCACGATGACGCTCTCCATGCCGGCACCCAGCTCGCGGAAGATCTGGATGGCACCCTCCTGGGCAAGCTCCTCCATGCCCTTGACGAACTGCTTGCGCTTGAGCGTGTCGACCTGCGTAATGCGGGCGAACATCTCGGGGGCAAACGTCGGGATCTGCGGATACTGCACGTGGCGCTTGCCGGAGCACACGGTGTCACCGATGCTAAAGATACCCGGGTCGAACAGGCCCACGATATCGCCCGCGTACGCCTCGTCCACGATGGCGCGGTCATCGGCCATCATCGACGTGCCCGTGGCAAGCTTGAGCTTGCGGTTGCCCTGCACGTGGAAGGCGTCCATGCCGCGCTCGAACTTGCCCGAGCAAATGCGCACAAAGGCGATGCGGTCGCGGTGGTTCTTGTCCATGTTGGCCTGAATCTTAAACACGAAGCCGCTAAAGTCGTCGCGGCAGGGATCGACCGGCTCGGTGGTGAGCGTATCGGTATAGGCGCGCGGCGTCGGGGTCAGACGCAGGAACTCCTTGAGGAAGGGCTCCACGCCAAAGTTGGTGAGCGCCGAGCCAAAGAACGCCGGGCTCAGCTTGCCGCAGGCCACAGCATCCAAGTCGAGCTCGTCGCCAGCGCCATCGAGCAGCTCGATGTCGTCCATCAGGTTCTTATGGTTTTCCTCGCCGATGAGCTCGTCCATGGAAGGATCGCCCAGTTCGGCCTCGACCTCGGCGACCTTCTTGGTGGCGTTGGCGTGGCCGTCGCCCTCAAAGGCAATGACGTGACGAGTCTGACGATCGAACACGCCGCGGAAGTTGCGGCCGCTGCCGATCGGCCAGTTCATGGGATACGTATTGATGCCCAGGACATTCTCGATCTCTTCCATGAGCTCAAACGGATCGCGAGCCTCGTGGTCGAGCTTGTTCACAAAGGTGAAGATGGGAATGTGACGCAGCGTACAGACCTTAAAGAGCTTTTTGGTCTGGGCCTCGACGCCCTTGGCGCCGTCGATGACCATGACCGCGGCGTCGGCGGCCATAAGGGTACGGTAGGTATCCTCCGAGAAGTCCTGGTGGCCGGGGGTATCGAGGATGTTGACGCAGGCGCCGTTATAGGTGAACTGCAGCACCGAGGAGGTGACGGAAATACCGCGCTCCTTCTCGATGTCCATCCAGTCCGAGACGGCATGCTTGGCCGAACTCTTGCCCTTGACCGAACCGGCGGTCTGAATGCTGCCGGTATAGAGCAGCAGCTTCTCGGTAAGCGTGGTCTTACCGGCGTCCGGGTGGCTGATGATCGCGAATGTGCGGCGCGACGAGATTTCATCCGACAGGCTTGCCATGCGGATCCTTTCTTGCATTGAGTGCATTACGTCGATGTAACCGCCCTATTGTAGCCGCGAAATCCCGATTTAGAGCGCCTATCAGGACAAATTCATCAGTTGGGGCCTGGGTAGCCGGCCCAATCCGTATTTACCTCTTGCATAACTGTGCATAGTGTATATATACTGTGCTTACCGGTTATATACACGTGTAGCCCAACAGCTAAGGAGCCGCTGTGGACATCATCCTATCCAATTCGAGCGACAAGCCCATCTACGAGCAGATAACCTCGCAAGTCAAAGCTCAGATCTTATCGGGCACGCTCGCTGCGGGAGCCAAACTCCCCAGCATCCGTGCACTCGCGAGCGATCTTGGCGTGAGCGTCATCACCACCAAGCGCGCCTACGCCGACCTGGAGCAGCTTGGGTTTATCTGCACCGTGCAGGGCAAAGGCTGTTTTGTCGCCGAGGGCAACCAAGAACTCTTGCGCGAAAGTCAGCTCTGCCATATCGAAGAGTTGCTTGCGAAAGCGGCGAGCCAAGCCGAAACCCTGGGCGTCACGCGCGACAAACTGCACGAGATGCTCGACCTGGTAGCCCCCGAAACCATGCAGTAGCCATCTGCAAGAAAGGCTATACCATGCAAAACTTGCTAGAACTCAAAGGCATCTCACGCACTGTAAGCGACCGCTTTTCGCTGCGCGACGTCACGCTTGCCGTGGAACCCGGCCAGATTGTCGGCTTTGTTGGTGCCAACGGTGCCGGCAAAACCACGACGATTCGAGCCGCGCTCGGGCTTATAAAGCTCGATGCCGGCGAGGTGCACCTGTTTGGGCAGCGCTGTGGCGCCGACGCGCCCGATGAGTCGCAACGCCATCTACGCTCCCGCGTCGGTCTTGTCCTGGACACGTGCCCCTTCCCCTCCACGCTCAAGGTGGGCCAGATCGAGTCGCTCGTAGGCCCGGCGTACCCCACGTGGGACCGCGAAACGTTCGCCGGATTCATCAACCGATTTGGCCTCGATTCCAAGACAAAGGTCAAGGACCTCTCCCGTGGCATGGGCATGAAACTGCAGCTTGCCTGTGCACTCAGCCACAATGCCAAGCTGCTCGTTTTGGACGAAGCCACCGCGGGCCTCGATCCCATGGCACGCGAGGAACTGCTCGATGAGCTGCTTGCTTTTGTCGCCGACGGCCAGCGCAGCGTGCTGCTCTCGAGCCACATTACGTCCGACCTCGATCGCGCCGCCGACCGCGTCATCTGCATCGATAACGGCTCGATTGTGTTTGACCTGCCGCGCGAGGACATTACTGACCGCGCCGGCATCGCCCACTGCACCCAGACACAGGCCGTCGAGCTTATGGCTTGCGTCGAAGGCGCCCGTGCCGCCCACCACGCCTATAGCGTGGACGTGCTCGTGCCCAACCGTCGCGAAGCGCTCGAAGCCTTCCCCGAGATTCCCTGCGATCGGGCAACCATTGATGATTATCTTCGCCTCCTACTGAAAGGGGCTTCGAAATGAAACGCGCCTTTATGTCCGAGCTCGCCATCGTTCGCACGCTTGTCCCGAGCATTGCGGGCGTCGGCTTGTTCATCTTCGTCGTGCTGACGCTCGCCAACGCGTCGGATGGCGATTCCGGCATGAGCGCCGGCGCCTGCGCGGTCAGTGCCATGTCACCCATCATGGTCATGAGCTCGCTGGCCGGCTTCGACAATCAAAACAGTTGGGAGCGTTATCGGGCAACGCTGCCCTTCTCGCGCAAAGACATTATTTGTGCCCGCTACCTGTGCATCGTTGTCTTCTCGGCCATCATGGCCTGCGCCGCCGTGCTTTTGAACATCATCGTCCTTCCGCTCTTCAACAGTGCGGGCGTGACCTCGACAGGACAAACCGTCTTTGAGATCGCAATCGCCTCGGCAGCATCGATGCTCATCTCCCTCATGATGGTGTTTTTGGCGCAGCCGCTGTTCTTTCGATTTGGACACATGGAGGCGCTGCGCCTTTCCGTCGGCCTGTTTGCCCTGATGGGCTGCGGTACCATGGCAATGCTGAGCTCTTCCAACCCCATTAGCAACTGGCTCATGTCGATTGCCGGAGCGAATCCCGATCCTGCCGTCCTTGGCGGTCTGTGCGCAGGAATTGCCGTACTGGCCCTCGCGCTATGTGCAATCAGCTGCACCGTCAGCACCAAGGTCTATCGAGCACGCGATCTGTAATCGACAGCTAAAGGACTTGGGCGGCACCCCACCTCATTTACTAGATAAGACGAAGCAGCAACAACGCCGCCGCCCTTCGAAGCATGCCGTTTAGATCTTGGAAACCAAAGAGAAGTCGACAGCATATCGACAATTCGAGCCTTCACCAAATGGCTCCCCGGAACATAACCCCCGTCTCGCCGCGGCCATATCAAACCTTCATGGCGGGGCGGTATCCTCATGTCCATAAAACTCGCAGGATAAACCCATTATCCAAGGAGGCACCGCACCCGTGTCGTGGGTTGTCGCAGCATTTGCGTCAGCATTCTTTGCCGGCATCACATCCATCTTGGCCAAATGCGGCATCAAGCAGACCGACTCCGATGTCGCGACGGCCATTCGCACCTGCGTGGTGCTCGTTTTCGCCTGGGTAATGGCGGGCATTTCTGGATCCATTGGAACCATTGGCAGCATCGAACCCAGATCCTGGCTCTTTCTCGTCCTCTCGGGACTCGCTACCGGTGCTTCGTGGATCTGTTACTTTAAGGCGTTGAGCATCGGAAATGTCAATAAGGTCGTACCGGTCGACAAGATGAGCACCGTGCTCGCCGCGCTGGTCGCCATCGCGCTTTTTGACGAGACGAGCAACCTTGCGGTTAAGCTCGTGGGAACCGCTGTCATCACCCTCGGCACGTTTTTAATGATCGAGAAGAAGCAGTCCGCCGAACCCGAGCAGCAGCAAGACCGAACCTGGCTCGCTTACGCCCTCGGCGCCGCCGTGTTCGCGGCACTCACCTCCGTCCTCGCCAAGATCGGCATCGAAGGCGTCGAGTCAAACCTGGCCACGGCAATCCGCACCTGCGTGGTACTGGTTATGGCATGGGCAATCGTGGCAGCCAAGGGAAAACTGGAGCAGTTCGCGCACGTTGACCGGCGCGAACTCACATTTCTCGCAACATCGGGCATCGCGACTGGAGCATCGTGGCTGCTCTATTACTATGCCATCGCTGCAGGCCAGGTGAGTGTCGTGGTGCAGATCGACAAACTATCGATTGTCGTATCGGTGCTATTTGCGCGCCTGGCATTCAACGAAAAACTCTCCCGCCGCAGCGCCATCGGTCTCGTCCTCATCGTACTGGGCACCGCCGCGCTTGCAATTTGGAAGTAGCGCCGATACCGAACGAAATCCAGTCCACCCGCAAATCCGTGACACAGCGCCCGCACCGGACTTGAGATGTTTGTACTGACCGCGCGCTGCCGCGCTACTTGCGCAGCGGCTTGGGCAGTGGAATGCCAGCGGCAATGGCTGCGGCGATGATCATGCAGACGATACCCTTGAGTGGGAAACACATAAGCAGCAGGCCCACAACCATGACAGGCTGACGCATGACCGCACCCATCGTCGATGCCGTGCAGACGGCGACGCAAAAGACCGGATCTGCGCCGGTGAGGATGGCAAGGCCATAGCCCAGGCTTACGCCCGAGAAGATAACGGGGAAGAAGTGGCCGCCGCGCCAACCAAGGTTGATGAGGGCGGGCGTCAGCATGGCCTTAACAAGACCGGTCGCGATAAGCACGCCGGCGGGAATGGTGAGGTAGGTCTCCATAAGTACATCGGCCTGGGTCTCGCCGGCAAACATGGTGTAGGGCAAGACCGTGCCGCAGATGGCGAGCGCCAGACCGGCCAGCATGGCCTTGACGACAGGACGCTCCCCTATTGCATGGGACAGCGCCTCGCTCGCGTGCTCCGAGACAAAGTACAGCCAGCCGCAAACGGTGCCAACCAACGCCAGCGGGATGAGCCAGGCAAGCTCCAGGTTGCCCACCTCGGCGGCCTCGAACCTGGGCATGCCCATGCCGCCGCCCATAACCTGGCCGAGCAGCAGGTAGGTGCCCAGACCGCCAGCGATCGCGATACCGTAGACCACCGTCTTCTGTGCCTTGGGCAGCTTGATGGTGATCTCGCCGGACGCGGACCCATCGCCGGCGTCTTCGCCCTGGCCGTCGGCGCTACCGGCGAGCGGCGCCACAAAGCCAAAGACGGGCGCGGTAAAGAGCGCCGTCAGCGCGGCCTGGGTGCCCAACAGCGTGAGCTCCCTGAACTCGGCGCCAAAGCGGCGCATGCGGTCGCCGACCCAGCTGCACAGACCCGCGATAACGCCGGTCAGGCCGGCCTCCGGTCCAATACTTCCGCCAAACAGCAGCGGCAGCAATGCCGCGAGCGAAAGCTTGCCCAGGTTGTCGTACGGGTAGCGCCCGTCTTGCTTAACCTTAGCCATCACCTGGTTGAGGTCGTCGGTCTTGGTGCCCGTAAGCTTTTCGTACAGGCCGATCAGCAGGCCGCCCAGCAGGCAGACGAAAAACGGATACGGCAGAAAACCGAACGGGCCGCTGGCGAGTTCGGGCGACGCCGCGCCCAGCATGTGGGGGATCTCGGTCCACAGATAGTCGATACCGTGCTCCATCGCAAAAAAGAACAGCCAGACCGCGGCACCTGCGAACGCACCGGTCACGGCAACGCTAACTAAAAACAGCACGCGGTTTGTGGGTTTGGCAAGGTTGTCCATCGGGTCCTCCCGCGGTCAAAGTCGACATAGTTATGTTTTATTGTAGAGCGAGCGTTGCCCAGACAAGCCAACCATCTGCGCCACAAACGGCACCATTGGGAGTCATAGTGGGGCAGGCTCAAGACTTATCCGTTGATAATCGAGACAATCTCGCGCAAATCGTCGGCAAAGTAGATGCCGTGCTGGCGCCTCGGGCTCGAAAGCCCCTTATCAATCATGTGCCCGAGCAGCGCCTTGAGGTCGTTGTAGTAACCGTCAAGGTTATACAGGATGCACGGAGCACTCAGGTGCCCCAACGACACCGCGGACATGACCTCGGCAATCTCCTCGAGCGTGCCCGTCCCGCCGGGAAAGGCGATGAACGCATCACCGAGCTCAATCATCTTGGCTTTGCGCTCGGCCATATCGCTCGTCACGATGAGGTCATCGATGCCGTCGTGCTGAAACTCGGCCTCTATAAAAAAGCTCGGCTCAACGCCCGTCACGTGTCCACCTGCCTCGAGTACGCTATCGGCGAGCGCGCCCATCAGGCCCGATTTGGACCCGCCGTATACCAGCGCGTGCCCGTTGGAGCCAATCCAGTTGCCCAGCTCTTGCACCGCAGGCAGAAACGCCGGGTCATTGCCGACGCTGGCGCCCAGGTATACCGTGATATTCATATTCAGTCCCCCTCGTCGTGACGCGCGGCGCCCGTTCTAGCGTTGGCGTCGGCGATATTCGCGCACACGGCGCGACAGGTCGGCGAGCTCGTCACGATCGAGCTCTTCCAAATGCTCCAGATCGTCCATAAAGCGCGCCATGGTGTCCTTTTGGCGCAGCTTGATGAGCGTATTGCAGTAGTTCACCGCCACACCCGTGAGCATGGCAATGTAGAAGATGCTGATGACGCTCAGGACGACGGTAATAGCACGGGCGACCGGCGTTTCGGCCGGGATATCGCCAAAGCCGATGGTCGAGACGGTCTCAAAGCTAAACCAGAGACCATCGCCAAACGTAAGGGTCGTGGGCTCGGACAGCCAGACAGCCGTCGAGCACAGCAGATAGAAGACGAGGAACAGGCCCGTGATACGCACGAAACCGGCCTGGCGCAAAACATCGGCAAGCGTCCTCAGCTTTTTCATCGCGACCCCTTTTCCCCAGACGCCCAATCACGTTTGCTCGGTATTGTCCCACAACCGGCAGTTAGGCAACCGGCAGTTAGGGACGTTCCTTTTGTGCCGGCAGAAAGGGACTGTCCCCAACTGCCGGACGGGACCGTTTAGCGGTGCAGCTGCCGACTGGGCAGGCTGAGCTGGTATCCTTATGCGATAATGTCTCGATTCGTTAGGATTGCATGTGAGAGCTTCCGCTGTCCTTCGTTCAGTTATATATCGCACCTTGGCCGTCGCGCTTGCCGTGCTCGCCGTACTGAGCACCATCATGCCCGCCCCCGCCTATGCCGCCAATACCAATCAGCAGGTCAAAACGGTCCGCGTTGGTTGGCTCGTCAACAACGAGGGCTTCCAGGACGGCACCCCCGGCGAGCGTCTCTCGGGATGGGGTTACGAGTACCTCCAGACCTTGTCGTACTACACGCCCGGCTGGCGGTACGAATACGTCTCCGGCACTTTCACCGAGCTTTTGGACATGCTCGAGGCGGGCGAGATCGACCTCATGCCCAACATCTCCTACTCCGAGGAACGCGCCCAAAAGCTGCTCTTTTCCTCGAACCCCGAGGGCACTGAGCGCTACTACATCTACGCCAAGCCCGAGCGCGACGATCTGGCCAAGGGTGACCCCCAAGCGCTCCAAGGCCTTACCATCGGCTGCAACCCCGGCGTTATGCAAACCTTCGTTGGCCAGCAGTGGCTCACCAACGAAGGAATCGCCTGCACATACAGGGAGTATGACGGAAACTCCGTTCTCTTTGACGCGCTCGCAAACAACGAGGTCGATGCCATCATCATGAACGACACGACCTCGTCGCCCAGCGCCTCCCCCATGTTCTACATTGGTTCGAGCGACTACTACTTTGCCGTCCCCAAAAGCCGCCCCGACCTGATGGACGACATCAATGCCGCCATGACGGCAATCGCCCGCGTCAACCCACGCTATATCGACGAAGTCAAATCTAACTACTCGGCCCAAAACAGCGGTTCATCATCGCTCAACGGCCCCGAATGTTCCTGGCTCAAAGCAAACAACAACACCATCACGCTCGGCTACATTACGGGCAAACTCCCCTACTGTAACGAAGACGAAGACGGCGAAATGGAAGGTTCGCTCGCATCGCTTGCGACGACGTTGCACGATAAATTTGGCATTACGGTTGCAACAGTAGCGTTCTCGAACAACGAGCAAATGACCAAAGCCCTTTCCACAGGGACCATCGATGTCGCCCTACCGTTGTTTCGCGACTACTGGCTTGCCGAGCAGGCAGGGGTCATCCTGTCAAACCCGATGGGAACGGTTTCCCTAGCCGCCATTCACAGCAGCAGCAACCTGAACAGTGACCTTAAGAACATCGCTTGCACAGCAGACGCGATCGTCAACCGTTTTGAGCTCGCAAACCTATTCCCCGACGCAAAGGTAACCGAGTATCCGAATGACAACGAGGCACGCGAAGCCCTCAATAAGGGGGAGGCAAGTTGCATCATTGTCCCCAGCACGCGCTTGAAAACCATCCGCGACACCTACGATATCGAGGATTTCCAAACACAGGAGCTCACCGACACGGCACAGCTATCGTGTTTGATTTCGCGCGGCAAGCCCGTGCTGTTGGGAATCATTAATAAGGGCATCGTCAATGCTGGCGAATCGCTCTCTGCAAGCAGTTATTCCCCCACATCGTACTCGGCGCAAGAATCGGATGCGTTTCGACTTCTCTACCGCAACCGCATCGTCATTGCGGCAGTCGTCATCTGCATTTTGCTCACCGGCATCGTCATCCTTGTCTGGTCGCTTCACCGCGCGCAGAAAGAACAGCAGAAAGCCGATGCCGCCAACGCCGCTAAGACGGCATTCCTCACGCGCATGAGCCACGACATCCGTACGCCACTCAACGGCATCCTGGGTCTTATCGAAATTGAGGAATTGAAAGACGGCGACATGCAGGCCGCCCGCGAAAGCCGCGCCAAGGCGCGTGTTGCCGCCAATCACCTACTCTCGCTGATCAACGACATCCTCGAGATGGGCAAAATCGAAGACCGCAAGCTAACTCTGGAACATGCGCCTTTTAACCTCAAAGAGCTCTGTGACGATACGCTGGTGCTGTGCAAGCTCCGCGCATCCGATAACGGCATCACAATGCAGGACAATAGTCTGCCGTACGCCACGGGGCCATACATGATCGGCAGTCCCACCCATATCCGACAGATCATAATCAACCTGTTAGACAACAGCATCAAGTACAACAAGCGCGGCGGCTCCGTCACCTTTAGTTCAAAGACCAAGCCACTCGATGATGGGCGCGCGCTCTTTTGCTTTAGCGTTTCGGATACCGGCATTGGCATGGCTCCCGAGTTTTTAAAGCATATCTATGAACCGTTTGCCCAAGAAGGTGACGATGCGCGCAGTAAGTTCCAAGGAACCGGCATGGGCATGCCAATCGTCAAGTCGCTTATTGAACTGATGGGCGGTACGATTGAGATTTCGAGTGAGATTGGCGTGGGGAGTACGTTCAACGTCCAGATTCCGCTCGATATCGACAAGAACCCTCAGGCTAGAGAGGATGCGAGCAGGCAGACAAACAGCTGCTCGCTTGCCGGCATGAACGTCCTTTTGGCAGAAGACAACGAGCTCAATGCCGAGATTGCCCAGACTCTACTCGAAAGCGAGGGCATCGTCGTAACTCGCGCCGCCGACGGCAACGAAACGGTCGACCTATACGCTGGTCGTCCCGCCGGCAGCTTCGATGCGATTCTGATGGACATCATGATGCCGGGCATGGACGGCTATGAGGCAACCCGCGCGATTCGTCTGAGCGAGAAGGTCGATGCAGCCGATATCCCCATCATCGCGCTCACCGCCAACGCCTTTGCCGAGGACGCCAAGGCGGCACACGATGCCGGCATGAACGCCCATCTGTCCAAACCGCTCGACTTTAACAAGCTCAAAAACATACTCGCGCGCATCAAGAAAAACGGATCCGTTTCGCTATAGTTTGTGCTCAACCACCACGCACGACCAGAAAGGAAGCCAACGATGTTTAGGCCCTTACGTCGAAAGAAACGCGCCATCACCGACGAGGAAGCGCGCGAACTGCTCGCTACCTGCAAGCGCGGCGTCTTTGCCGTCAACGGCGACGATGGCTACCCGTACGCCATTCCCGTCAACTACTTCTTTGACGCCGAGCACGACAAGATTTATTTCCATGGCGCCAAGGCTGGCCACAAGGTCGATTCACTCAAGCGCGATGACAAGGTCTGCTTTACCGTTTACGGCAACGAGTGGTACAAGGACGGTGACTGGGCTCCCTACGTTATGAGTACCGTGGTCTTTGGCCGCTGTCGCCTGGCGAATGACACCCCTGCTTTTATCGAAGATAAAGTTCGCCAGCTCGCGCTTAAGTACTACCCTTCTGCCGAAGAAGTCGAAGAGGAAATCGCCAAGGACATTAAGGGCGTCCAGCTCTACGAGATTACAATTGAGCATCTTTGCGGCAAGCAGATTCAAGAAAAGTAAGCCTCTCAGCAGGTCTGCGCCCAATGGTTACAGATGCCTTACCACACGGGGCCTTCTAGCCAACTTGGCAGAAGGCCCCACATGCAGCGCACGCTTACCGTGCATTAAAAACGTAGCGGTCCAGGCGGTCGCACGCTTCCCTCACGCGCGAAAGCGGCAGCGCCAGATTCACGCGAATGTGGCAGGGCCCGTGGAACGGGCGGCCGTCCTGATACCCCACGCCCACGCGCGCCCCCTCGTCGAGCAACCACTGAATATCGCGGCCATGCTCGCGGCACCACTCGGTGCAGTCCAGAAACACCATGTACGTGCCCTGCGGACGTGAAAACGCGACGCCCTTCCAGTGCTTTTCTGCATACGTGCAGAAGTACTCGATATTGCCGGCAAGTACCTGGTTGAGCTCGTCCACCCACTCGTAGCCCTGCGGCTGATAGGCACCGATAAGCGCATGCATGGAGAGGACATTCATCTCGTTGTAGTGAGTCTTGTCGGACACGGCGCACATGCGGTCACGCAGCGTCTCGTTGTAGACAATGTGGTAGCTGCCGACCAGGCCCGCCAGGTTGAACGTCTTGCTGGGCGCGTAGAGGGCAACCGTACGCATGCGGGCATCCTCGCTCACCGACTGCGTCGGGATATGCTTGTGCCCCGGCAGGATGATATCGGACCAAATCTCGTCCGAGATCACCACGCAATCGTGCTGGCGATAGATGTCCATGGCGCGCTCGATCTCGTCGCGCTCCCATACGCGGCCGCAGGGATTGTGCGGCGAGCAGAACACCGCGGCATGGATGTGGTTTTGGGCGAGCTTGTGCTCCATGTCCTCAAAGTCCATACGCCACACGCCTTGATCGTCGAGCTTAAGCGGGCTGTGGACAATACGATAGCCCGCGGCTTCGATGGATTTGGTAAAGCCGATGTAGGTGGGGCTATGGACCAGCACCGCATCGCCCGGCTGGACATACGCGCGCAACGTCGACACGACACCGCCCAGCACGCCGTTTTCGTAGCCGATATGTTCAGGGCGCAGGCCCTCGACGCCATTGCGGCGGCTCTGCCATTCGATGATGCGGTCGAAGTACTCGGCGCGCGGGTTAAAGTAGCCAAACATGGGATGCTGAGCGCGCTGAATGATATGCTCCTGGACCGTGGGCACCGTGGCAAAATTCATGTCGGCCACCCACATGGGAATGCGGTCGAAGCCCTCGTCGGGTGCGTTCGGAGCCATACCGGGGATCTCGCCCCAGGAGTCAACGGCGATGGAGTCCATGCCGTGGCGGTCGATAAGCGAGCTAAAGTCGTATTTCATGCTGAACTCCCGTGCAAAGTTGATTGTTTTGGTAGGCGTTATTGTCCACCAGCGTGGGCGGTTTTGGAGCGGGGTTAGGCGTTGTTTTTGACGGATACGGACGGATGGTTAGTCCCGCGCGTCGTTGATGGCGGTTACCGTCAACCTGGCGCCGTCGACCGTAAACGATATATCAAGCCCGGCGTAAGCCAAATGGTAAACGCGGTTTGGCTCGTGCTTGCTGCCCGCGCGGCGCGGATCTTGGCGAAGGACCTCGACCAAACCAGGGAGCTTTGCGGGCGGGACCATATCCTGCAGCGCTTGTGGGAACTCGACGTCGAGCTCTTGCCACGGAGTACCCTCAATCCAGCCGCCCGTCGCATCTGGGTGACAGTCGGCAAATGGAATATAGGGCTTAATGTCGTAGATGGGCGTGCCGTCACGCAGGTCGGCCCCCAGCACATGGATGATGGGACCATTGTCGGTGAGCTCGACGCGATCGAGCTTGACGCAGGTAAGACCGATGGGATTAGGGCGAAACGGACTGCGCGTGGCAAACACGCCCACGCGCTTGGCTCCACCCAACCGCGGCGGGCGCACGGTTTTCGACCATTTTGCGTTGGTGCCGGACCTGTCCTGCGTCTTGGCATCGGCAGCTATGTCCTTAGCCGTGCCGCCGGGCGTTCCGTTTTCGAAGCGCCACAGCAGCCATAGGTGAGAGAAGGAGTCCAGACCCTCGACCGCCGCACTGGAGGCAAATTCCGGCTCAAACACGATGCGTCCCTGCAGATGGGGCGCCAAAAAGCTGTTGCGCGGAATGCCAAACTTCTGCGGCAGATCGGTATGTATGTGTGCAATAGGTTCCATGCCGGTCATTGTACGGCATGGAGGTGTGGGGCGTTGCGCGCAATTCTTCGCCGCGGTTCCCCGTCGTGCAACCAACGGTTGCTTGGAAGGGCACCTGCTGCCGCGTATGCTTAAGCCATCAACCAGCAGAAAGGAACCGCTATGGCCTTTGCAGAAAAGCTCATTGCTGTCCGTCGCGTCCATCACCTTACCCAGGAGCAGCTCGCCACCAAGCTCTTCGTCACACGCCAAGCCGTCAGCCGTTGGGAACGCGGCGAGGTCACACCGGGCATCGACATGATGAAGCTCATCGCCGCCGTGACCGGCGAGCCCCTGTCTCATCTGCTCGAAATGCCCGAGCGCTATTGCCAGAGCTGCGGCATGATACTCACGCCCGACGACTGCGGCACCGACGCCACGGGCGCCACGACCGACCATTACTGCAAGTGGTGCTACGACCACGGTAAGTACACCTACGACACCACCATGGAGGCGATGATTGAAGATTGTGCCCCGCGGCTGGCACAAAACACCGGTATGTCGCTCGACGAAGCCGTCTCGCTCATGGGAGCCGTGCTGCCACAGCTGGAGCGCTGGCACACCGTGCAGGAAAACGAGGAGCGCTACGGTGCCGAGGCGCGGTCGCGCTATGGCGATGAGGCTATCGATGCAGCAAACGAAACGTTACTGGACATGAATCCTCAGACATGGAACGACATGAAGGAACTTGAACGCGCTATTCTGGGTCAGCTCTCGATTGCCATGGGCGACGGCGATGCGGATGGAAGCGAGGCTCGCAAGCTCGTCGCGATGCATCACCGCTGGATAGCTCTCAACTGGGGCAGCGAGCCCCAAGACGAGGCCTATCTGGGGCTCGCCCACGGCTACCTCGCCGATCAGCGCTTTATCGACTACTACGACAAGCCATGCGGCACCGGAGCCACGGCGTTTCTAGTTCAGGCCATCGAGTCGTCGTTGACGCGCGCATAGACCGCGGCGGCTTTGGGTATTTCAATCAAAACCTCAACCGATTGGAGACCCATGGCTACTAATCATGAGCTCGCGCTGTACGTTATGACCGGCTGCCCGTATTGCATAAAGGTCAAGCGTTTCCTTGCCGATAACGGCGTGACCATTCCCGAGCGCAATATCTCGACCGATACCGATGCCGAGCAGACACTCATCGCCGTCGGCGGAAAACGCCAGGTTCCCTGCCTGTTCATCGACGGCAAGCCACTCTACGAATCGAGCGACATCATCGCGTGGGCGCAGGAGAACCTGCTCTAGCGTTCTATTGCGGTCGGCTGGCCCCAACCCATACGACCCAAACATGTACACCAGCATCCAAAATCGACATTTTTCGACATCTTTGGATGCTGGTGTACAGTTTTTTGCATGGGTAGTCATTGGGGACGTTCTTAAATGACTGGTTGTTTGAGACGACCTTTGGATTATGGCTGTTTGAGGCCATCTGACATCTCTGGAAAGGGCTCCTTAGGGTGGCGCGCGCAGACGTGGTGTAAGAGCGTCCCGAGGT
>NZ_QRUF01000040.1:0-351 GCF_003458415.1 Collinsella sp. AF25-2LB
TCTTGAGCTCGAGGGACCAGTGGGCGTCCACCAGGTAGGTGTAGGCGGTGCCGTCCTCCAGGGCCTGGAAGGAGTTGCCCACGCCGCGCGGGACGTAGATGGCCCTGGACGGGTCGAGCGTGCAGGTGAACACCTTCCCGTAGGTCTCGCTGCCCTCGCGCAGGTCCACCCAGGCGCCGAAGACCGAGCCGCGGGCCACGGAGATGAACTTGTCCCAGGGCTCGGCGTGGATGCCGCGGGTGACGCCGCGGCTGTCGTTGTAGGAGACGTTGTTCTGGACGACGCGGAGGTCCGGGATGCCCAGGGCGGTCATCTTGGCGCGCTGCCAGTTCTCCTTGAACCAGCCGCGCG
>NZ_QRUF01000040.1:361-562 GCF_003458415.1 Collinsella sp. AF25-2LB
CAGTTCTCCTTGAACCAGCCGCGCGAGTCGCCGTGGACGGCCAGGTCGACGACCTTGAGGCCCTCGATGCCGGTCTCCGTGACGGAGAGGTCCTTCTCGAATGCGATGTCTGCCATATGGGAATAGCTCCTATCGAAGAGGTTGGATAACCGGGGGCGCCCGCGCGGGGACGCAGGATCATCCCCATGCCCTGCGGCCCCG